>CAZBSE010000050.1:0-1996 GCA_964494385.1 uncultured Actinomycetota bacterium | reverse complement strand
TAAGTACATTCTCCAGGCCATCCGGAGTGTGAGCATAATCTACTATTACATTTGGTCCTTTACCCGCATCCACTTTTTCAAATCTTCCGTTTACTCCGGACATGGATTCCACACCTTCCTGAATAGCTCCGGTATCGATACCCATATCAAGGCATACGCCGACAGCTGCCAGTATATTATACATATTGAAATATCCGCACAGCGGAGATGACACTTTAAATCTCCTGCCATCCCCCGTATGTATATTCATATCGATACTGCCGGTGGAATTCTCCGTATGGCTCCCCCGGATATCTGCGCCGTCTGATTTGAGGGAGTAAGATATTTTTTTTAAATCTGTTGATTTTAAAATTCTTCTTCCGTAATTGTCGTCCATATTGACAACAGCTCTTTTGCCGCCATAAATTTTTCTAAATTTTTTTAAAAATAGCTTGTTCTTTGTATTAAAATAATTCTCCATATTTTTATGATAATCAAGATGATCCTGAGAGAGATTGGTAAATACAAAGTAATCAAATTTAAGATAATCAACTCTATGCAAATCTATAGAGTGAGAAGATACTTCCATGCAAACAGCATCCACTTTTTCTTGCCTGCTCTTTTTAAAAAATTTATTCAGATCAAGAGATTCCGGGGTGGTGCAGTCAAATGAAGTCCTTTTGCCGTTTAAAAATGAATCTACTGTAGTTATAATCGAAGTCTTCATCCCCGCACTGCTTAAAATAGAATTTATAAGATAGCATGTAGTGGTCTTCCCATTTGTTCCCGTAACACCCACCAGCTTTAAATATTTACTGGGGTCACGATAGAAATTCCTGCAAAGGATAGGTAATACTTCCCTGGTATTGGCAGTTAGGATCTGGGTTATATAAGAAGGAGCTTCTACCTTACTCCGGGCCATTACCGCTACGGACCCGTTAGAGATTGCTTCCTTTGCAAAGTGGCGGCCGCTGTGCCGGAAACCTTCGATAGCTATAAATAAGCCGCCTTCCGGTACATTTTTGGAATTGACAGAGAGATTTTTTATATCTATATCGATATTTCCATAAATCTTTTTATAATTTACATTTTTTAGTATATCCCGTAACTTCATTTCTATAAATTATAGTACTAAAACATTTTATAAATCACATAATATCCGGACCCGTATTAAGACCTGCCGGCTGGCCCTGTTAAATCCTTAATCTTCTCAAAGAGAATTCCATTATTTTACTGAAAACAGGGGCAGCCACGGTTCCGCCCCAGATTGTGTTTTCTCCTCCCTGCGGCTCATCTACAACCACAAGTATGGCAACTTCCGGATCATCATACGGCGCAAAACCAATAAAAGAAGTTATGCTGCATTCCTCATCATAAACTCCATCTTTATTAACTTTTTCAGCAGTGCCAGTTTTACCACATACTTTAATCCCTTCTATCTGTGCTCTTATTCCTGTTCCTTCTTCTACCACTGCCAGCATCATATCCTTCAATGTACCTGCCGTCTCGGTACTGATAATCCTATTTCCTTCTTCTATCTGTATATCACTGTATTCTTCATTTTCCAATAATTTTACTTCCTTTACAATAGAAGGGTTGACCAGATAACCCCCATTGGCAATGGCACAAGCTGCTCGCAGCAGCTGGAGCGGGGTTACCGAAATACTCTGGCCTATAGCCAGCGCCGCAATGTCCGATGCGTTCCAATACTCATAATCACGAAAAATCCCTCTTTCTTCACCAGGCAGTTCTATTCCCGTCAGCTCACCAAACCCAAAATTTTTTATACCTTCCCAGAATTTTTTTTCTCCCATACTAAGGGCGATGGTAATAGCTCCTATATTACTTGAACGCTTTATTATCTCCTCAGTAGTATAACTGACATTATAATTTCTAGAAATCTCATCAAACACCTTGCCGCCAACCGGGATTGAAGGAGGCAAATCAAATATCTGGTATCTACCCACCGAACCATTTTCTATCGCCGAAGCAACATTTATTATTTTAAAAGTAGAAC
>CAZBSE010000049.1:0-2659 GCA_964494385.1 uncultured Actinomycetota bacterium | reverse complement strand
CAGGCTATGGTTAATCTCATTCTTTGAATTCTGTAATTTGCTTCTACCTTTCTTTCCGGTATCTTCATAAATGTCATTTTCTTTATGCTCCAATTGGATCAAACTATGCTTTAAGTAATCCACTGTTTTTTGAAGCCTGTCAATTTCCATACCCTGCTGTTCTAACTTTCCTTCCAGTTCTGCGGCCCTGGCATCCCATTGGGTTTTGGCTCCGGCAAATCTTAATTTAAGACTGTTATGGGCATCAATACCGCTGCGGAAAGCATCAAGGACAGATAAATTGAAATTCCTCTGGTTTATGGTAACTACCTTTAAAATTTTAAAAAGAATTTTAATAAACCACCTGTATGCTGCTCTTTTTAAAATAAATAGTTTACCCAGAGAAGGGACGGCCAATCCTATATTCGCATTCCGTTCGGCTTCATTTAAACTGTTATAAAGATTATCTTCTTTCATTGATGACAAATATTCAGGGCTTATTTTATTTATTTTTTCTGTTTTTGCCTTTTTACTGATTTTCTCTTTTATCCCCTCAATAAATTTTTTTGAATCTTCTTTTTCTTTAAATATTTATATCACCCTTAAATACACCTATACTGTTTAATAATATATAATTTTACACCAGTATCATTAATTACTAAAACTAAAAATTACATTAACTGTCCGTGAATTTAATTTCTCCTATCATAACACCCAGCTCCCTGCTGTCAGTTGACATTTTCCATTCTCTGGGGCTCCAGCTTCTACTGACCGAAACAGTAAAAGTCATCTTTTCTCTACCCGTATCGGGGATATTTATTCTAATATCATGCCAGTTGTCATTTTTAAACCTTACTATTTTCATCAAGGAATTATCAATATAAAGCCTTACAAAAATATCATCTTTATTTATATCAGGGTTCCCTGCCTTAATAGGCACGATCATAATCCGGCCCTGTTTTTCAATGACTTCACTGGCATCAATATTTGTCCACCTGAATTTCCTGCCGTAAGTGACTTCCTCTTTGTAAAACCCGTAGCTATTTTCCCAGCCATATAGATCCTGCTTAACGTTAATTGAAAGACTTGAGAAAGAACTGGTCAGGAGGCTGGCCGTAAAAATTAAAATAATTACCATTAGACTTATTCTTTGGGTAATACCAAATCTATTTTTGCCATTAATTTTATCTTCCAATGCTGCCGTCAATTCAACGCCGGATTTATCTTTCTGCGCTCCCTCTTTTATTGCTATATATGCGATAATCAATCCTGTCACCAGCCAGAACGTAAACTGGATTTCATTGAAATTGGTATGCGGCCCCAGAAATAAAATAATTATCATAGAAATAAAAGAAATGAACAGCCCGGTAAGCAGCCAGTCATGGTCATCTGTCTTTTTTATTTTCTCCGGCCTTCTGTAGTAAGTAAATACTTTTTTAATAATAATATAAAAAATAAATAAAATTAAAAGTAACCCCGGTATTCCCAGCTCCGATAATAACTGTAAATAATAATTGCCGGCAAAATCTATTATTTTTACTTCACCGTAACTTCCAATATAATAATCGGGCAATTCAATAACATAAGCTCCTATGCCCACACCTGAATTTGGGTAATCTTTAAACATTTCCAAAGACTGGGCCCAGAGAAGAAATCTCTCCAGTGAAATTGACTTAAACGCTGCAGCAACGCCTTCCTGCCTGTAAACGTTATAACTCGTCCAGATGGTGTTTAATATCCTGTTGAACAAAGCTACGCTTGTCACAGGCCGGTACATATCCTTCAGTTCGATCCGCATTGAGCAAAAAGTTATAAAAATTGAGCAGAATACTACTATTATTACCAGCAGTATCACGCCTAATGCCGTGAATAGCCGCTTGAGCTTCAGAGAGGATTTGGATTTTCTTTTGATTAATTTTATTAATTTTAACAGGCCTATAATTAAAAAAATAAACGATGATAAAATTATTCCCAAAAATGCGCTTCTGGAACCGCTGAATGCCGCTATCGTCAAAAAAGCAGATAATAAAAAAATAAAAATCGTTCTGAGGTACCATCTTTTAAAGAATATTATAACTGCTAAATAAATAGGAAATGCCATTACTATATAACTTCCCAGGGCATTGGGGTCGGTGAAAGTTGCATTAATCCTGTCATAGGCCCATTGGCCGGTATTCCCGAAATAAGGATTGAAAAAAAACTGGTAGAACCCGATTATGATAAAAATAAAATTGGAAAACAGCAGGATAACAACTGTTCTGATAATATCTTTAACATCATTCAGGATATACAAAATAATAAAAAACAATCCAAATCCAATGACACCGTTAAAGAAAAATTGTATTGTCCATAATATTGAATAGGTAGAGCTTATCCCGTTTGTATTAACAATAAGGTCGTAGTATCTATGGGTTATTAAAGGATAAAAATTCGCATAACGAAAAATAGTAATAAGGCATGATATGCCGGAAATAATAATAAAAACTGCTGCCGGCTTGGCAATTTCCAGATCATCAAATGATCTTAATTTCCTACTGCCGTTATCATACTTTTGGTATCCCTTTAATTTATTTTGACGAACATTTATATAAAAGCCTAAAAAAAGCGAAAAAAATAAAAATAAAATAATATCTATTTTCCTTACCCCGAGGATAGCAGTCAGTGAATTCAGCAGCGGTAT
>CAZBSE010000048.1:0-4005 GCA_964494385.1 uncultured Actinomycetota bacterium | reverse complement strand
TTCCTGAAATACAATAAAATAACTGTTATAAGCAGCCCTATGATTGAATAATATACGTAGTACTTGATGTTATCCCTGAATATATTGGCCGGATTTATTCCGAACCTAAGAACAAACGATAAAAAGAATGCCAGGCCCAGGGAAAAAATATCGCTTAAGAGAAGCATCAGCCCAAAGAATATTTCTCTCTTCCTGTAGTTACTTCTAATGCTGCCGATAAAACAATTGCCCATATTTTCCCTGCTTTTATTTTATAAAATAACTTACTTCAGATAAGTATCGGAATACTGGAGATATTTTTCTTCAACAAATCCTTTTAAGGCCTTTTCAAAATTCTTTCTGCTAAATCTTAAAGAATTTTCCCTTATTTTATAACTGTCAAATCTGGCACTGCCCGATTCAAAACTTTCCACGGCTTCAATCAGATCTTCTGTCCTCTGCTTATGAAAAAAGAATCCGGTTTCCTTATTTATAACTGTTTCCAGCAGGCCGCCCTTTCCATAACCTATCACCGGAGTGCCGCTTGCCTGAGCTTCGACTGCAGTTATGCCAAAATCTTCCTCACCGGGGAAAATAAAAGCTCTGGCATTGGCATAGTATTCATTTAATGCCTTGCCGCTCTGCCAGCCTATAAATTTTATATTCGAACCGGCAATTTTCTTAAGTCTTTTTAATTCAGGACCCTCTCCTATTATGATCAGCTCCCTGCCAATTTTATTAAATGCCCTTACGGCCAGGTCTATCCTCTTATAAGATACAAGCTGGCTGACTACTAAATAATAATCTTGTTTTTTAGGGGTAAATTTAAAATCATCAACATCTACCGGAGGATATATGACCGTGGAGTCTCTTTTATAATACTTGAGTATTCTTTTTTTTACATTGTAAGAATTACTGATAAAGTAATCTACCCTGTAAGAGCTGACAACATCCCAGAGCCTTAAATAATTAAAATACATTCTGATAAAATTTCTTTTAAATAAACCAAGCTTCTCATTTTCCAGATAATCAAAATACATATTCCATATATATCTCATAGGAGTATGGCAATAACATATATGGCAGGTTTCCGGTTTTGTCAAAACGCCTTTGGCAATTCCGGATTCGCTGCTTATTACAATATCATATTCGGAAAGGTTAAACTGTTCTACTGCAATCGGCATAAAAGGCAGATAAAACCGGTATTTTTTCTTTGAAAAAGGCAGCCTCTGTATAAAAGAGGTATGTATTTTATGTTTCTTTATGGAATCCGCTATTTTCTTTTCATCATACACCAGAGTATAAATATCAATGCCGGGATAAATATCACAGATTGACCGGACAACCTTCTCTCCGCCTCTCATTCCTGTCAACCAGTAATGGACCAATGCAATTTTTCTGTCCATCGATTTCATATTTTTACCAGCACTCATTAATATAAATTATATTATTTCTCTACTGTAGCCCAGATCTCTCCAAAACGGATAGAGTAATTTTTAAGTTTTAATCCGGCTTTCTCCAGCTCTTCCGTAAAACTATCAATAGTATATTCTATACAGTGAGTTTTATCTAATCTATATTCGATCCCCAGTTCCTTCTTATATAAAACCAGCCAGCTTCTATCTATTACCGGTACCCTTATTAAGAATCTCCTGCCCATATCTTTTATCTTTTTAAGCAGCCTAATCCTATCTTTAATGTGCTCCAGTACATTTGACAGAACAATTACATCAAATTTTTGGCCGGATTCATAATCCATTATATCGGCATTAAGATAATCTATGTTGCCTAATAGAAAATTTTTTTCTGCATAAGCTATATTTTTGCTATCTATGTCTATCCCCACGACCCTTTTTGCTTTCCCCGCAATACGGTAAGTATTAAATCCGTTCCCGCAGCCGACATCCAGAACCATATCGGTTGAATTTATATTATCTATAAAGAAGTTATGGTATTTTATCAGCCTGTGCTTCGGATGAATACCATTTTCCAGCTTCACCGCAAACCTGGATACGGCAGCATACAGATAATTATCCAGAAAGAGAAGAACTTTAATAATTTTTAATAAAATTTTCTTTTTAATCTTTTTTCCACCCGATCCCAAATCTTTTATTACTTCTTATGAACCAGATAATTAAAATTAAGAAAGAGAAAAATTCAGCCAGTATCAGGGCAATTATTATTCCGTTAATTTTAAAAAATGGAATAAAAACAGCAAGTAAAGCCAATTTTATAATATCAGTAGTTGTATATAATTTTAATACGCTGCTTCCGCTGCCCTGGTAGCTGCACATATATTTAATGACCAGGTTAACAGGCATGAAGACCAGGGGAATAAGTATGAGCCTTCCATACCTTATCATATCCGCATCATCTACCTTAAAGAAAAATTTAAGCAAAAACGGGGTTATGAACCAAAAAATTACAAAAATTACCACACCGCTGAAAGCAATAAGATACAAACCCTTTTTGACAATTATCCTGTTTTCTTTTTCTGGACGCGCAGCTAACTTAACGGTGGGGACATTAATCAGGGTTTTTAGGCTATTTTTAATAAACGTCGGAAAAACGCTTATGACACTATATATTCCTACCATCGTAGCATTGGAGACAACATCAAGGATTATCCTTTCAACATTTTTTGCTATAACCGAAACTGCACTTGCCCCTGTGAGCCTGAAGCCGTGCTTGATAAGTTCTTTATCTTTATCGGGCCTAACTTCCTCCTTATTTACTCCCCTATAGATCCATAATGAGAAAATTAAATTATAAATGGACACAATAAGCAAATAAACGAATATAGTTATTAGATAATTCCGGTAAAAAAATAAAATAAGGCCGCATGCCGCAAATCTGGTAACCGCAATAGCTCCATTCAGCAGGAAGACTTTTTTAAATTGCCTTTCGCCGTATAAAAAAGACTCCCATATATTAAAGCCAAAATAAATCGGCACTATAAAGCTTGATGCCAGCAAAGCATATTTTATATCAGTCCCCCTATAATAACTCACCGATAGAATGATCAGCGCCAGGGTTGCAATTAATGAAAACAGACTGCTGAATTTAACAGCTTTAATAAAAAATCTCCTGTATTTCTTTGCCACGGATTTCGTAACAGATGTGTTGAGGCCATTTATGGAAAAGATAATCAGAATATTAATAATGGAGAAAAAAAGTTTATAATTTCCCAAATCCTCATAGCTTAAAAAACGGACAAGCAGTACGTTTAAAAAGAAACCATCCAGTGAGGCAATCAATAAATTCGACATGCCGTATGCACTGTCACTGAAATTTCTTTTAAAGTACCTGACAATCCGGTTATTTCTTATATATTCTTTAATTGACTTTAAATCCATAACTTTAATATTTTTAAAACCAGAGTAATATTACCGGCTTTTAATGGGACTTAGTTACTTAACAGCAGTTATTCCATAACCTGCTGTAATAATATCCGGTTCCAATTTTCTATCAGGACCTGATTTGTTCTCAAGCGCCAGTATATTTTTAAATCTCTTTTTTATAAACTTATTTTTTTTAACGGAAGCTGCCCTATTATTCATACCTTTTAGTTTCAGCACAAACTTTTTGTACTCAAGATATAATGATATGCTGTGATATGAGCCTATTTCTTTTACCGATACTTCCCTGAATCCCATTTCCCATAATTTATCACTTATCCACTGGTAAGAGTGTCCGGCTTTTTTAAAACACCTGATATCATCGCCTGCTGTAAATGGAATTGTGATTAACAAAATTCCACCGATATTCAGCGATTTGTAAAACTTCTTTAACAAATCCTCCGCTCCGTTCAGGGTATCCGATGCTTTGGAAAACAATATACAGTCAAATGAATAATCATTGTAGGCTTTTGTCTCTGAATATTGCCCGCTGTTAAAATCATATTTGTCCAGTATTTTTTCCTTTTTCCCGAAATATAAGATTTTTGATTTATCCGGAAGCAGGTCCAGATTCTCTTCAAAAAAGCTTGAAGTATAAAATTCTATTATTGATGTTTTTGAAAAATCG
>CAZBSE010000047.1:0-4090 GCA_964494385.1 uncultured Actinomycetota bacterium | reverse complement strand
CAAACAGGTAAAGAGGCACGGATACAGATTCATGATTTTTGACGGGCGCAGCAATATATATTGCAGGATGTATAAAAATTTTGGTGATGTGGTCAGGGGATTTTCAAAATTTATTTTTGCAGCTATGGATTACAGTACTTTTAATCTTCTGGTAGTTATATCAACAATAACGGTACTTTTTCTTTTTCCGTTTATACTATTGCCCCTTGGAATTTACTGTTTTGATTGGTCAAGAATAGTAATAAATTTAGTAATGAGCCAGATCATTATTGTAGCTATAATTAAAATCGTACTATCAATAAGGTTTAAAAATAGAATATTGGATGTGCTGTTTCATCCTCTTTCTATGTTGTATATAATTGCACTATCCATAAACTCGGCGTATAGGGTAAAGTCCGGTTACGGCATATACTGGAAGGGCAGAACATACAATATTGATAACGGAAAAGAAATAGAAATTGTTAATGATAATTTTAGATAAGTAATTTAGAATACTAATAGGCGCCTGTAGCTCAGTTGGATAGAGCAGTGGACTACGAATCCAAAGGTCGGGGGTTCGAATCCCTCCAGGCGCGCCAGAAAGTAATATTTTTACGTTAAAAGCAGAGTTATAATTGAAAATATGCCAGTGGCATATTTTTGGGATTCGAAAAGACGGACTGAGTCGAAGACGAGGGAGTCTGCGTCTCTGCAGCGAGCAAAGCGAGACGAAAGAACGAATCCCTCCAGGCGCGCCATTTATTAAATCTGAATAATTAATCAGCGATATTTACAGTAAAATTGATTAAAGATGGTTTTTGAAAAGGAGGTGGTAAAAAATGGGAAGATCTGTGGTTAAGTTTGCAAGTGTTAATTTTAAGAAAATGGAAGCGGATGCTACCCTTCCTGCAAAATTTAGACGAATGCTGGAATCATTACCGCTTAAAGAAATGGTGGATGGCAAATCGGTGGCTTTAAAAATGCACCTGGGCGGTAATATGGGTTATACCACCATCCACCCTTTATTTGTGAGAATACTGGTAAAGGCTTTAAAGGATTCAGGAGGAGACGTTTTTATTACTGATCTGTATCATAGGAATAATGATGATTTTGGAATCCGGGGTGCGGCCAAAAGGGGCTATATGGAGAATATTGTCGGCTGCAAGCTTATCCCCGTGGCAGGTATTGAGGACAAATATTATTATTCAAAAAAAGTTAACTTCAAATCACTTAAAGAAATACAGGTAGCGGGCAATATCCATGATGCCGATGTACTGATTGATTTCTCGCATTTGAAAGGCCACGGCTGTGCCAGTTACGGCGGTGCATGTAAGAATATTGCAATGGGCTGCGTTACCTCAGAGACCCGAAGAGAGGTTCATGCTCTGGAGGGGGGTATAGTGTGGAACGAAGAGCTGTGCGACCACTGTGAGACCTGTATAAATGAATGCAGGTATAAAGCGAATAAGTTTAACGATGAGGGAAAATATGAATTGTTTTTCCACCACTGTACATTTTGTCAGCACTGTGTGGAAGTATGCCCCAATAATGCCCTTACTTTTCAGGGTAAGAATTTTAAGGACTTTCAGACGGGATTGTCAATAGCAACCAAAGAAGTGCTTAAAACCTTTGATAAAGACAGTGTGTACTATATAAATATTCTGCTTAATATAACCATGCTTTGTGACTGCTGGGGTATGTCAACGGCATCACTGGTTCCCGATGTGGGGATAATGGCCTCCCGTGACCTGGTGGCAATAGAAAAAGCCTCTCTGGATATAATAAAAGACGGAACACCGCTTCCCGGTTCACTGCCGGTGGGGAGGGAATTGCGAAATGGAAAACATCTTTTCGAAAGAATCTGGGGCAAGGATCCTTACGGCCAGATAGAAGAACTGGAGAAGATCGGACTGGGAAACAGCAATTATGTTATAGAAGAAGTTGAATAGTATATATTTGGAAATATTTAATAGGATAAAAATTCAGGATGCCTGTAAGACTTTAAGGGTCCTCAGCCTGTTTATGGCTGCAGCTATTTCAAATTTTCTGGGTAGAGCATAACTTCCGGGATGCCGGCCCTTAAAGTCAGAAATTATGTCCAATCCGTATTTTTTGATATCTTCAAGTATCATATCCATAATATCTGTCAGGATATTTTTTCCATTTATATACTTTTTCCGCAGGGCATAAAGGATTATATCAGATACGGCATTAACCTGACTTGGATCGACTATTTGTTCAACAGCGGACAGGTCAATACTGTAAAATCCGAAGGTTATATTATCCAGACCCCTTGACTTTACTCTTTTCCTGTTCCCTCTGAAGGGATTGATGCTTGAAGGCAGGGGAATCCTGCTGGTTATGAAACTAAAAGAATCAGAAATCTCTATATGCCTTATATCCTTTCTTTCTTTTATCAGCTCTGCTGCTTTTTCTGTGACTATGCAGGGAAGGTAGCAGTCCATCATTATAATTGTATCCGCAACTTCAAAATAATCACCGGACCCGCCCATGACCAGAATGGACGATGTGACGAGTTTTTGGTAAATATCCTTTACCCGGTCAATAAAAGGGGTTATGGGCTCTTTGTCTTTTGGAACCATCTTCTGCATGATTTCATCTCTTATTAAAAAATTTGTGGCCGAGGTATCTTCATCCAGAAGAAGGAGCCCGGCTCCGCATTCCAGTGCCTCTATTATATTTGCAGCCTGTGAAGTGCTTCCGCTGGCATTGGCAGTTGAGAATTTTATGGTATCTTTATCGAAAGGTAGGTTGGAGATAAAAGGTGAAATATTTACCTTCTGAATGTTTCTTCCTTCTTCGGCTCTTATTTTTACTGCGGAATCAACTGTTATACAATACTCTCTGCCGTCTGAAGGGATATGGTTATAAATACCTCTTTCGATAGCCTTGAGGAGGGTTGTCTTTCCATGAAATCCTCCTCCGATTATAAGGGTTACCCCTCTGGGTATACCCATTCCTGTAATATTACCGGCATTGGGAGCCTTGAGTGTGGTTTCAAGCTGGGCCGGAGATTTAAAGGCAATAGCTTCCGATTCCGGAAGAGGGCTGTCGCTGATACCGCTTTTGCGGGGGAGTATGGAACCGTTTTTTATAAACGACACCAGATTGTTTTCTTCCAGTATGCCGCGGAGGTAATCCTGATCCTCACAGATTTGAATATGTTTTTTCATCTCTTTTTCATCCAGGCTGCGGTAGAACATTGAGGCTGCTACTATTTTGGGAACTTCACCGGTAAGCATTTCAAGGCAGTGGTTTCCCAGGATGGTCCTTCCTCTTGCGGGAAGACCCGCATAAAATCTTACTTCCACAAAATCGGAATTAACCATGCAGGAGGTTCTCTTAAGGATTTCCTGTCCTCCGCTGTCTATATTTATCAAACCTGATTTTCCTGTTCCGCAGCTGCCCCTGCATTCTTGTTTTAACGATTTATTAAATGCCCTGGAAATATAATCTTCAAGGGCAGTTTTCCTGGAGCTATTGGAAAAAAGTTCCGGAGAAAATACTGCTTTTGTCTGCATGACACGGGCTCTGAGCCTGGATGGTGATGCAAAGGGATCTCCCTGCACATGGTCTATATGCAGGGTAAAATCTTCAAAATCATACCTGCCCTCAAGCTGCTTGTATGCCTTATAGCCTTTATGGTCAATTATTGAAAGTATGTTTTTAAGTTTTTCCATATCCAGTAATATTATAATTGTTAAATCCCATAATTTAAATTAAATACGCTGTATTTGCCGGAAATTAAATTGGATTTTGGTTTGGTTAATGATTTTTTTGCAAAATCTGTTATTATATTGTTTGCTGCAAGGTGCGGAGAGGTGCTTGAGTGGTCGAAAAGGGCCGCCTGCTAAGCGGTTAGGCGGGTGTAAGCTTGCCTCGAGGGTTCGAATCCCTCCCTCTCCGCCAGTGATAGCAATACGAACCTTTGTATTTATTGTCCAGCAGTGCAAGAGTCTGGATCTTTGTATGTGCCATGTGATATGGTTTAAACTTAATCTCTCCATTACTTACAATATAGTAAAAATCTGATTTTTTATCTATTATAGGTTCCAGGCTAATACTTCCAAGGAGTTCTTTTAGAGCAAGT
>CAZBSE010000046.1:0-4134 GCA_964494385.1 uncultured Actinomycetota bacterium | reverse complement strand
TGGAGGCGGCACCCGGATTTGAACCGGGGATAAAGGTTTTGCAGACCTCTGCCTTACCACTTGGCTATGCCGCCTTTTTAACAACAGGACGATATTATAAATTAATTTATGTTAAAAGTTAAGACTGCTTATTGATTTAACAAAAAAAATATTTTAAATGCATATATAAAGAAAATTCTTAAAATATTCCATCTATCTTCTGCCCGCAATTGGGGCAGCTGCCTTCTTTAATCTTATTACTGGAAATTGAGAATCCGAATCTTCTTATCAATATTTCATTACATTTAGGACAATAGGTATTTTCATACTCGCTGCCTGGAATATTACCCCCATAAACATACTTAAGGCCGGCATCTTTACCTATCTTAACAGCTTTCTTTATTTTATTTATGCCTGTTGGCGGTATGTCGGACTTATACTGAGGATAATAAGCACTTATGTGCCAGGGTATGCTGGTATCTGTCCCTGCAAGAAAATCAGCTATTTGCTTTAATTCTTTTTCTGAATCATTAATTCCCGGTATTACCAGTGTTGTTACTTCAACCCAGACTCCTGTTTCCTTCATTAAAATGATATTATTCAGGACAGGCTTCAGCATTCCCCCTATCTTCTGCCTGTATGTTTCATCCGAAAAGCTTTTTAGATCCACGTTGGCAGCATCCAGAAAAGGTTCTATTTTCAGCAAACATTCCCTGGTCATAAAACCATTTGTAACAAAAACATTTTTTAATCCATTTTTACTTGCCAGTTTTGCAGTATCATAAGCATACTCGAAAAATACAGTGGGTTCTGTATAGGTATATGAAATGCTCCTATCGCCATTTGCAAGTGCATGATTTACTATTTCTTCCGGTGAAACATTCTTGCCCTCTATTCTATCCAGGTCGCAGGGAACCTGGGAGATATTAAAATTCTGACAGAAAAAACATTTAAAGTTACATCCAACCGTAGCTATGGATAAAGAATATGTACCTGGCAGGAAGTGAAATAACGGCTTTTTTTCAATGGGATCAGAGTTTTCGGCAATAAGTTTCCGGTATACAAGTGAATATAATTTTCCGTCTGTATTTTCTCTGACGCAGCATTTGCCTCTGCTCTTATTTTTAATTATGCACCTGTGGCTGCATAGATCGCATCTTACCCTATCATCATCTAATTTTTTATATAAATATGCTTCTTTCATCTTACCAACCTGTTTAATCTTCTTTGAAACTCAGTCTGGTTCAATTATATAATCAGCATTAATAATAAACCAGTTTTCATTCAACATTTCTTATCTCTTAAGTTCTTTCTTCTATATTCACTGTAAAAGTACATACGGTAAACTGAGTTAAGGATCTGACAAAGCCGATATAATTAAAAAAACATTTACTATTAATGAAGTCGGGCTATAATAGTATTGAGTAAGTTATTAATACATTAATAAATATATATATAATATCAAATTTACGGAATATTTTATGCATAAAGATTTGTATAATCAGACATCTGAAAATAAAGAAGTATGGTCATATTTTATTGAAATACTTATAAACCAGGGCGATTACGATAAAGCCGACAGAATATGCTATGATGCCTTAAAAAAAGACAGAAAATTCAGAGAAGCATGGTATTTTTTTGGACTCAACCTTTACAAACAGGGCAAATATGATGATGCTGAATTAGCCTGTATGGAAGCAGTAGAATTAGATAACAGATATATAAGCGCCCTGTTCTGTCTGGGAGCATCGCTTTTTAAACAGAATAAATATCTTGAATCAGAAAAAATCATTAAAAAATTGCTGCATCTGGATAAAAAAAATAAAGACGCCTGGAGAATCCTAAGCATATTATTGCGTAAACAGGGTAAATATAAAGAAGCCGAGCATGCAGAGGAAAAAGCCGACATAAGATAGATTGGTGTCGGAAGGGGGACTTGAACCCCCACGAACATTAATTGTTCACAAGGCCCTCAACCTTGCGCGTCTACCAGTTCCGCCACTCCGACATTTTACTAAAATAATTATATTTTTCTTATAACAAAGAACAATTAATTAACTTTTGTAATTTTAGAAACAATATTTTCTATTGTCAATAAACAGCTAAGTATCTAATAATAAACCGTTACATTCATAAAAACTTTTTACGATTCTGTTCCTTTAAGACACACGGCAAGATGTTCAATCAAATTACCCGGCTTTACCAATAAATTTATGTTTTTATCTTCTTCCAGGTCCCGCATCAAATCCAGATCAAATAAAACGCTCAGGAGATCTATCTCCCCCTCTCCCAGCATACCTATAAGATTATTTATATCTGAATCAAATAAAAACTTGATATTTCCTACCCCGGACTCTACCCCCGAATAAAATTCATTTTTCTTCAATAGCAAATATTCTCCTTCTCTGTATTCTGCTACCTTATAGGGACCGTTGGCTATGATATCCCCTATGGTAATATTGTCTATTTCTTTTTCTGCGAGCGAGCCCCTGGGAACAATCGTATCAAACAGCTTGTACCAATCTTCACTATATTCATTAAAAATAACCTTAAACCGCCTTTCATCTATTATTTCAATTTCTTTTATCTTGGAATAATCTTTATCACCACCCATGTTATCAATATATTCAACTATGGTTTCAAAAGTATATTTTACATCCTCTGAAGTTATGGGCTCTCCATTCTGCCAGAATATTTTATCTCTGAGCAAAACTATGACTTCTAAATTTGGCACATTTTCTATATATTCTTCTGAACTAGTATAAGTCTCTTCTACCAGCACGGGCTCATATTCCCCTGCCTCATTAGTCTCCCACAAGCTTTCTGATATAAGGTCCCTTATAAAGTTAGAGTTAAATAAATCCCGCGGGCTGCAACTTTCTCCCCCGCAGCCGATTATTACTTCACTTTCTTCAATTCCATCCTTTTCTGCTTCTTCTGATAATCTCCAGTTTTCAATATTAAAGAAAACTTTATTTTTCTTTATATCAATATCTATTTTTTTTATTTTTCTATTATTGTATGCTATTGAAAATAATCTGCTGTATAAAGGGAGCACTACTGCATTATCTGCCAGAGTGTCCTGAAGCTGCCCGAACAACTCTTTTCTCTCTTTATCATCTTTTTTTGCTGTTATATTCTTCAAAATCTCATCTGCATCAGAGCTGCTATACCAATAAAAGTTTTCACAATTTTTATTTTGCTCTGTTTCCAGAGGCGGTATCTTTTCCGAACTAAAGCTGGAGTTTAAATCGCTCCCATCAAAATTATATATTGACCAAATTCCAAGCTCATAATTTCCCGCAGCCACAAAATCCTGGTACCATTCCTCTGAAGGTTTATTAAAAATCCAGATCTCTATCCCAATCTTTTCCAGGTCTTCCTTAATCATTTCTTCTATCCTCTGTTTGATATCACTGTTATCTATTGAGCCTATAGTGATATACAGTGGATTATCGACACCATACCCTGCTTTGCTTAAAAAGTCTTTTGCTTTATCCGGATCATAATCATACTCCCGCCACGACTGGTTATGGTAATATGAACCTTTTGAAAATAGACTATTAAGCACCTCGCCGTATTCCCCGAATAACTCCTTGACTATCCTTTCCCTATCTATACCGTAGAATATTGCCTTTCTTATATTAATATCATTTAAAGGGCTCTTATTCTTTTGTTTTTCTTTTGATTCAAGGAAAAACTCCTTACTTTTAACATCCATTTCAATAACAATATCATTTCCACTTACATCTTCTGCCCCATCATCCAGAGATTGAAAAAGTTCAAAGCTATTTTTGTTGCATGAAAATATACAGGTGCTCAAAAATATCATTATAAATAAAAAAGCAAGTAGGATTTTAATATTTTTTTTACCCATATTTTTACCTTTAGGCAAACTTTGCTTATTTAAATCGGCTTTCCTGCAAAAAAACATGCGGCAAGATGTTCGTCTTTATCCCCTGAATAATTTTTTAATTCCGGTTCTTTATTACTACAGATATCCTTGGCATTCGGACATCTGGGATGGAACCTGCAGCCTGAAGGCGGGTCTATGGGACTTGGGACATCACCTTCTAAAACAATCCTCTTCCTTTTTCTTTCCAGTTTAGGATCAGGAATGGGTATTGCTGATAATAATCCCATAGTATAGGGATG
>CAZBSE010000045.1:0-5016 GCA_964494385.1 uncultured Actinomycetota bacterium | reverse complement strand
CGTCAAAGGTAATTTCCTCATCAGCTGCAGCAGTATATGGTCCGCCCGGATCGGCTGCGGGATTGAGATTTATATCATCCTCTAAATCACCGTCTTTAACCGCATTTATCTTAACATTTGCCGTACTGTAGCTATTATTATCATCATAGGCATAGGCATAGATAATATTTTCACCTTCGCTTAGCAATTCAAGGTCTATGGTATGTTCCCATCCACCGCTTACGATTCCGGTACTTCCAAGTACATTTTGGGTGAAACTGCTGACCTGACCCAATAAATTGCTTTCATTCTTCTCTGCCCCTTTATAAAATTCAACCCTGGCCAATTGTATAGAAGGGCTATTTTTCAAGTCTGCTGCCCAGCCGCTGATGGTAAAATCCTGGTAAGCAATATAATTATTCTCAGGTTTATCTATTTTTATCGTAAAGCCTGACGAATTTTCTCCGCTGCTGTCACTATAATACCCGGTACTTTTATCAATACCCTTTGAAAACTCTACAATTGCATTGAACAGACCGTCGGCGCACTTTTGTTTGAAACTAGCGGTTTTTAACAGTTCGGCTTCTGTCGGATTTGAAACAAATGAACATTCCACCAGAGCCGCCGGCATCTGGGTATATTTAATGACTCTGAAATTAGCTGTCTTTACTCCGCGATTAGCTCTTCCGATCTGACTTACCAGATAATTCTGGACCAGAGCAGCAAATTGATTTGAGCCGCTTACCCCATTTGAGCACCAGAAAGTCTCTGTGCCGTGGGCATACTGGGATAACGCTGCATTATTATGAATGGACAAAAATATATCGGCGCCTGAGTTGTTGGCCATATTTACTCTGTCATCCAGGCTGGAGTAAGAATCACTGGTTCTGGTCATTACTACAATAAATCCATTTGCTTCCAGTTTTGCTTTCAGCCTCAGGGCAATATCCAGATTGGCATCTTTTTCCTGAAGACCGAACCTTACTGCTCCGGGATCACTGCCCCCATGGCCGGCATCGATATATACTTTTATTTGCCCGCTCTGTGCATAAATCTCCCCGTCAGCGGGAAGATAAATAAAAGCCAGGCAAAAAATAATTATATATAAAAAAACAGCAAATAATTTTAATGGTTTTGCTACCTTACTCATAAATTCTTACCCTTTAGCTATTTTATTAAATCATTTCTCCGAAAAATAGGTTCACTGATATCTATCTGGCCCAGAATATCCAGTTTTTCTCCATCTATATAAAAGGAAATCGAATTCACCTCAGAAAATTCGGTTAATGTATTTGCAATTGAGTAAATCAGTAAAATATCCTCTGTATCGCTTGTAAGCCTGTCATCCACGAAATTACTGGAAAGATCTATTCTTGCCATACCATCCTCAACCGTAATTGAATTTATTTTTGTGCTGTCCGGTATCAATCGATAAAGGCTGCCGTCAACAGGGAGCTTCATTAATTCATTTAAAGCATCTACATACTTACTTTCTGCTGATACCACTCTGGCCTCACCTATCAGATATTGTACCGTTGCATCCGAGTAGTATACATTTATTGTAAGCTCTCCGGTTTCAGCTTCCTCCTCTTCTTCTGGTTGGCCTTCTTCTTTGACTTCTTCTTCGGAAACTGCGTTTTCATCAGTATCGGTAGTTTGTTCCTGGCCGGTATCCTGGGATTCTTCCCCTGTTTCGCTGCCGGTAGCCTGATTATCATCCAATACCAGTGGGGAATTGTTAAGATCACATGAAAAAGTGAATATAAATGTTAATATGAGGAGACATACGAAAGGCACTAATGCTACTTTTCCGCCAAAGCAAATATTTTGCTTTTTATAAGAATTTTTCTTTCTCATTGCTACGTATATATTATTTTTTTTCTATGCTGTTACTATATATAGTTCTATATTTTTATTAAGAATATTGTGTAGAGAATAATTGCATAATTAATTGATAATGTCAAGTTCATTCTTTTTTTACTGAGTTACGGTAGCCTTTAGACCTATATTGCCCTGCGAGTATTCCCAGCCATCGGCCTGACCGTCATCATCAGTATAGGGACCGCTGAAATGGATCCTGATCTGAAACCTTGATTTACCGCCATCTATAGCCTTCTGCAGTTCTTCTTTCAGTTTGGAAACATTACAGGTAATACCGGAAGAAGTATAGCTTGCAATACGGATGCCTTCCAGTTCAAAGTCGCCCTGTGTTATCGGTTCCGCTCCCCAGTCCAGTACATTTATAATTAATGCATCCTTGAAGGCCATAGGGTCCCCGGATACCTGGGCATTGCTGAATGTAAGTGAAGCCGATTCAACCGTACTTCCGCCCAGATTCGATATATCAAAACTGATAAATCCCATACATGGCCTATTACCGGTAGAATCACCGGCATAAATATTCCCGCCAATATAATTTGCCCCGCCAAATTCAATATACCCGCCTTCTCCTTCTTTTTTGGAAATATTTATATCCTTGGGGGTCGCAGGGGTCTCAGGAGTCTGCTCTATTACAACTTCCCCCACATATACCCCGATAGAAGCCTCGGCGGTATTGCCGTTACCGTCATCCACCACAATAGAAATTTGATAATCCCCGGGAGCGGCCGGTGTGTTCCATTCAATAGGATTTGCCGTATTGTCAACAACAGAGCCGCCCGTCACACTCCAGGTATAGGATAGGACGTCGCCATCCAGATCTGAAACATCAGCAGAGACCTCATATTGCTGCTCCACATATAAAGTATCGCTTGACGGAGAAATGCTTTTTATATCGGGACCGCGGTTACAATCCCATGTTAAGAACAGGGTATCCGAGGCTTTGCCTTCGGAGTTTGAGGCGGTGGCAGTTAGAGTATAAGTCTTATTATCCCTGCTGAGATTTACCTGTGTTCTATCAGAGCCCAGCGACCCCAGGCTGTCATCTTTGCTAAAACTTATCCGGGGAGACGGTTCTCCTGTAACTATGGCTCTGACCCGGTAATAACATATATCATCAGGACTGGAATAAAGAGGCCCCTCATATATCTCCAGCTCTATGGAAGGTACGCTTTTCCCGGTTTCACTCTCAGCTTCAGTCTGGTCCTCTTCGCTTTCCGCCGCATCAGGCAACTTTTCTTCCGGTAATGCTTCTGCCTCATTATTATCCGTACCAACATCCTTGATTTTTTCATCATCGGCGGTCTCCTGGTTTTCTTCAGCTATTTTCGGTACGAATATATCGGCTGGGATGCCTGTTCTCGAGTCCATGAACCTGGAAATTACCCGGAAGTTTATAACACAGAATACAATAACTGCAATTCCTACTATCGAGCTTATGATAATAGCTGTGATTTTGCCCCTTGATGATGTCTTTTTTACTGTTTCATCCTGCTTCCTGGCATGTTTCATCTCATATTTCATGGAAACAAACCCCTGGCGCCATAAATAAATAAAAAACAGTATAAATGCCTAAGTGGCTTAAAAACGTAATACATATGGATTACTTTACCCCTGAAATGAAAAACATACTGAAAAATAGCATATAATTTTCAAAAAGTCTCTTAACCTTTTTTTAATGGCCTCCACCAGTTCTCATTATCCCTGTACCATTTAACGGTTTTTTCCAGTGCCTGCTCAAAATCATACTTTACCGTCCAGTCCAGCTCGCTTTTTAGTTTGGTGCAATCCACGGAATATCTCCTGTCATGCCCCAGCCTGTCCGGTACCGGGTTTATCATCTCTTCGGTCTTGCCCAGCAGTTCCAGTATCTTCCATGTAATCCATATATTGGGCTGCTCATTTCCGGCACCGATATTATAAATCCCACCAATGCCTCCGTTATGGAGAATTAAATCCAGTGCGGCACAATTATCATCTACATATATCCAATCCCTTATATTCATTCCATCACCATAAAGAGGCACCTTTATATCATCTATCAGGTTGGTAACAAACAGCGGGATCAACTTCTCCGGATACTGATACGGCCCAAAATTATTTGAGGTTCTGGTTATGAGAATGGGAGTTCCATATGTTTTAAAAAAGGATCTTACAATCATTTCGGCCCCTGCTTTGGAAGCGGAATAAGGACTGTTTGGTTTTAATGCGTCAGTTTCTTTAAAAGAACCGCTCTCTGTTGAACCATAAACTTCATCGGTACTTATCTGTAAAAAAATTCCTCTTCCGGATTCCTTTACTGCCTCAAGTAAAATATAAGTGCCGTAAATGTCAGTCTGTATGAATATGCCCGGATCCTCTATCGATCTGTCGACATGTGATTCAGCTGCAAAATTTATAACTGCATCTATACTGCTGGAATTAAAAATATCACCTACGAGTTTGCTGTCAGCAATATCACCTTTCACAAATTCATAATTGGGATTATTTTCCATATCCCTTAAATTCTCCAGGTTTCCCGCATATGTCAATTTATCAATGTTTATTATTTTGTATCCGGGGTACTTTTCAGCCATGTAATGTATAAAATTGCTTCCAATAAATCCTGCACCTCCGGTTATCAGCAGCGTTTTTAATTTCCTTTCAGCCAATTTACTTTCCTAACCGTCTTTTCTTTCCCACCTGTAAGGTATATTGGGGCTATGCGGATCTTCCCTGAATTCATCGGGTTCCTGGTAGTCATAAGGTTCAGTGGGAATATTTATACATATTGCCTCATAATCCGTAATACATTTAAATCCATGGAAGACATATGCCGGAATCTGAAGCAGCATTGGATTATGAACCCCCATGAAAAATTCATTTACTTCCTTATAGGTTCCGGATTCCTTTCTGCTGTCATACAGTACAATCTTCATCATACCCCTTACTACTACCATATTATCAGTCTGCTTCTTGTGATAATGCCATCCTTTAACCACTCCCGGATAAGCGGTTGTCATATAAACCTGCCCGAATTTTATAAACAATTCATCATCCGAACGGAGCATCTCCATGAGCCTGCCTCTCTCATCGGGTATGACTTTAAGTTTTTTTAATTTAACCCCGTCTATCAAAACGATCCTCCCCGGTTACTTTTAATAATTAATATCCAATGCC
>CAZBSE010000044.1:0-5349 GCA_964494385.1 uncultured Actinomycetota bacterium | reverse complement strand
AAAATATAAAAATAATCAGCAAGAGGAGAATATACTGGAAGGTTTATCTTACATCAATAGCTATCAGAATATTAAAGTTTTCTTCCTATTATTTAATAATCTATGCAATTATGAAGCCTATGGGATATAATTTTGGTAATCTCAGTTACTGGGTTATTTTACTGGCCACAGCAGCTGCAGAGATATCAGCAGTGCTGCCCACACATGCCCTGGCAGGCTATGGGACCTATGAAGGTACTTTTACTCTTGCGTTTGTTTTGCTGGGGTTCGGTGAAGTTATTTCTAAAATTGTTGGACTCAGTTTCCATACTATAATATTATTGTTTACGGTGGCTCTGGGGATAATATCCATGGTAATAATAAGTCTTCCTTTTTATAGGATTAAGAAGGGATTACATTAATTAAATTCAGATTAAATTCAAATTAAAATTATTTACTTAATATAATTTTTATTTTATAAGATGAAAGCAAGACTCTTTTTTGATAATCTGGGCAGGGCGCTGCTGACCAGAGAAATTTTTGAGAACAAAAACCTTTCCAGGCGGTTTTACAAGTACTTTTTAATAGGAATCCTGGTCAGGTTAGTATTTCTTCCGTTCCTGTATATGAGAGATCTGCTTTCAATATATCAGAGAGCCGCTGAAACGGTTTTTGCCGGTAATTTCGGGTCAGATTTCTACCAGATACTGACAAATTACATACACTCCGCTTATTTATTTGTAATAAAATCAATAGTACCGGCCATAAGCGAATTTTCTTCTATTTTGCTGGAGAAGGACACCTGGGTATCCTGGATCAGTTTCAACAGCAGTTATAATGTATTTACCGCAGTGGCCCTGTTTAAGATACTGTATCTTTTATTCGATATAGCCTGCATGTTTTTGATACTGCGGCTTTCCTTCGATGATGAACCGGAAAATAGGCTCAGGGCCTTTAAATTCTGGATATTTAATCCCATAGTAATTTTTGTACTCTATGTTTTTGCCAGGCATGATATTATCGGGGTATTTGTAACACTTGTTGCACTGCTGCTGGCTAAAAAGAATAGAAAATACTGGGCCATTATAATACTTGCAGTCGGTATAGCAATCAGATTCTTTCCCATAATGATTCTTCCCCTGTTTGTATTTTATCTGGCACGCAGCAAAAAAGATTATGCTGTATTGTCTCTGGTAGGAATTTCCGGATTGTTGTCAGTGGAACTATTTTCTTATTTCTACTTTGGAAGAAGTGTAATCTTTTCACTGCTGAATACCCAGTTCTTCAATTATTTGCTAAAACCGGAACTGGAACTTGTGACCGGGTCTCACGGCAGTATTTTTATTTTTATAGCAGTGTATATAATCATAATCCTAAGTTTCCTGCACATTAAGAACAAGAGTTTTGATTTGCTTTTAAATTACGGCGCAATTATATATCTGACTTATATCAGTCTTTGCTTTTTCCATCCACAATATGTATTATGGGCGGTTCCTTTCCTGATAGTTATATTTGTAAGAAGGAAATCACTGATTTATTACCACTGGTTCCAATTTATTCTGGTACTGGTACTTCTCCTGTACTGGGGACCTCTGGTAACAAATTTTATTTTTACTCCTATTGACTACAGGTTTTTTATTTATTTGCCCAGTCCCAATTCTATTGTCCGGCTTTTTTATGATGATGCAGGATTCGTAAATATCTTCAGGAGCGTTTTTGCCGGCGTGTCATTATGGATGGTATATTTAATTTACAAATATAATAAAACAATGCTGTCAAACAAATTAAATGGCGGGGAAGATTAAAGAATCATGAAAATGGTAAATCCCGGATTAAAAATTATTGTATTGGTTTTAACGGCAGTTTTAATTTTAACCCTGTTTTCAGGATGCAGGGGAGTTTTTTATATTCCGGGTGCCAGTTATGGTTATTATATATGGGAGGAAGACAATAATATATATGTAGAATGGAGCATAGACAGGAAAGAATCGGAATTTGAAGGCAGAATTTTAACCGACGGTAAAATAACTGCTTATAACCTGAACGGGTGGGAAGAAAATGATACGATTAAAGTAGAGGGAGATAAAATCGAGTTTTCGGCTGCTCTGGACGACACCGATTACTCGGACGGATTCAGCTTTGCCATTCAGGATTATACTTACCTGGAGTTTGATTTAAAAATGAATGGGGGTTACGACCTGTCCAGAGTAAATTTAGGCGGATTTCTGGAAAATCCGGAAGAAAGCGTATTCAGGATAGGAAACGGGTATTTTGGCCAGTTGGGGGAAAAACCATGGTACAGAAAACATCCTTTTTCAGAGTTCCTTGTTAAATTATTTTCAAATAAATACTTTACTTTTGTTTATCTCTTTATACTGGGAGCAGTTATTATAGAGGTTTTAAGGGTAACAGTTTTAGCCGTCAGGAAAAGAAAGGTTGCCGGCATGGCAATTTCATATGCGGTACTGGTTGTGGCGGAGATAGGCATTTATTTTATTTTGAGATTTTTGGTTCGATAGAAAAATATTTTTAAGGAGTTTTATATGAAGGTAGCTTTAATTGGGGTTGACGGGCAGCTGGGGGCAGATATCAATAATTATTTTAAATTAAAAGGCATAGCGGTAATAGGGCTGGTTGGACTTAAGGATATTAATGTCTGCAATTATAAGGAAAGCAGCGGCGCGTTAAGAAAAAATAATCCCGATCTGGTTATAAATACAGCCGCCTTCCATAATGTGGACCAATGCGAGGACGAGGCACCGTCCGCTTTTATGGTAAATACGATGGGAGTTAAAAACCTTGCGGCAGTATGCAGAGATATGAATATTCCCCTTATGCATTTCAGTACTGACTATATATTTGATGGAAATAAAAAAGAGCCATATGTGGAAACCGATTGTGCCAGGCCTATCAGCTTATACGGCATATCAAAATTGGCAGGCGAGCAGGTAATACAATATATGCTTGAAAAATATTATATCGTAAGGCTCAGCGGTCTGTACGGGCTTGCAGATTGCGTGGGAAAGAAAAGCGGAAATTTTGTGGAAATGATGATAAAGCTGGCGAAAAAAGAGAAAATCATAAAGGTAGTAAATGACCAGGTACTGACTCCCACCAGCAGCAAAGATGTTGCGGAAAAACTCTTCGAACTGATACGGACCGGTAAATACGGTATTTATCATATGACAAATACCGGCAGCTGCTCCTGGTATGAGTTTACCTGTGAAATATTTAAGCTTATGAAATTGACCACCAGAGTGCTGCCTACTACTACTGAAGAATTTGGGGCCAGAGCCGGAAGGCCCAAATATTCGGTTCTGGATAATTTTAATTTAAGAAAAATCGGATTGGCTGATCTGAGAAACTGGAAAGAAGCAATAAAGGATTATGTTAAGAGCAGGAATAAATAAAGATATTCCTGAGATTGTAAGTACCAAGCCCAGGTGACGGTTATTTTTTTTGAGAGTTTCTTTTTAACAGATACAGAATATTTTCCTGGTTGATTCTAATTCTGCTGTTGATGTCCGCTGAAAGTCCGACCACAAAAAAACTTATGGCAATAAATAAAAAAACACCGCCTACGAAACCCGACCAGATATTTGGGCTAAAAGTTCCCCTTGAGATGTATGTCCATAATAGAATTGATTCAAAAAAAATACTAAGTATAAGAAAGAGTGCGGCGATACTGGAAAAAAAGTATAAAGGCCTGTAATCACGATAAGTTCCGATAATGATCTTGAGGGTATTTAAACCATATTTAAAGAGGTTGGGAGCAACCTTGGAAGTCCTTGAGGGAAAATATTCCACTCTTGTGGGAATCTCTACAATCCTTAATCTTTTAGACGATAGATCAATAAATGTTTCCTGCGTATAAGTAAACTTTCCCTGAAGATTTAAGGATATTAATGCCTTTTGCGAATATGCCCTGAATCCGCAGGATACATCGTAGAATTTTTTACCGATTAATTTGCTGATTAAAATTGACATCAATTTATTTCCCCAAAACTTGGATAGAGGCATTTTGGGAAAATAATCCTTGTTTATAAATCTGGAAGCTGTTACGAAATCAGCGCCGTTATTCATAATAGGTTCAATAAGCCTGGGGATATCTCTGGGATTAAACTGGGCGTCTCCATCAATATTGACCATCAAATCATAATTATTATCAAGAGTATATTGAAGACCTATGGAAAATGCTGCCCCGACTCCCATATTGAAATAATTCTTTATTACTTCGGCACCCAGGCCATTTGCAATCTTTGCGGTATTATCAGTACTGCCGTCATCTATGACTAAAGTATGTATTTTAGATATCCCTTTTATTTTCCCGGGAATATTCCGTATTACTTCTCCTATTTTTTCTTCCTCATTAAAAGCAGGAATTATCACTAATAATTTTTTTATCATATTGGTTTGATCCTGTCAGACTTTCCAGCTATTTATTTCTTTCATACATTTGAACATTTCATTATAAAAATAGTTATTTGAATATTTAGCGAATGCTGCTAAATCTTTTGGTAAGCATTTCCCTCTTACCCCAAACTGATTTCCGTAAGGAACAGTTAAATGATTTTTTCCTATCCATTTCCTTTTATACATTGTTTCCTTAACTATATTGTAATTTATACCTTCATTATTGCAAATCTGGTAAAGGTAGTTTGCAAATATTACTTTGATAGCATAGAAATTATTTACTGCATATTTGATCAGTTCTGCTGTTTTATTATTTGTTTCAATAATTTCGCTATCTGGAAATTTTTCTTTTTTATAAAAGATATTTTTAATTTCTTTTATTATTGTTTTTTCTTTACTTCCCAGAACAATAATATCAGGATTAATTGCATCCTTTTCAGAGGTTGCCTCAGTAAGGAATTCAGGATTGCTGATAATCGTACAGTTGTATTTTTTCATTAGTGCGTTAGCTGTCCCGGGAATAACAGTGGACCTGATTATAAAAATATGTTTATTTCCGAATCTTTTTATAGTGTCTTCTACATATGAAATATCACATCCATTTGAGTTTGATGGAGTCGGAACGCAAATAAATAAATATTTAAATTTTACTATTTCCTTTGCAGTAATATTACTGCGCTTTATTAACTTATCAAAAATTTTTTCTATTCCTAAAGCTTTGGCAGTTGCTTTACCTATCACACCACCTCCGAGAATAGCTGCTTGATTTTTCATGTATTGTTAACCTCTTCCAGTACTCATACTTGCAGTTTGTATTATTAACTTTTAAGGCAAAAAAATTATTTTATTTTTATTCTAAAGTTACATTAAATTTTTTAAGTAATTTATCAGAAGTAGCATAATTTATAAACTATAACATAAAAAATAATAAGATTTAATATTTATTACCTTTCAAAC
>CAZBSE010000043.1:0-5418 GCA_964494385.1 uncultured Actinomycetota bacterium | reverse complement strand
ACCACATTCTTCTAAGTATTATTAAATAACGAATCTTTTAATTTAGATTTTAAGCGATATATTGAATTTAAATCTTTTATTATCTGGTTCCAAATATCTTTTACTTAGGCTACCAGTATTATAGATTATTACTTAATTAATTTGAGGGTCCCTTGGTATTTTTTTAAAATCCTCCATATATATTTTGTTAAATTTGTTGCTATTAATAGTAGTCCCAAAGTATATAAACCGTTCTATAAGCTTAAAAGATAATTTTAAATTTAGGAAAGAAGCTTCATTAAAAGATCTTTTTAACACATAAGATACGTTGATTCCTAAAAGCCTTTAAAAAGTATATAATTATTATAATAATTCTTACATGTACTTGACTATAATATTAATGCCTTTTCAAGGAGGTAAAAATGACTGAAAGAAAAATCACCTTCCCCTATCTTCGCAAATTCAATGGAGTAATGGCAGGACTGCATTTTGTTCAAGCGATGCTTATGTTGGTGATGGGACTAATTATTACCAATATCAAAGATTTTAAACTACCAGTAGAGTACTATTTTCAATCTTTTGATACAGAAAAGATGAGATTATTTGTTGATTCAGAAGTGATAGGTTCAATTCCTATTGGAGTAATCGTGTCAGTATTTCTTTTTCTATCAGCCATAGCACATTTTTTGGTAGTCCTTCCTCGGGTAAATGATTTTTACAATTCCAGACTGGAGAAGGGAATTAATTATTTCAGGTGGTTTGAATATGCTTTGAGCTCATCAGTTATGATAGTTCTTATATCCATGCTCTTTGGAGCTAAGGATATAGGCACTATAGTAGCCATAGTAGGGCTTAATGCCACTATGAACCTTTTAGGTCTTATGATGGAGATACACAACCAGACCACAAAAAAGACCAACTGGACAGCTTTTATAATCGGTAGTTTTTCCGGATCAATCCCCTGGGTAGTAGTTCTATTATATTTCCTGGGTTCTGCAGTAAAGTCTCCTGGAGTCTTGGAGCAGGTTCCTTGGTTTGTTTATGCCATATTTGGTACTTACTTTATCCTGTTTAATACCTTCCCAATAAATATGGTATTACAATATAAAAAGATTGGTAGGTGGCGTGATTATCTGTATGGAGAAAGAGGCTATATTATCCTTAGCCTGGTAGCAAAATCACTTCTTGCCTGGTTAGTATTTGCAGGGACTATGCAGCCCGTTTAGAAATAAAATATTTTAAATAAATAATATTATAGTCTTATGGTATGGGCTATATAAATGAAAAGCTTAGAAATAAGCTTTATACCCTTTAGGCGCATTTCTTTTTTTTCTCAAATACTTGCTAATGGAGATTTTCCACTATTCCATATCCGCCAGTAACGGGATCCTTAAAAATTAGACACTCTGGTGGGAAAAAACTGAAAAGACTATATAAGACTATATTTACAACTATTATTATACCTCCAATAATATTGAGGTATAACTTTCTTTCCTTTAGAAGCATTAATCTATAACTTAATATCTGTGCAACTGCAATTGCAATGATAAATATTAATATATCTAGAGCAAGGCTCTCTATCTTAAATATTGAGGTATACCCATAAAAAAGAATAGAAATTACAGCAGGAATTACCAGAAATGAAATGCCCTTTGCAAAAAAGAAATTCTTTACTTTCTTTCCAAATATAAAAAATTCTATGATACCCCATGCAAAAGCCGGCCAGAAGCCTATCTTAAAATGCTCCCAGGTGCTTTCATTGACTCCGCTTATAATGGCCATTGGTGTCCATTCACCACTTAGTTCAAAAGTAAAATGAAGAAGTGCACCAATTAAAACTGTAAAAAGAATTCCAAACATCTCCCAGGATAGTATTCTTTTTCTATTCATTAATTATCCTTTAATATTTCTTAAATGCGTTAATACATTATAAGAAAAATATATTTATATCTCAACATAGGACTCGGGTATAAAATTCTCATTTAAACTTAGTAATTCAGTTCAAATTGCATACACAATGGCCAGCCGCTTTAAGATAATTACATCAGTCCCATTTTAATTGCAGTTCTTATATTATTTTATTTTGAATAAACAGTGGGAATATATATGAAATTAAAAGATAGTAAAAATCAAATATATGACCTTATTATTATTGGATTTAAGGGAAAAGTGTACTCAATTTTTATAAACTTTTATGCCTTTTTGAAGTAACTTTTCTGCCCATATCATTTTTAACAAGGCTAAATCCTCAGTGTAATCAGTTTTAGATTCATTTTTATCGTATTTAAGCTTCTCAAGTATTTCAATTATAAAGTTTTTTTCACCATAGCTTTTCCATTCTTTTTGAAGCTCTTTTTTGGGATGATTTCCAAATTCTAGTTTAAATTTTGTACTGTTTACTTTGCTTTTTAAATCCTTAGTACTTTCAATATAACACTTATTGCTGGATTTAGAGCGAATAATAAAAATTCCCATATCTGGTTTAAACTGCTTGTATTGTTCTCTAAGTTCTTTTCTTCTATCCATATATTATATTGATTTTAAAATAATTATTTAAATAGTAAAGAGTTTTCCGAGACAAACTAATTCCCTCAAAATTTGGTTCTAAAATTCACTACTTGGGGCTCCTTAAGATTTTTTATTAATATTTATGCTTTTATTCTATAATTAATTAATTTCCTTATAATCCGGTTCTAAATTCTGTAACTTGGGACTACTATTATTAAGTGTTAAATTATATTTATTATGTATCAAATGAAAATCAAGTGGATATATGAAAATAGAATTGCAGAGATTGCAGCAGATAAAAAAATTATTGAAGACCGGCAGATTGTAAGAGTACTAAAAGATAAAGGTTTTGATTTACTGGTCACCTTCGACAGCTATGACTATAGGATCATCTGGCGCTATGGAAATGATATAAACATACGCAGATACTATAACTCACTTTCTAATTATCCGATTCCAAGCAGATGGGAGACTTTTAATTTCATAAATTTCTTAATCTATGAACTGAAGCATGGAAGAAGGATCTCTATATGGTTTCAAGATGAAAATACATCAAAAACTATTGGCACCGCTATTGATGATTATTTTATTAAAGGAAAGAAAAATATTGTAGCTTTGCCTAAAAAACTTACTCATTGCAGAAACTGCATTGAAAAGGGCTGTATGACAGATTTCTTAAAACATACCGCATCTGTACAGAATGCATTATCAATTTTTAATGAAGGCAAAATACTATCAGCATGCAAAGCCAGAAATACAGACGGGAAAATCCTTATGCAGAAAAAGAGAAATGCTTCAGGTGATCCTGCAGATTATTTTAAATATATTCAGCTTTCTTTTGGTAACTGTATTACAGGAGACCGGCTTGTAACGGAAAGAATACTTGGAAAAAATCCATCAGAAAAACATCTAAGGAATAAATTTAATCCCGGAATAAGTTATTACTTTAATTATCAGAAATTATTGTCTCATCCGGATTATTGTAATGACGGATATCATCCCTGCAAGATAAAAGACAGCCTTTCCCTAAATGATTATCTGCATGCTATAGTTATTCCCAAGAAGGAAGAAAAATCTTTACGTCCAAGTATTAGTCCTGACCTTATGGACCGGGTGATATTTATGGATAATACAGGATATGACCTATGGAGCTGGACATCAAAATGTTATAAAAAAATAAAGAAGCTAAATAATCCAAGATATCAATAATTTATACAGATTTTTTAATTCTGCTCCAATGGTGGCCCTTCAACATCCGCATTATTATTATAACCTGCGTTTTCCCAGTATCCTCGAAAATCAATGTTAGATGACAACTCAATACGTGTAACCCATTTAGCCCATTTATAGCCGAATTTTTCTTTTGCCACCACCTGGAAAGGAAAACCCCTGTCGTCAGGTATAGTAACATCATTTAGCTTCAGGGCAATTATAATATTATTGTCGCGAATATAGCCCAGGTCAAGAGAAGAATATCCTTCGGGTACATCGGCAGTGCAAAAAATAGCTATCCTGGCATCAGACTGAACCCCGGCATCATTGAAAATGGAATTAAGCTGGGGTCCGGTCCATTTGGCCGTAAAACTCCAGCCCTCAACACAGTCAAGATCCATCAGCCATGACTCCTGAGGATACTCTAACAGCTGATCGTAGGTAAGGGTCAGAGGGTTATCTACCAGGCCGTCAACAGTCAGTAAGTATGTATCACGATCTATCACCTGAGACCCGATCAGGGCATTGTTGAGCTGATCTTTGATGGGTGTGAGCTTTGATCCCTGGAATTCTGTAGCTTCCACCTCTTCTTCAGATGCAGCTGATGCAGGTACGCCGCTGCTACTGCATGCAGACACCAAAAAAGCGGTTAATATAGTAATTACGAGTATTGGCATCCATAATATTTTAAATTTTTTCATTATACACCCCTCTAAGCCCAAAATTCCACGTAAAGAACTAACGCCATCAGCATTAACCCTATTATGGTTAGTATAGCATCAATTATCCAAATCCTGCCATAATTTTTACGGTACACCATCATTCTAATATTTATAAGCACGTGAGCCAGAAAGAATATGGCCAATGGTACGTTGCTTGCCCTGTGGATAGCATCCGCCAGCCGACGATCAACAAGTCCAAAAGTAGCTTTATAAATAACCTCAGTATGAGTAATACCCCATCCTGTGGCTATCAGGACAACCACTGATACCAGAAGCAGCCAGGCACTGATTCTTGAAAAATATCCCAGCCACCTGATAGATATTGGCGTTTCTTTAAGGTCATTTTTTAGTTCCATATGTTACCATCTTATAACCATAATTATATTTCTAACCTTTATTAACAATATTCTATCATGGATATTTGACTTTTCCTTTTTATGGAATTAATTCTACAAATCCAGTGTCTTTACTGCATTTTTGATTTTCATTATATCGCTTTCCTCTATCAAAGAATCCCCTGCTTTTGCATTCTCTTTTGCCTGCTTTTCATTTCTCATGCCGCAAAGTGCTACTACACCGTTCTGCGACACCAGGGCAGCAACAGATAATTGTGCCAGAGATAAACCGTACTTTTTAGCGATAGGTTCAAATTCAGCTGCCAGAACAGAATTTATTTTCTTTCTGTTTTCTTTGCTGAATCTGGGATCATTTTTCCTTAGATCATCACCCTTGAACTCCCTGTCATGAGTCATCTTTCCAGTAAGCAATCCTTTAGCCAGAGAACTATATGCAAGCATAGTCACCCTGTTGTTTTTACACCAGGGAAGGGCTTCCTGTTCAACTTCATTATCAATAAGGTTATATTTTTCCTGGTCAACATCCAATTGTCCTGCCTGATTATACTGTTCCAGATCCTTAAGACTGGCATTGCTGGCACCTATGGATCTTATCTTTCCTTCCTTTTTTAAATCCATTAAAGTTTCCATTGTGTCTTCAA
>CAZBSE010000042.1:0-5702 GCA_964494385.1 uncultured Actinomycetota bacterium | reverse complement strand
TAATAAAAAAAGGAGCTGATATCATTCTGGGATCAATCACCGATCGCGAAACAGTGAAAAAATCTCTGGAAGGCGTTGGCGGCGTTTTTCATCTGGCTGCATCCTTCAGGCAGATTAATGCTCCCCAAAAAACTTACTGGAGTGTTAATGTAGAAGGGACCCGTATTCTCTGTGAAGAAGCGATAAAAAAATCCCTGAAAAAGCTGGTTTACTGCTCAACTCAGGGTGTTCACGGAAATATAAAAAATCCTCCCGGTAGTGAAGATTCTCCTGTGGTACCCGTTGATTACTATCAATATACAAAGCATGAGGGAGAAAAAGTAATCAAAGAATTTACCGCAAAAGGACTCAAAAGCATCATTATCAGGCCAACTGCCATTTACGGCCCCGGAGATCCCGAAAGATTCCTTTATCTGTTTCGTTTCGCCAAGAAGAAAAAATTTTATATGTTCGGTAACGGAAAGGCATTCTATCATCCTGTTTATATAGATAATCTTAATGATGGCTTCTATGCAGCGTGGGAAAGCGGCAGAATCAATGCTGAAACTTATATTATTGCCGACGAAAAGTATTTTACCATTAAAGAACTGGTTAAAAAAATCGGGGAATCCATGGGGATAAGGATAAAATTTATTCATTTACCTTTCTTCCCTTTATATGCGGCAGCCTGCTTATGTGAATTTTTATGTATGCCTTTTAAAATCTCTCCTCCCCTGTTCAGAAGGCGGGTTGACTGGTTCAGGCAGAACAGGGCCTTTAGGATTGATAAAGCCAGGAAAGAACTGAATTATAACCCCCGGATAGGAATTGAAGAAGGACTAAAAAGAACAGCGGAGTGGTACAGAACCAATAATTATCTTTAACAATTCTCTTACCTAAGAACAAGAACAAGAATTATGTGCGGAATTTGCGGTTTTAACTGGAACGACGAAAAATTAATTCAAAGAATGGTGCAAAAAATCCATCACAGAGGTCCTGATGCCCAGGGCGTCCGGACCTTCCCCGGCCTTTCTATTGGCAATGCCCGCCTTAGCATTATCGACCTCTCGGTAAAGGGCAACCAGCCTATGTCCGACAAAAGAGGAAAATTGTGGATCGTTTATAACGGTGAGCTGTATAATTTTCCGGAAATAAAAAAAGAGCTCCTTGCAAAAGGTTACCGGTTCAAGAGCCATACCGATACGGAAGTGGTTCTAAAAAGTTATCAGGAATATGGACCCCGCTGCCTGCAAAAATTCAACGGTATGTTTGCTTTTGCCATCTGGGACGAAGAAAAAAAAGAGCTTTTCCTGGCCAGGGACAGGATCGGGATCAAGCCTCTTTATTATTATTTTAAAAATGGTTCTTTAGTCTTCGGTTCGGAAATAAAAAGTATTCTGGAAGCGGACTGTGTGAAAAAAGAAGTCAATCTGCAATCTATGTATTATTATCTAGGATACGAATTTGTTCCGGCTCCGAATACCATGTTTCAAAATATTTACAAACTCCGTCAGGGGCATTATGCCATATTTAAGAATGGCAAACTGCAGATACAAAAATACTGGGACCTAGAATTCAAGCCGGAGATTACAGATGAAGAAGAAGCGGCTGACAGAGTTTTTGACACTCTAGAAAAATCGGTACAAAGACGTCTGATCAGTGATGTTCCTCTGGGAGTATTTCTTTCCGGAGGACTCGATTCAAGTACCGTGGTGGGTTTCGTATCCAGATTATATTCCAAGAAAGTCCGTACCTTTACCATTGGTTATAAAGACAAGACTTTTTCGGAACTTCCCTATGCCAAAACAATCTCGGATTTTTTTAACACCGAACATAATGTACTGATGATTGACCCCGTTTCTCCGGAAGATATTGAAAGGAGCCTTTATCATCTGGACGAGCCCATGACCGATCTCTCCACCATCCCTTTTTATCTTATAAGCTGCAAAGCCAGAGAAAAAGTGACTGTGTGCCTGAGCGGAGAAGGCGGAGATGAAATGTTCCTGGGATACGACAGGTCCAAAGCAGCAAAAATTAACCGCTGCTACAATATTTTCCCCTCTTTTTTAAGAAAAAAACTCATGTCCCCTCTTATTTTAAAATTACCCGACCGTCCGCAAAAAAAGGGTGCTGTCAATATGCTCAAGCGATTTATAGAAGGGACTCTTTACCCTGACGAAGCAGGGGCCATGCGCTGGCAGTATTTCTTGAATCCGGAAATAGAAAAATATATTTTTAACCAATCCTCCAGAAGAAATATATCTTTTACTCCTTTTGACCCCATATATTATTTTTCCAGGACCTGCAATTCCCCGCATCCCGTAGATAAAGATATTTTTGTGGACATAAAACTTACAATGGCTGACAGTGTCTTGATGAAAGTTGATAAAATGAGCATGGCCACTTCTCTGGAAGTCAGGGTTCCCTTTCTGGATCATGAAGTTGCAGAACTCTGCGCCTCTATTCCGGCCAACTTAAAACTCAATAAATTAACCACCAAATATATTCTGAGAAAAGCCCTTAAAAAATATAAATTCTTGCCGGAAAATATTATTAACCGCGGTAAACAGGGTTATAGCCTGCCGGTTAAAAATTGGCTGAGAGAAGAGCTGAAAACCTATATGATAGACCTTTTTAAAAAATCTCCTATCATTAAACAGTATTTTGACAGTTCCTATTTATCCCTTCTTATAAAAGAACATCTGGAACTAAAACATAACCATAATCACATTCTATGGGCCCTGGTAAATTTAAGTTTGTGGTATAAGAAATTTTTTACTTAGTTTAACTTTATGCCAATATTTTTTATCATTAGATAAGCATTACGGCTCTATTTCAATTTCTATATCCTCATAGTTTATAAATCTGCCGCTATTGGTTATCCTGAACTTGATAATAGATTTTCCAAGGTCCACCGGCTTTATGTTAACTATCAAATTGATTTCACTTTTACCGCTGATTACATAATTATCACTTACCCACATATATTTACCCTGGCTTAATCCCGGTAGCTGACCTATATAACCACCCGGTCCAATGTCTACAAATTCTATAATATCGGAAAGTTCAAGTTCCATAGAATCTATTTTTACTTCATATTCGCTATCGTTTTTGATTATATATTCAATAGTAAATACCTCACCAAATTTTTGGTAATAACTATCGATATTATGACTGATTTTAATATCTTCTTTATACAGTTTAATCCCGGTTACCTTATATAATTTAAGATATTCCCTGTACCACCGGTTCCAGTAATATGTTTCTCCGATCTGTTCGGCTTCAAACAATCTGAGAAAATTATCATTTCCGAGAAAATAAACTGTTACCCCTTCTTTAAAATCCTTTTCCATATTATCCGTAGTATATTCATCGCTGGTATGACGGATTAATTGTATTTCTTTTTCCCCGTACTCGTATTTATTCATAAACATACTAATATTTTCGGAGGGTGACTGGATATAAATTTTGGAGTTTTCTTCCATATTATCAAAGGCCCCAATCCAGAACTTATATACGTCCTCCGGCTCTGAAAGATCCGCCTCATTATAATTTGCATAAATAAAAGAAACCGGCTGAAGGACAAAAAATAAAGATATAATAACTATCAAAAAAATTTTTAAAAACTTATCAATTTTTAAAATTTTTCCGGCACCCAATGCTTTATTGAAAAGAAAAATTGATATATTTAATATAGATAAAAAACCAAATGCAATATAAATCGTAATTATTAACATCGTATCCAGCATATAATTCGGGTTTGCATGACTTAAATATAATGGCGGGACAACAAGATTAAAAATTATAAACAGAATTGAACAGATGCCAAATTTTTTATTTTTTCTAATTAAAAAAACAAGACCTATTATTGCTATAATTATTAAAACAATACCATAACTTCTATAAAGAATATTCAGGTAACCCTTGAAAACCCCAAGAACCTCTATAATATTCCTATCGGTAAAATGACCTCCGTGTAATTTCCCTGTTACACTTCTGCCTGTAATATAGTAGAAAAATTTTTGAAGGCTGGTTACCTCCCCGTACCCCTGAAGAGATCTTATAGGAATATACAGATATGACAGAAGAGGTAAAATGAAAAATAATATACTGCCGAATATTGCTTTGACACTTTTAAAGATTCTGGGATTTACTATAACCACATACAGGAAAATAGCCGGTACCACAAAAAAAGCAATGGGGTGATTGGTCAGACTCAATCCCAGAGAGAAAAAGAAAAAGTACAGAAATTTTCTGGTTTTATTTTCATTATAAACAATAGCCGAGAAAATAACTAAAATTATAAAAAAACTGTTTAATGTATCAAACTCCAGTCTATTGGCAACATGCCAGAAAGCAAAAATAAAGGCAAAACAGAAAGAGCTTAAAAGACTTACTAGATCATTTTTTACAAGCCTGTTAATCGAAAGAAATAAAAATAATATGGTAAGTGCACCAAATATTACCGAAAATAGATTGAGTCTGTAAGCCAGATCACCTACCGGCAAATATGTAATAAGTTTCCCCAGCATTGAAAAAGTCGGATACCCGGTTGGTACAAATACCTGCATTGCCGGTATTTCAAGCGCATACCAGCCGGTATCACCGCCAATAAGTTTTCGTTCCATAGTAAGAAGGTAAATAATAAAAGGGATCAAAAAAGAAAAAACTGCAAATATAACTGTTTTCTTACTTAAAATTAAAACCTTTATTTTATTAAACATACCATCCTCCAAGATTTTCTTACTACTATTTATACATGTAAAAATTTCGCCTAAAAACCTCTGTTTCTGAAGTATCCTTTTAAAATAATTGATTACTGCTGTTTTGTCCGACTTATAAAATAGGTTAATGGATAAGCAGAAATAATAATTTATAAGTTAAATACCACCACTCCAACAATTACCAATAGATTTCCCATAATTCTCAATTTACCTATATCTTCCTTAAGAACCTTCCAGGAAAACAACATAATAAAAAAGTAATTTAAGGCAGTGAAAGAATAAAAAATGGAGAAATCAATAACTCTCATTATAATTATGGAAAGTACAGGAACAAGTAAAAACAAAAATATACTTGCCAGCAGATGCTTATTTTTTAGATTATAAATCAAAGGCTTATTTAAGCTTACTCTGGTAGATCCAATTTTAAGATTTAGTTGTGCCAGAGCAACTAAGAACTGGACCAGAATAGCCAGTAAAATATAAAGAACATAAAGCATTTATTAGATACTTTCTAACTTTTTGCTTGATATCATTATAATAAAAACCCCGGAAATTATTATTATGGTACCTATTATTTTTTGGGGCGTAATAGCTTCCTGAAATAAAACTTTCCCTAAAATCAAAGAAAAAAGGTAACTCACGCTTAAAATAGGATATATAAATGAAAGCTGAAATTTCCTATGCAAAACGAACCAGAAAAAAAACTTAACTATATATGCTGCTGCAAGAACCGCAATCCAAAAAATTAAATTCCTTAAGAAACCAAGGTTTATCCCTATATATTTACCTGCTATTATACTAAGCAAATTTGTACTGACAGTAAGAACGATTATCAGCCCGTAAAAACTCTTTTCTTTAATATTTTTAAATTGCATATTTCTTTGATATTCTATCGGGTCTATGTTGTTGATACATTTTATACTAAAATTATTTAAGTTTAAACAGTTTGAAAGGTAATAAATATTAAATCTTATTATTTTTTATGTTATAGTTTATAAA
>CAZBSE010000041.1:0-6451 GCA_964494385.1 uncultured Actinomycetota bacterium | reverse complement strand
TTTATTAAAATCCTATCACCGGCTTTTATCCTGAAAGGAGATATTTCTAAATTATTCGGAATAACTCCTATGCCTGAAGTATTTATATAGATCTTATCGGCATTTCCTTTCTCTACTACTTTGGTGTCACCGGTAACTATATGCAGACCGGTATCATTCAGGATCCTTTTTATGGAAGATAGTATTTTTATGAAATCTGAAACAGGAAAACTTTCTTCCAGGATGAATGATAAACTCAAAGCAGCAGGTATGCATCCGGTGGTTGCAAGGTCGTTTATGGTACCGCATATGCTAAGCTTACCAATATCACCTCCGGGGAAGAATATAGGATTTACAACGAAACTGTCGGTGGTAAATGCAATTTTTTTATCACTGCATTTCAGGACAGCGCTATCCTCAAGCCTGTTAAGGATTTTATTCCCAAGATATTTAAGGATAAGATCATTAATAAGCTCACCGGTTTTAATTCCACCGTCGCCATGAGAAAGCTGGATGATTTTATCTTTAAATTTATTGTTATTAATTTTTGTGCTCTCTTTGTTTTTAACGACTGTCATATTAATTATTTTTTACCAATATTTTATGCTTTCAATCTTTCATATTTATAATAAGCGGCGCAGGAACCTTCGCTGGAAACCATGCAGGGGCCTACAGGATTGTCAGGTCTGCATACTTTTGAAAATAACCTGCATTCAAAAGGCTTTTTGATCCCCTTTAAAACATCACCGCATTCACAGCCTGCAGGTTCTACCGATTTTATTTCTTTTACAGGGAAGTGAATTTTTGCATCAAATTTTGAAAAATCTTCTTTTAGTTCTAAGCCGCTTCCTGATATATTTCCGAGGCCTCTCCATAAAGAATCAGATCTTTCAAATACCTCATATATAGATTTTAATGCTTCCGGATTTCCTTCTTCTTTAACCACTATCCTGTATTGGATCTCAACTTCGGCTTTACCCTTTTTAAACTGATCTATTATCATACTTATCGATTCAAGTATGTCATGAGGTTCGAAACCGCTGATGACACAGGGTATACCGTAATTTTGGACAATAAAATTATAGGGTCTGCTTCCGATAACAGCAGAGACGTGGCCGGGGCATAAGAATGCATCTATTTTTATATGCTTGTCCCCGAGTAGGACTTCCAGCGCTTCAGGTATAAGCTTGTGTGTATTATAAATATAGAAATTATTGGTCTTTTCTTTATATGCCCTTTTTATTATAACCGAAGTCAATGGTATAGTAGTCTCAAATCCGATGGCTAAAAAGATTACCTGTCTGTCCCGATTATTTTTGGCAAAATCCAGAGCTTCAGCAGGGGAGTAGCAGATATTTATATCCTTGCCCTCAGACCTTTTATCATACAGGCTAGATCTGGTTCCCGGCACCTTCAGCATATCCCCGAAGGTAAATAAAGATACTTCATATTTATCTATTATCTCAAGTATCCTGTCTATATCGGCTGCAGGTGTGACACAAACGGGACAGCCGGGTCCGCTTATGAGATTGATGGTATCAGGAATAATCTGTCTTAATCCATATCTGGAAATAGTCATGGTGTGAGTTCCGCATACTTCCATTATGTTAATGCTGCGTTCCGGTTTTTTATCATTTAAGGATTCAACTATGCGCTTAATATTATTTTCCATCCAGGTACTCCTTCCAGTAGCCCTGAATGGATGCTGCTTCTTTTTTATCTATGATCTGGATGGCAAATCCGGCATGAACTATTACAAAATCTCCCAATCCGGCATCCGGAACCAGAGTGATATCAATTTCTTTTCTGACTCCCAGGCTTTCAATTTCTGCCATATTTTTATTAATCTTAATTATCTCTGCCGGTACTGCAATGCACATAAAAAGATTCTCCTTTCAATTATGGGATACTGCTGAAGCAGCTATATATGCCTGCCCCAGTGAGATACCCCCGTCATTTACAGGAACTTTAAAATTTGAGTATACCTTAAAGCCGTTCTTTTTCAATATATTGAAACATCTCTTAACAAGAAAGTTATTCTGAAAAACTCCGCCGCTTAAAGCAACTTTGCCAATACCTGAAGAGTCTCTTACCGCAAGACTTACTTTAAAAATAATACCTGTAAGGGTATTGTGAAATTTTGAAGATATTATATCTATCGGGGCATTATCAAGCATATCTTTAAATATTTGACCGAAGATATAGAAGTCATCTATTATATAGTTATTTTTATAACTTTCGATTTTAATTCTGTATCTGTTTTTATTCTTACAGTCAGCTGCCATTTCCAGATGAATTGCTGCTTCGCCCTCAAAGCTGGATATATGAGTACAGTTAACAAGTGAGCTTACTGCATCAAAAAATCTGCCCATACTGGTGGTAACCGGGCTGTTAAATCCTGTTTCGATCTGTTTTGTAACGGCATCGATTTCAGGCAATGATATTATTTTTTTAAAGAAGGGCAGGCTATCGTATAAAAATTGAGAAAACCTGTTGCTGCCGGTATTACCAGTCTTCCACAGGTTATAAAGATAAGAAACTGCCATCCGGTATGGCTTTTTTATGGTAATAGCTCCACCAGGTAAGATTTTTTCTTTTAAGTGACCGATTCTTATAAAAGACAGGTTGCCGTCAACTGTAAATATTTCACTTCCCCAGATGTTTCCATCATCACCATATCCGGTTCCGTCCCAGGCAAAACCTATGACCTTATCATTAATGCCATTTTCAGCCATTACACTGGCAATATGAGCCTTATGGTGCTGCACCTCAATTTTAGCGCCCTTATTTTTTATTTGTTTGGTAAATTTCGTGGAAGCATAATAAGGATGTTTGTCGTAAGCGGTTATGTCTATTCTATCAATGTTGAATATTTTCCTGTGATGCCTGAATGTGGAATTATAAAATTCAATGGATTCTGCATCGTCCAGATCTCCTATATGCTGGCTTAAGATAGCATAGTTTTTCACAAGGAAGCAGAAGGTATTTTTCTCATGCGCACCGGCCGAAAATATAATCTTATTTCCTGTATCTCTATCAAGCTTTACAGGATAAGGGGAATATCCCCTGGCTCTTCTTATAATCATTTCTCTGCCGTCAAATATTTTTATGACAGAATCATCGTATCTGGAGTAAATATCCCGGTTATGGATAAGGAAGTAATCACATATATCTTTTAATTTGGTTAAAGCCATATCGTTCTCAGCTGCTATGGGCTCCTCTGATATATTACCGCTGGTCATAATAAGAGGAATGTCAACATGATTAAAAAGAAGGTGATGCAGGGGGGTATAGGGAAGCATTACACCCTCATATTTGTTATACATAGATACTTTACGGGAGAGCGGGTAATTATTTATTTTCTTTTTGACCAGAACAATAGGGGCCCTGGGCGATAGGAGGTTCTCTGCTTCCGTTCTGTTTATATGGTAATATTTTTTTACGGATTTAATATCTTTAATCATCACGGCAAACGGTTTTACCGGTCTGTTTTTTCTTCTCCGCAGCCTTTTGACTGTACTATCAGAAGAGGCACTGCAAGCAATCTGAAATCCTCCAAGACTTTTTATGGCAATTATCTTACCTTGTTTAAGAAATCCCGCTGCGGCGATGACAGGATTCTTAGAGCCTATTTTCCTTCCATGTTTATCAGTAAGAATTAATTTGGGACCGCATACTATGCAGGCATTGGGCTGGGCATGAAATCTTCTGTCTAAAGGATTGCCATATTCTTTAAAGCAGTCCTTGCACATTGAAAACTTATGCATGGTGGTAAACGGCCTGTCATAAGGCATTTTCTGTATTATGGTAAATCTGGGCCCGCAGCTGGTACAATTGGTAAAAGGATAATAATATCTGCGGCTGTCTTTTTTATTATTAATATCCTTAAGACAGTGACTGCAGGTAGCAATATCCGGCGATACAAGCTGAAATTTTTCCTCTGTTTTTTTACTTTTTCCTATTTTAAAGTTATTAAATATAACAAAGGAGATTTCTTTTATCTTTATACTCTCAATAACCGCAGCAGGTGGCTTTTGTGATTTAATGTCAGATATAAAACTATTTGCTATATTTTCATCAGGTGAATTGATTTTTACGGCAACCCCTTCTGTAGTATTGGAAACAGTACCATTTAGACTGTATTTCTGCGCAAGCTTGTATATGAAGGGCCTGAATCCCACTCCCTGGACAATGCCGGATATATTTATGTTGAAAGTCTTTAAGTTATTATTGTCTGCCATGTTCAAAATCGTTGATATTTTAACAGTAATATTAAAGTAAAGCTAATGGAATTGAATACCCCTGAGAATTATTAGCCTGCTTTATTAAGTAATGCTTGTATGATAGCCAATCATAATATAAAATCTAATAACAATTAAAAGATGTTTCCAGACGACTTTTAAATAAAGGTGTTTTATAATTGGAATATAATAATAAAGTAAGGTGGGGAAAATGTTAATTATCGGATTAATAGCAATAATTGCTGCAATTGTTATGTTTGTAATAGGGCTTAACTGGCTGGGGATAATTATAGCGGCAGTAGGAGCGGCAATAATATTATTCTCAGGATTCAGGGTGGTAAGACCTATTGAAAGAGGTGTAATTGAGAGATTTGGTAAATACCTAAGGACCAAAGATTCAGGTTTGACCTGGATAATTCCTTCATTTGAGAAGATGTACAGAGTGAATATTACCGAGCAAATGGTTGATGTGCCTCCCCAGATGGTAATAACCAAGGATAAATTAAATGCTCAGGTTGATGCTGTGGTCTATTACAAGATAAAGGATGTTAAAGCCAGTATCTATAATGTAGATGATCATAGAAAACAGCTTACAAGTCTTGCCAGGACCACACTGAGGGCAGTTATAGGTAATATGACGCTGACAGACGCAAATGAAAAAAGAAGTGACATAAACGAGAAAGTGGAATTAGTCCTGGATAAAGAGACAAATAGTTACGGGGTAGAGGTGTTAAGAGTCGAGATCCAGAAAATAGAACCGCCGGCGGATGTTCAGGAATCAATGAATAAAGTAGTCAAAGCGGAACAGGAAAAAATTGCAGCAAGAGATACGGCGACAGCTACAGAGACAAAGGCAGATGGTGAAAAGAGAGCAGAGATTAAAAAGGCCGAAGGCGTAAGGATGGGTCTTATATTATCGGCAGAAGGAAAATCCGAAGCTATAAAAAAAGTAGCAGAAGCAGATGCTGCTAGAATTAAGATTGTAAACGAATCCGCTCAAAAATATTTTGTCGGAAACGCTCAGATTCTAAGAAAGTTGGAAGCTACGGAAGAATCATTAAAGCGTAATGCAAAGTTTTTAGTGGATACGAATAAAGTCCAGACAATCGTAACCGATGCTTCAGGGGTTACGCCGGTAATAAAGAAAGAGATAAAAACTTAAATTCATTAAATATTTATCATTGAATATTTAATCAGGAAGTAAATCTTACCTGCATGTTTAAATAGCTGTCAGGTTATGACACTTTTAAAACATTTTTCAATATCTTTTATAGTAACATCAAATTAATTATTTGCTTGAACCCTACCTTTCAAATTGGACTGGCTTTTTGAAAGGAAGGTCACAATCCTACTTGTCTAAAATAGTATTGAAACAACTCCGGTTGTTTTTTATAAAAGTCTAAATATTATTCTAAAAACATTTATAAATATTTTATTTGACAAGTTTAGTAATTTTTGGTATTCTTACAACAATCTTTGAATATTGGGAACTTTTAGAAGAGATTGAAATTTACAGACGAAAGAATGTATAAAAGTAAGTTAATATACTAAAAGGACCTGTTAAAAGTTCAAAGAGTTATGCCCCGAGGTGTTAAGTAACCTAAGGTCGTAAGGTTATGGTAAAAGATAACTCGGGGTTTATTTAATTAGTAAATCTCTTATGTTTGATAGTATTTTAATTAAGAGTTATTTGTTACCTGCTGTTACCTCTCTAAATAAAATATCGTAGAGCTTAGAGAAACGAAAGTATTTGAAAGGAGGTAAATATGCAAGGTAGCAAACTATATGTAGGAAATTTAAGTTATTCTACAGTTAATTCACAACTGGAAGAACTTTTTGCCCCATTTGGCGAAGTTAAAAGTGCCAATGTAATCGGGGACAAAGGTTTTGGTTTTGTTGAACTGTCAGATAATACGGAAGCTGAAAAAGCAAAGGAAGCTCTGGATGGTTCAGAATTTGGAGGAAGAACTTTAAAAGTTGATGAAGCTCGTCCGCAGAAGCCAAGAACTGAAAGAAGATATTAAATAAAGAAAAAAAAAGACCCTGCCTATGGTGGGGTCTTTTTTTTATTTGAGGAAGGATGGTATCGTCATCCCATTCTTTAGTTCATTTTTAAATTAGTATATAAACCCAATTTAAATTGATATTTATTACCTTGCCTGCAGTTGTTAGTTGTCGATATTTTATGATGATGAAGATGAACAATAATAATTGTTATCTTGCCATAAGTT
>CAZBSE010000040.1:0-6631 GCA_964494385.1 uncultured Actinomycetota bacterium | reverse complement strand
CTCTTCAAAAAAGCTTGAAGTATAAAATTCTATTATTGATGTTTTTGAAAAATCGGCTGCTTTTAACTTCTCCTCTTTTATTTTCTGCAAAACCGGTTCGGAAAACAATTTGCCCCTTATATATTCCGACCACTCCTCCAGAGAGCATTTCTTCTGGTCCCTGTATGTTCCTTTAGCTTTCGGGACCCCCCTTCCAAGATGCATATAAATAATCTCATTTTTATCATTAAACGACCTTGTGACATTTAAATCCCGGGCCGCAAGAGTTTCTGGTATCAATTCTGCCAGGCCGGCATCATCAAAAGTATTCGGGGTGCTGAATATCTTAAAGCCGCTTTTTTTTATTTCACAGATCACCTTATCGCCCACATCCAGATCCGGAAGCTGCGGTAAGAAGCTCAGGTTATTTTTCTTTAAAAACTGGAAATCAACCATATAGCCGCAAACATGAAGGACACCATCCGGTATCCTTGCTCTGGTTAACCTGAATCCTGCGGCTTTTATCTTACGGTCAAATTTAGACAGCACATATTTTAACCATCCATATCTGCAGACAACGGTATCCTCATGAAGACTCATAAAGTATTTGGTCCCGGGATCAATTAATTTTGCCGCAGCTTCCAGGGCAAACGCATTTGCATATGATCCTCCGCCTTCTTTAGGATCGGTCCTGACATAAGCAATATTTATATTCTCAACCGGATCCAGCCATTTGATATTCTCCTGCGGTGAGTTATTGTCAATGATCCACAATTCATAGCCGGTGTCGGTAAATTTCTTTATGCTTTTTATACACAGCTCCAGGAGCTCGGATGTATCTTTATTGGGCTGGTAGCTTACGATGACAAGTCTTGGAACACTTGCCGGAGCAGTAATTTTCTCCTTTAAATAAATTTCATAATTATAGTTATCTACGGATATTTCTTTTTTTAAATAATTATTTTTATTAAACCAGCCAGTCATTTTTTAAAATTAAAATTTATTTTTTTAAGTTTGTTGCCTTAATATTTCAAAAATCTTTATGTATTGCCCGCATGAATCTTCGGAGTCATACAAATAGCTGTTTTTTACAAATTTTTCCTTGAATTTACCGTAATTTTCGATACAGAGCTCAATTTTTTCCCTCAGTCTTTCATGCTTAAAATCCTTGTATCTCTGAAAAGTTTCATCAGATACACCGGCCAACAGTTCCGGTGAAAAGAAAAGTACTTCCCTCATGGAGCCGCTTTCAAAACCAACGACAGGAACACCGCAGGAAATAGACTCAATTACTGAATTGGGACAGGCCGGGTTTAACTGGCAATGAATCAGGATATCAGTTTTCCGCAGTTCCTCTGCTATATCTTCTTTGTCCATTACCCCAAGATAAGTAATATACTGCCTTTTTATCAATTCCCTGACCTCAGGGTCCGTAACCGGCCCGATTATCTTAAGTTCAAAGTTATATTTTTTTTTAATTGTATCCAGTGCAAGCACTACGGGTTCGATCATGTCTTTATTCCTGTAAAAACCGGTAGTGGTAAAAATTATCTTATCCTTATTAAATTCTTTCTTTTCGGGATAAAAAACGGATTTATCTGCCCCGTTATAGATAATTTTATATTTTTCCTCCCGGACTTTGCCTAGCATGGCAAAGCATTCTATTTTGCTGTACTCGCTCTGGAAAATAATAAAATCCGAATATTTTAAATAATCCGCTTTTATTTCTCTATTGAAATAAATATACTTTAATCCATGTTTTGAGGGGTAATAAACTCCATCGAGCCTTTGTATTATGGGAAGATTATTTTTTTTAAAATGCTTCAATATTTTCCTGTTAAAAGATATTGGGAAAAATATACTGTCAGATTCTTTATAATCCTCCTGATTATCAATGAATTTATAGGATCTCTTTAGAAGGTGCTTCCGCAAATTCTTCATAAATGTCGCAGGTCCGCCGATAAACTGTTCGTATAGGTTAAAGGGAATATAAATCATATTTTAAATCATAGATAACTAAAATAAATTTCCTTATAATATCTCTCTGCAATTAATTTCCAATCAAAATCCTTGACAGTTTCCAGGCCTTGCTTGATTATTTCTTCTCTAAGACTACTATCTTCTATGACTTTTTCGCAATTATAGACCAAATCCTCCAAATCGTCTATTTTGCTGACCAGAGCATTGCATCCATGTATTGCTATGTCATGAACCATTCCCACATCGGTACTTACGACCGGAGTACCTGAAGCAAATGACTCGATTAAAGCTTTCGGTCCGCCTTCGGCTCTTGAGGTTATTATATAGAGATCGATTGCCTTATAGAAATTTGCGATATTCGGATAATTTTTAAAATAAAAATGCCTGAAAGGAATATTTTCCGATGATAATCTCTTTTTTACATACCCTCTTGCGGGACCGGTCAGCAAAACAAAAATAGGATATTTTTCCTTTAGTTTTTTAACTGCCTCACAAAAAACATCGGGACCTTTTACCAGCTTGGGAGTATTGCCTTCACCCCAGCCGTTTCCATCTTTTTGAAACGAACCTATGCAAATAGAATTATCGGGGATTTTTAATTTCTTTCTGATATTCTTTTTCTCTGAACCATCCGAGCTCTTAAATAAATTCGTATCGACGCCTATCGGTATTACTTTTATTTTCTTTTCTTCTGCACCCCATTTGATTAACTGCTCTTTGGTAATTGAGCATGAAGTATGGATAATATCCAAAGTCTTTGAAACTCCGGGAAGCAGCCTGATATATTCCAGGTCCTCATCGGTTCCATGGTACCAGGTCAGGATTATTGCATTATCTTTATTGACATAAGTATAGTTAAAAGGCAGATAAGTATTTCTTGAACCGAAGTGTAAAATCTGTTTTTTAATTCTCGATATCCTGCGCCTGGATGTTTTGATTAAAGCCGCAGGGATATTGTATAGCTTTTTAATATTTTCTGTTATATACCTGCCTTCCTGGTTAGTCACCCAGACAATAGGCTCGACAATATAAAATATTTTCTTGTTTGGAACCATTTAAATTAATTTTCTTGTTATATGAAACATAATAGAATTTAATTATAATATACTGTATACTCAGTTACTAAAAATTTATATTTTTATAAAACTCCTTAGGATAAAATTATATTATAAAATCGGTATTTTTATAATTAAATTATGGCTATTGAGGACCTTTATAACCAATTAGAAAATAAAATAAAGAAAATCTGTATCGTTGGATTGGGTTATATAGGGCTGCCTCTGCTGGTGGCGCTGGACAGGCATTTTAACACCCTGGGTTTTGATATAAATGAAAACAAGGTCAGGTCCTTAAAAAAAAATATAAATAATCATAGTGAAATTGCCGGATATAAACTATCAAATGACGGCTATAAAATCACCCATGATAAAAATATCCTAAAAGAGGCCAATTTTTTCATAATAGCGGTCCCTACTCCTGTAGATGTTTGTAAAAATCCTGATTTAAGTTTTATAAAAGAATCGACAAGATTGGTGGGCCAAAATATGCCAGTAGATTCAATAATTGTTTATGAATCCACAGTATATCCCGGCGTTACCGAGGAAATCTGTATTCCGATTTTGGAAAAAGAATCAAAACTAATCTGCAGGAAGGATTTTCATGTAGGCTACTCTCCCGAAAGAATAAATCCCGGTGACAATGAGCATACTTTGGAAACTATTGTAAAGGTTATCTCGGCACAGGATAAAAGCATCCTGGAAATAATAAGCAGGGTCTACGGTAAAATAATTAGAGCCGGAGTCTATAAGGCCAGGAGCATAAAAATAGCTGAAGCGGCAAAAGTAATAGAAAACACGCAGCGGGACATCAATATAGCACTTATAAACGAGCTTGCCATACTTTTTTTAAAATTAGGCTTAGACACATCGGATATTCTTGAAACTGCAAAAACCAAGTGGAATTTTCTGGATTTTAAACCGGGCCTGGTCGGCGGACATTGCATAGGGATCGACCCGTATTATCTAACTTATAAGGCAAAAGAAATAGACTATAATCCCGAGGTCATTAATACCGGCAGAAAAATAAATGACATGATGGGTAAGTTCATCGGGGAACAGGTATTAAAAAATCTGGCTGGTGACCGCGTCAGAACCGGAAGTCTGAAAGCAGTACTATTCGGATTATCTTTTAAAGAAAACATTGCAGACTTCAGAAACACAAGAGTAATTGATATCTATAATTATCTCAAAGAAAATAACATCGGTGTCAGCATATTCGACCCTATGGTAAATAAGGAAGAAGTTGAACGTCTTTACGGCATAAGACTTATAGAGTTTAATGAAATCAGTGATGCGGACGCACTGGTATTTTGTGTCGCACATAATTGTTTTAAAGAAATAAACCTTGATGACCTGAAATCAAGAGTGAAATCAAAAGATCCCTTTATTTTTGATATTAAATGGATTTTTAATAAAGAAGAGGTTGAAAAAAAGGGATTCAGGTACTGGAGGCTTTAATATTGAATTTAGATGAATTAAAAATAGATAAGAATATTAAGATACTGATAACGGGGTGCGCGGGATTCATCGGATCCAATTTATTAGAGTTTTTTTTAAAAAAGGGTTTACAAATAAGAGGTTTTGATAACCTTTCTACAGGTTACAGGGAAAATATTGATGATGCCTTAAAGGAAGCATCCTCCGCCAATAAGAATATCAGCTTTGAGTTCATGGAAGGCGACATAAGAAACTATGAGAGCTGCCTTGAGTCTACAAAAAATATAGATATAGTCCTTCACCAGGCTGCTCTGGGATCCGTTCAAAGATCAATTGAGAACCCTGTAGATTCCAATTCAGCTAATATTGACGGTACCCTGAATTTATTAAAATCATCACTTGAAAATAAAGTCAAAAAATTCATATATGCATCTTCATCTTCATTATACGGAGATTCGGAGATACTTCCGAAAACCGAAGAAATACCCCCAAATCCTAAATCTATTTATGCGGTCACTAAATTAGCCGCCGAATATTACTGCAGGTTATTTTACAGCTTATATAAACTCAGAACCACATCCCTTCGCTATTTTAATGTCTTCGGTAAAAGACAAAACCCGGACTCCATATATTCCGCCGTTATCCCTAAATTTATTTACAGTGCCATTAAAGGGAAAGATCCGGTGATATATGGCGACGGCAAGCAGAGCAGGGATTTCACTTATATAGATAATGTAGTATATGCCAATTATCTGGCTATCTTATCCGATAATAAAAATATATCCGGCAATTACTACAATATTGCCTGTAACGATAATATCAGTCTCAATAATATTATCATATTACTTTCAAAACACTTTGGAAAAGAAATAAAACCAACCTATGATAAAGTCAGAAAAGGTGACGTCAAACACAGCCTGGCATCAATTGATAAAATTAAAGAAGATCTATCATATGAACCTGTTGTTAAATTCGAAGAAGGCCTCTCGAAATTAATAGACTGGTTTGCGGTATCAAACAAATAGCCGCCGGAGGAAGTATAGCCTCTGCTGCCTTCTACAGTTTATATTCTTTACCAAATTCCTTTATGGTTTCAATTACATATTCAACGTCAGATTTGCTCATATTGGGATGCAGCGGAATGTTTAAACCGACTTCATTTAATATTTCAGAATTTTTAAGTTTTAAATCTGTCGAATTATAAATAGGTATCATATGCAGGGGCTGATATCTAAGAGTGGTATAGATTCCTTTATCATATAGATATTTTGCGAGTTCATCCCTTTTATCGTTTTTCAGCCTTATTAAATAGGTAAAATAAGAATGCTGCTCCCCCCTGCCCGCATTTTCAGGTATGTCGAGCCATGATAGTCCTGAAAATTCTTCCTGGTACAGGTCCCATATATACTTTCGGTATATCTGATTTTTATCCAATTTTCCCAGCTGGGCCAGGCCGATTGATGCGCTTATATCATCAGGGATCATTTTCATAAAAAAATCTACTACGTTATATTCCCACCATCTGTTTTTTGTTGCAGAAGCTTCAAACCCGGACTTTTCTATACCGCAATACCTGAGCTTCCTGGCTTTTTCCATATATTCTTCATTGCCTGAAGTAATGCCTCCTGCTTCACCAATTGCCAGATTCTTGACTCCGTCGAAACTATATATTCCAATATCTCCGATACTCCCGCAATATTTGTTACCGATTTTTGAATCCACCGCATGCGCCGCATCTTCAATTATCGGGAGGTCAAATGCCATTATTTCTTCCATCTTTACCGGTTTGCCGCCATAATGTACTGCCATTATTGCTTTTGTCTTTTCGGTTATTCTGGGCTCGATAGTCTTGTAAGTCACATTCTGGGTTCCCAGGTCAACATCACAAAATACAGGTTTGCAGCCGCTCTGAATTATAGCTGAAGCACATGATATCCAAGTAAAGGAGGGCAATACTACCTCTGAGCCATTGGGAAGGTCCAGCAGCTTTAATGCCAGATGCAGACTATTGGACCCGCTGTTTAGCATTACAAAACTTTTCAGGCCAAGCCTTTCGGCAAACCTGCTCTCAAAAAGCTTTGTTTTGGGACCCATGCCGATCCACTGATTTTCGATACTTGTCCTAATCTCAGCAATTTCTTCCTCTCCAACCTTTGAGCCAAAAACTGATATCATAA
>CAZBSE010000039.1:0-8595 GCA_964494385.1 uncultured Actinomycetota bacterium | reverse complement strand
TCAATATCTTCAATATGGGGCGATTCGCTCCCAAACTTATCTATGATCTTTCTTCCCAGAATCTGATAGCCCCCGCAGATTCCAAATATCACTGCACCTTTTCGGTATTGACTTTTAATCTCTTCCTCCAGCCCGGCTTTTCTCAAATACAGCAGATCACCAATGGTGCTTTTACTTCCCGGAATAATGATCATATGAGGTTTTAATTTCCTTAGCTCCTGCTTATTTTTAATATAAATAAGGCTCACTTCTTTTTCCATTTCAAACACATTAAAATCAGTAAAATTAGAAATATGGGGAAGATAGACCACACCGATTATTACTCTTTTTCTGTCATTTCCCCCGGCTCTTTCCATAACCATCTTTTTAGAGATTTCCCTCTCCAGATTAACAGAATCCTCTTCTTCTATATAAATATCCTTATAATAAGGGATGGTCCCTATCACAGGGATCTTTAACTTCCGGCATATATAGTCATTGCCCGGTTCAAGGAGGCTTATATCCCCCCTGAACTTATTTACCAGCAGTCCCTTTATATATCTCCTGTACTTTCCGGGCAGCAGCTTTACCGTACCGTAAAAGCTGGCAAAGACTCCTCCCCTGTCAACATCCCCCACCAGTATCACCGGAGATGCGGAAATCTCGGCTGTCCTCATATTCACAATGTCATTTTTAAGCAGGTTTATTTCCGCCGGGCTGCCGGCTCCCTCTATAACCACATAGTCAAATCTTTCCTTCAGATCATCAATTATTTCTTTAATTCTTCCCAGATAAAAGACTTTCTTGCGGTTATATTCAGAAGCACTCATGTTTTCTACCACTTTTCCCATAAATATTATCTGGGCTTCCGTATCGGCAATGGGCTTTATGAGTATTGGATTCATATATACTTCAGGCTCAAGTCCGCATGCTTCGGCCTGTACCACCTGGGCTCTGCCCATCTCCCCGCCAGCAGCGGTAACGTATGAGTTCAGTGCCATATTCTGTGATTTAAAGGGGCACACACTATACCCATCCTGCTTCAGGATCCTGCACACCGCGGCAACTGTTACGCTCTTGCCCACATGTGAACCGGTACCCTGTATCATTATGGATTTTGATTTTACTTTTTTCATATCACGACTGTAAATGGCGTATTATCTGATTTACTGACCTGACTACTACTGCACCGCTTTCTATTATCTTACCGTAGAGCTTGCCGGCCTTTCCGCCAGTATGATCCCTTTTTCCTATATTCTTTTCATCTATTATTATCACTTTTTTGCCCAGCCTTACTGCATTCTCTACCGATACAAGATTGGAAAAATTTCCATTGCCGAATTCCACTCCGGGTAAAATGACCACATCACTGGACCTTATGAATTTAAGGTTTCTTTCCTGCGACTGCCGGCTTATAGGGGAGAATGGAGCTTCTGTAACATACGGTACCCTAAGCATCTGTGCAGTATCAACATCCGTATCAAGCATATTTATAACTCCGCAGGACACCCTGTAACCCCTGCTGCTGAGCAAATTAATAACCGGTGACGCGGCTCCGCCCCCTCCAATAACATGGACCTTGAGGTATTTATTTAACTCTTTACCCGAAGCATCCCCGAATATGTCGGGGCCAAAGATGGGGCTTACATAAAGTTTTCCGGTTACAGGATTCTTACCAACATATACATCACTTCCAAATATATTTTTAATGCTTTCCCTGCTTATTACATTTTCCGGGTTTCCGAAACTGGAAATCCTGCCCTCTTTCAGGAGCATTATCTTTTGGCTGTTTTGTATGGCCAGATTTATATCATGAAAAATCCCGATTATGGTCTTGCTTTCTTTTTTATTCAGACTTAAAAAAAGATTCATAAACTCTATCTGGTAGTTTATATCAAGATGTGAAGTCGGCTCGTCCAGAAGAAGTACGGTGCTGTCCTGTGCCAGAGCCTGCGCTATAATCACCCGCTGCTTCTCACCGCCCGACAGCTCCGAATATTTTCTGCCCGCAAATGACAGCGTTTCGGTCCTTTTCATGGCCCGGTTAACCGCATCATAATCCTCTTCTTTTTCCATACCGAATCTTGAAATATAAGGGTGCCTTCCCATCATGATCATCTCGGATACTGTAAAGTCAAAACCGGGATCGGTATACTGGGGTACAACGGCCACCAGTTTTGCCGTATCCCTTGAGCTTAACTTCTTTATGCTTTTCCCCCCTATTTCAATCCTGCCCTCATAATTTTCCAGCACCTTGCTTATAAGGTTTACCAGCGTACTCTTTCCCGCTCCGTTGGGGCCCAGGATAGATATGAAATCACCTCTGTCTATATTAAAACCCAGGTTGTGCAGGACCTGGCTGTGGTTATAGGAAAAATTTAAATTTTTAACAGAAATTATACTCTCTTTATCCATCCTGCCCCCGAAACCACATTAAAAGACCTGCTTTTTTGACCTTACCAGAAGATACAGGAAAAACGGGACCCCTATAATGGAAGTAATGATACCTACCGGAATTTCCCTGGGCATAAGTACGGTTCTTGCCAGAGTATCTGACATAAGCAGCACTATCCCCCCTGCAATTGCCGAGGTAGGATATAATATCCTGTGGTCGGGCCCGACTATGAGCCTTAAGATATGCGGTGTTATAAGGCCCACAAATCCGATAATTCCGCTTACTGATACTGCCGCCGCGGCAATAAATGATGCCATTATCAGCATTATCTTTTTTACTTTTTCCGTCTGTACCCCAAGCTGGGCCGCTCTTTTATCCCCCAGGGATATTATATTTAGATCCCTCATAAAAAATCCGGAAATGATTACCAGAACAGTAACCAGCGGAGCCAGGATAATAAACCTGTTCCAGGAAGCCGAAGTCAGGCTCCCCATGATCCAGAACATTATTTTTGCCATATCCTGGGTTCTGAATATCATTATGAAATAAGTCACCGAACTCAGCATGGCACTAAGGGCAATACCGGAAAGCAGCAGGGTTGTAACTGAAATCTTTCCTCTGATCCTGGCGATACTGTATACAAGAAAGGTGGTGACCAGAGCTCCCGTCAGGGCAAAAAGAGTGGTGGTGGAAATGCCCATAAGTCCGATACCACTGACAAATACCAGCCCTATGGTTGCTCCAAGGGCCGCTCCTGCTGAAACACCGATTACATACGGTGCTGCCATCGGGTTTCGGAACAATCCCTGAAAAATAACTCCGGCACTGGCAAGGGCCATTCCCACAAATATGGACAGGAAAATCCTTGGCAGTCTTATCTGTGAAATAATAACTATATTCTGCGGATCCAGCCGTGAAGTGTCTATAAAATGATTAAGGCCGGGTATAAAACTACCCAGTATCAAGCCGGTATCCTTCAGGCTTATCCTGGCTGCGCCAAAGGAAGCGCAGGCTATTATCATCAACATCAGTATCAATAGCAATATAAAAATATACCTTAAAGTTTTTGTTCTGGCTGTCATAAAAATATCAACTATTTAATTCAACAGTAAGTATACTAGATTTTTATATTTATTTATTCATCTTATTCTATTATTTCAAACTCTCCGAAAATCTCAGGATGTATGGCCTTTGAAAACATCTGCAGCGCCTTTATAACATTCTGATTGGGGCGGGAAACAGGATTATCGGGAACAACATATACCCTACCGCTGATTACCGCGTCAATGCTGGCAAATCTGCTGTCTCCCGTTATCACTGAAGGATCCGCCGCTACGCTAAAGGGAGCAATTATTACATCAGGATTTTTTTCTATTAGTGTCTCCATACTGTATTCGGGCCATCCTGTCAGATTGTCCTGCGCCAATATATTTTTTCCGCCTGACTTTTTTATAATATCATTTATAAATGTATCTATCCCCACGCTCATTAAAGGCTCGTTCCACATTTCATAAAAAACATCCGGTTTCTGGTCATCGCTTAAATCCTTCACCTTACCGTATATCTCATCGACATCCTGCTTGAGCCTGCTGCTGAGTTCTTCTCCTTTTTCTTCAAGCCCCAGCAGCTTGCCGATATTGGTTATTTCATCATAAACACCTTCGATTCCGTTAATACTGACAGTCCTGTAAACCTTGATTCCAAGTTCGCTTATTTTCTGATAGTCATCTTCGGGTCCGCCTGTTGTGGTTATTAAAATATCAGGGTCAAGCTCGGTTATCCTTTCTATATTGGGCCCGTATGAATCCCCGGCACCCTCAAATCCTTCTACCAGCGGATCTTTGATTGAAACGCTGAAGTTATCGACCTCTATTACCCGCTCCATAGCTCCCAGGGCATCAATTATCTCCAGCACGCTGGGAGCAAGTACGATAACTGTTTCAACCGGTCCTGACAGCTCCATGGTATTTCCCTCGCCATCCGTTACTATTATTGCACTTTCCTGTGACCCTGCCGCTGACTGCTGCTTGCATCCCGGCATGATAAACAGTACCGCCATGAGAGCTAAAACCAGGATCACTGCTGCTGTACGCGTAAATTTTTTTAACATTTTTCCTCCTAATTAAGGGTTTATGAATAAAAAAACTCCCAACCTCTTCGGATGGGAGCTATTCTGGCCAATAAAAAACCACCTTCTTTCTACCGAAGAAAGATAATTAATAACCTACAGGTTTCCTGGCTTAAGGGACTTTACCCTTCGCCTTCCCGGCATCTCTGCCAGTGGCTTTGATGAAGAGCACACACCCTATCACAGTGGCGGGACCGCTCCAGATTTAAACTGGATTCCCTGAGTAAAAGTATATAGACTTTAATACTGATTATATTTTAAAGAACACTTTTAAATCTCTAATCCATCATACTACTATAAACATAATAAATTGCAATTAATTTCTAATACTTTAAAATACTTGAAACCAATCTGGTAAATAAACGTATGTAATTTTAAGCTGTTCTTGTAAAAATTTATTATTTAAAAAATGCCGGATCAATTTATATATAAAATACTTTTAACTTCAGTATTTGTATTTTCAGCTGTAATTTTTGCTTCACTTTTTGTGGTCACGGCTCCCTACGGGCGGCATATCAGAAAAGGATGGGGGCTGGCTATACGTCCCAGGGTAGGCTGGCTGGTAATGGAATTTCCTGCTTTTCTTATAATAATCCTTATGTTTATTGCAGGCCGCAGACAGACTGATCCTGCTGCTATAGTATTTCTTGCCATGTGGACCGCACACTACACCCAGAGAACTTTTATATACCCGTTTCTGATGAGGGGAGAAAATAAAAAATTTCCTATATTGCTGATAATTTTTGCCCTTATTTTTAATGCCATAAACGGATACATAAACGGATACTATCTTTTTTCCCTGTCTCCTGCCTACGGCATAAGCTGGTTTGCCGATCCCCGTTTTATAATCGGCGCCGTATTATTTTTCTCGGGGATGATTATTAATTTACACTCTGATCATATACTGAGAAACTTAAGAAAAAAGGGAAAAGAAGGCTACAAAATTCCCAGAAATGGACTTTTTAGATACATATCCTGTCCCAATTACTTTGGCGAGATTATAGAATGGATAGGATGGGCCCTGGCTACCTGGTCACTTCCCGGTCTTGCCTTTGCACTATTTACTATAACTAATCTGGCTCCCCGGGCTTTTTCAAATCACCGGTGGTACCTGGAAAGTTTCCCCGATTACCCCAGGAGCAGGAAGGCATTAATTCCTTTCATCTGCTGATGCCTGTGTCAATCATCTTCCAGCGTTAAAGGACACTGCAGCATCTTATTTTCTCTCATCCATCTGAAGGTGTCTTCGATTGATTTCCTGACAGGTATGGGCTTGTATCCAAGCTCCCTGCTTGCCTTCTCATGGCTGATAAATGAATTACTCTGCAGGGTATTTATGGAATAATAGGTAAACCGCGGAGTTTTATTTGCCAGCTTGTAATAGACCGGAGTAAAGAGACCGGCAGTTTTTACCAGCCAGGCAGGAATCTTATATCTAGGGGTCCTTATTCCGCAGATCCCGTGCAGCATCGTCATCATTTCACCCATGGTGATCCTCTGTCCGGATAGTATATATTTCTCTGCAGTCTTTCCCTTTTCAGCTGCAAGAATATGTCCCACGGCCACATCCCTGACATCTACAAAATCATAGGCCCCGTCTGTAGTTATTTTCATTTTGCCGCTGGCAAAATCAATAAATGTCTGGGTTATTTCCGATATCCTGAAGTTATAAGGGCCCAGAACACCAGTGGGACAGACTATTACCGAATCCAGACCTTTTTTAGCAGCTTCCATTACCTCCAGGCTGGCAAGAGCCTTTGACCTGTCATACTCTCCCCTTCTGGTAAAGGGATCAAAAGGCATGTTCTCATCAATGACTGTCCCCATCGGAGGCTCTTTTAAGGCATGTATGGTGCTGGTATATACCAGCCTGCCTACCCCGCATTTCAAGCAGGCATTTATTACATTTTTGGTTCCTTCAAAATTAACCCTGCGGATCAGGGTCCAATCACCAGGCATGATTGATATCATACCTGCCAGATGATATACCGTATCCACTCCCCTGAAAGCTCTTATAAGGGAGCCTATATTTCCAATGTCTCCCACTACTTTATCTGCTCCCAGACCCTCAAGCGAAGATATATCCGAAGTGGGGCGTATAAAGGCTCTTACTTTCTTGCCCCTTTTAAGTAATTCTCTTACCAGTACGTTCCCTATACTCCCGGTTGAACCGGTAACCAGTTCCATGGGACCATCCTTTAAGTATTTTTTTATAATAACTGCCGTATTATACGAGTTAAAAGCCATCTGTCCGGACAGATCAAATCTACTTCTTCTTTTTACTTTCCCTGATCATCGATTTCATTATATCCGCTCTTGTAATTATACCCGCCAGTTTGCCATCGCTGTTTAGCACCGGGAGCCTGTTAATATTATTATTTATCATAATATTTACCACCTTGCTCACAGTCATATCTTCTCTGGCCGTTTTAACATCTGCAGACATAATTTCTTCAACCTTAATGCCCAGAAAATCCTTTGTACTTTTAGTGTAGCTTTCGTATTTATCAAGAAAAGCAAAACTGAAAGATAAGGGAATAGGAAGACTGGATTTCTTAACTATTATATCAGCCTCGCTAACTATGCCCGCCAGTTTTTTCTCTTTATCTACCACAGGAACACCGCTTATTTTGTTTTTCATAAGCAGCTTTGCCAGTTCAGCCAGAGTAGCATCTTTACTTACAGTTATAACCTTTTTTGTCATAATATCTTTGGCAAGTAATTCAGCCATTTCTATCTCCTTTTGTTGTTACCTTTACTCTACTGAAAAAACCATTTATTTTCCAATAAAAAATTACAGCCGCATCAGTATCTCACTCCGCCTTGCCGGCTTCGCCTGCTTTAAAAATCGCATACTTTGTAAACAGAGGCGCAATTATTTCATTTATTATAACCGACGCCAGAATAGCATTTATCATTATGCTGGCAATATTGGAAAAAGCCTCATGCCCTTTTATCAGCATAGAGAGACCTATAGTTACACCTGCTATTGGAAACAGCCCAAAACTTAGATATTTCTTGATATTTACCGGGGCATGCGATATCGCTCCCCCAATCCTCACCCCCACAAACTTTCCTATAAATCTGGCCAGGGTTATAACTAAAGCCAGTATACCCGCAGTCTTTATCACGCTAAGGTCAAAATGGGCACCAGCCAGTGTAAAGAACATAGCAAAGATTAAGTTCTCTATATTATTTACAACCGTAAACATATCCTCATTATTTTTCACTATATTGACCACGATAAATCCCATGGTCATATTGGTTAAAATGCTTGAAAAACCCAGTGCATTTGATATTCCTACACTTAAAAAAATAGCCCCTATCACCACAGCCAGGAGCTGCTGCTTCTTTTTTATAAAACGTCCGACTAGAGTAAGCCCGAATCCCAATACTGCTCCCAGAGCCAAAGAGCCGAAAATATCTATGGCCGGTACTGCCAATATTTCATACCATGAAATGTTTCCGAATCCGGTAATCAGTGACTCTGCAACATTGGAACCGATAGCATAAGCCATGACAGCAATGGCATCATCCAGTACAATTATTGCCAGAAGCGTGGTGGTGAAGGGCCCGATTGCACCATATTCTCTCACTATAGCCAGCGTTGCAGCAGGAGCGGTGGCACAGGATATGGCCCCGAGTACAATGGCCATAGGCAGGAAACTGTAAAATGAACCGGAACCTAAAACACCTGTTCTTATAATAAAGGGACCAAGCAGCAGTACCGATACGGTCACAAAAAACCAGGCCCCCAGAGCTTCGAAAGGAGTGATTGCAGCAATATTTTTCCCGAATTTCTTTAATTTTTTAAGATAAAGGCCCCCGCCTACCAGATAGCCTATTATCCCCAGGCTGATATCGGTGATTATATTTAATCCGCCGTCAATTAATCCTCTGGGGATGATGCCGGATAGGCTTATAATAATTCCTATGATAATATAGCCGCTGATAGTGGGGATCCTGATCTTCCTTGCGGCAAAACCGCTAAAAAGGCCTATTATCAGAATTATACCCACCGCTATCAGTGCATTCATCTCAAAGCTCCAGTTCATTTACGTACTCTCCTTAAAAACCAATCCAGGGTTAATAA
>CAZBSE010000038.1:0-8780 GCA_964494385.1 uncultured Actinomycetota bacterium | reverse complement strand
TGGTAAAAAGTATCACCGCTGCTGCCTTAAAGAAGTGGATCGATTCAAATAAAAAATTCATACTTATAGATGCCCGGGACCCCAAAGACTACCGGAAGAGTCATATAAAAGGTGCTGTATCATTGCTCCTGCCCCAGGTGGATACAGATGCCGGCAAAATCCTGGAGCCGGATATGCCTGCCGTTGTTTACAGCAACGATATAGACTGTCCTGCCAGCGGCCTGGTTTCAGAGAAGCTGGACAGCATGGGATACGGTCCGGTCTATAATTATAATCCCAGTTTTGCAGACTGGGTAAATCATGGATATTCATTGGTTAAATAACTTTTTAAAATGTATATCGGAGCAGATTTTTTACTAGACAAAGACCTGAGCTTATACCTCAGCGAGGTAAATACTGGCGTGCCTGCAGGAGCTTTTGAATATGATCTTCTATACAGGGAAAAGTTTGGCAAATACTCCGGAATATTTAAAAAAATAGAAGCCTTGTCCAGAAAAAATTTTAAAAAAAGCTTTACCGACCATATCAGGAACCTGCCTTATATTGATGACCTCCGCAATCTAAAGATATGGATGGACGGCAGGGGCTCTGTCCCGTCCAATTCCCCCGCTGAACTCAGACTGGAAGATAAGTGGGTCCAGTATAATCTCTTGTCTTCAGAATACAGAATGCTGCCGACTGAGATATACGATTCTAAAAATTTTAAAAATTTTGGCAATGCTTTCTCCGGAACTTGCGACCTAATAATAAAAAGGCGCATGGGCAGAGGAGGAAAAGGATTAAAAATATTAAAGAACGGCAAAAAACCGCATAACCTGCCCCTGCCTGATAACTTTTATATCATACAGCCCTATATTAAAAGCCAGCTCAGAGGCTACAGATTATCAATCAGGGCAGCGGCATTTTGCGGCAGTTTCGTATGTATGTTTGCCAGCCTCTCAAAAAGACTTACTTCCAATCATGGCTTCCGTTTCTATATAACCGACGGCAACGAACTGAAAATTTCTAACAGCCATTTTAAGGTTAAAAAAGTGATAAAAAAAGCCTGGGAAGCAGAAATATTTTTTGGAGATGAACTGCCCGGCTACCTCTACAAAGATGTATACATTGAAGAAATATCCGATGCAGAACTGGTAATACCCCGCGACATCTACAGTAAAATAAGGAGTACCGCCTCTTCTATCAGTAATCTGTACAGAAAACTGGACTTCAGCAAGCTTCCGCACTCCTGTATAGAAGATAATTAAGGCAGAAAGATATCCGGTTCTTGATATTAATGCCGTATTAAAGCCAGGAAAGTTTCTAAGGATTTGTATAACCGCTACAGCTGCAGGTACTCCTCTATCTCTCCATCCATTGTTGGTGTAGGACCTATTTTAGAAGAAACCCATGACCCCAGTTTATTGGCAGAATTGCTGATCTCTTCAAGTGTCCTACCGCGAAGATACTGGATTACCATTGCCGCCGTAAAGGCATCCCCGGCGCCCACTGTATCGACGACTGAAACTCTGTATCCCGGATGAATAAAATAACTATTCCCATCCACAAGTAGGCTGCCGTCCTCTCCCCTGGTAAGGCACAAAAGTTTTAGATTATATTTATTTATGAGCCTTCTGCATATATCAATCCTTTTTTTATCACGATAGCCCATCAATTTTCTCAGCATCTCAAGTTCTTCTACATTTAGCTTCAATATTGCCGCAAATTTTAACGACTCAATGATTATCTTTTTGGAGTAGAAATTTTGCCTGATATTTATGTCAAATACCTTTATAACATCTTTGCCGGTCATCTTTAGAAACTCAATGATCGTCCTGCGGGACCCCGGGGATCTCTGGGCCAGGGTACCGAAACATACTACATCGATTTTTCCGGCAAGATCCTTCCAGTTATCGCTTAATTTTAAAAAGTCCCATGCAGCATTTTTATTGATAATATAATCCGGCTGTCCGCTGCTATCTATTTTCACATCAATCGTTCCCGTCGGGTGCTTTGGATCAATCTGTATAAAATCTATACCCAGGCCCAGTCCGGCTAGTGAGCCAAGAATTTCCTTACCCGGAGGATCATTGCCGATCCTGCTGACAACCACTCCATCCTGCCCTAACTTTTGTGAAAAATAAGCAAAATTGGCTGGAGCTCCGCCCAGCTTTTTATAGTCCGGAAAGACGTCCCATAACACCTCCCCGAGCCCCACTATCTTAAATTTCTTATTTCTTGCCATACCACCGGTTAAATATATTTATTACCTCTTCCCTTTATAGGCTGACGAGTCAAACGGCATTTTAAGCTTTTATTTAGGTTTTAAAAGTTAAACTTCAAGCATTATTTTTATACTGTCTCTTTTAAAATTTTTTGATTGAAATACCATAGGTAAATCATCCAGACAAACATAATCAGAAATAAGCGGCTTTACCCTTAATATTTTATTTTTTAGAAGATCAAGTGCAGGATAAAAAGTGTAACATAACGCAAAGGAACCATAAATCTCAAGGTCACGCCTATAGATTTCAAATGGTTTGATTTTAATCTTATCTTCCGGCGGGCAAACACCGAAAAACATAATTTTACCGGTATTCTTAACATACTCGATGGTTTTTTCTGCCACTTTTGCTATACCCGTTGCATCTATGACAATATCAAATCCAAGAGGTGCAATGTCCTTCAGGATCCGGGACTGTTTTTCATCGGCCAATACCGTCCTGCTTATACCCAATGATTTGGCCAGTTTCAAAAGTGACGATTTAATATCCGTTATAGTAACAGATGCAGCGTTGCCACACTGAACCAGCTGGGCCATTTGTAATCCTATGGAACCGGCCCCGAATATCAAGACGTTATCGCCGTTAGCTATTTTTAATCTTCTGAGCCCATAGTTTATACAGGATACCGGCTCGATAAAAGCAGCTTCTGCAAAAGACATATTATCCGGAATTTTATAAATATTTTTATAAGGAACTGCTATATATTCAGCAAAACCACCATTCCTTGTAGTACCCAATCCCTGCCAGTTTTGACAGTGGTTACCGCGATTTGTTTTACAGAAGTAACAATTACCGCAGTAAATACCCGGATCAACCGTAACTCTGGTACCAACTTCCAGTTCTGAAGTATCCGGACCCAGCTCAGCCACAATGCCGGAAATCTCATGCCCGGGAATAATCGGATAAGTCCCTATAAAAGTACCGTGATAAATATGGAAATCTGTGGCGCAAATCCCGCAGTTTTTAACCTGTATGGTGACCTCACCTTTTTCCGGTTTGGGATAGGGCATATTCTTAACAGAAATTTTACCCGGCTTGTCAATAACCGCAGCTTTCATTAAAAACACTCCTTCTTAAAATATCTTACAAATATATTCTACTTGCATTTGCCATTTATTTTCAATTACCAGGAATATAATAATAACATATAGAGCTCAGTTTTTAATAATAGACCTTTAAACAAATAATTAAAATTTTTTTTATATCATAAACCGGAAATACTTAAAATTTAAATTCCATGAAACCAGAGATTTAAATATTATTCCGTTTTCATTAAAGAATGAGACAAAGCCGGCTAAGCCCGTATATATTCGCTGTCTTCAGCAATGATATAAACTGACCTAATTGGTGCAGTCCGGTCCATGTTTATAATCCCGGTTTTACGGTCCTTCTAAATCATCTAAATAATACTTGACATTATGCTGAGTTATGCTTAGAATTCTAAATATTTGAAATCTAAAGTATGAGGGTAAGAATATGTATGATAAAAAAGGTTTGAGTTTTTTACACAAAATCTTAAATACCCTGTTTAGCGTAAAGGATAAACTTACGGAAGAACTAATACGTGAACTGAGAAAACATGATATAAAAAGATCGGAATTCATAGCACTGCTGAATATACATGTGGAAGGGGAAAAAAGTATGAGCTGCCTTTGTAAAAAAATTGATATAAAAATGGGCAGCCTTACCACTGTGATAGATAACCTTATTGAAAAAGAATACGTCTGCAGGAAGTTCGACATAAAAGACAGAAGAAAGATTATAGTCTGTCTAACCCTAAAAGGTAAGAAATTCATGCAGAATCTGGACCTGCTGGTTGAAGCCACGGCCCTAAAAAAGATTAAGAACCTTACCGCCAAAGACAGAAATATCTTTTTTAACACCCTTGACATTCTGGAAAAAATATCGGAGAAGCTATAAGGTAATTTAATTGGACAATAACAGGAACTTAATTGATTTAAGAAATAAAAAAATTGGCCCGCTTCTGGCAAAGCTGGCTATCCCTGCAACTATCGGGATGATATCCAACTCCCTGTACAATATAGTAGACACCATCTTCATCGGACGCGGTGTCGGAACACTGGCTATTGCGGGAATAGGCATTGTGTTCCCTATCCAGATTATAGTCATGGCCGTGGCACAGCTTATAGGATTGGGTTCTGCATCTATTATCTCCAGAAGCCTGGGGAAAAAAGATTATAAAAGAGCAAGCATAGCCGCGGGCAACTCTTTTTTTGCAGTACTGATACTTGGAATCATTATATCTGCAATAACCTTTATCTTCGGGGATGCTATCCTAAAATTATTCGGTGCAACTGAAAACATAATTCCTTTTGCCAGAGAATATCTTTCCATAGTAGCTTTCGGATTTATAATATTTCCCTTGCTGGTCACTGCAAATAATCTTATAAGAGCCGAAGGCGAAGCAAAAATCGCCATGTTTACATTACTCCTGGCAACAGGATTGAATATAATACTTGATCCCATATTAATTTTTGGACTCGGCCTCGGAATCAGAGGTGCCGCAATCGCCACCGTTGCCTCGCAGTCTGCAGGATTTATTTTCGTATTGGTTTATTATCTTAGAGGTAAAAGCATATTATCCATAAAGATACGTCACATGAAGCCCGACTTTCTTATTCTAAAGGAAATACTGAGATTGGGGTTTCCTTCTTTTATCAGACAGGTAAGCCTTAGTTTCCTGACCATTATAATAAATAATTCTCTTAAATTTTACAGCGGGGACCTGGGAATTGCTATTTATAGCGTGCTCAACAGAATTATAATGTTTATATCCATGCCTTTCTTTGGAATTGTAGCCGGGGTCCAGCCAATAATCGGTTTTAATTATGGCGCAAAAAGAAATAAAAGGGTAAAAGAATCGTTAAAGATATCGATTCTCACCACAGCATTAATCGGCCTATTTTTCTTTATCATCCTTATGGCAGTTCCGGGTTTTATCCTGAGAATTTTCAGCAATGACCATGAGCTCATTAGAAACGGTATTTTCCCTTTAAGAATGCTGGTTATATTCTTGCCTATCGTAGGTTTTCAGATTATAGGAGCTGCCTTTTTCCAGTCAATCGGGAAAGCCATGCCCTCAATAATTTTATCCATGTCAAGGCAGATCCTCTTTCTTATACCACTTATATTTATACTGCCGGTTTTTCTGGACACGACCGGTATATGGATTGCCTTTCCGATAGCGGATTTACTTGCAATAATTGTAACTGCAATCTTTTTGAGAAAAGAAATAGTAGAAATCAACAAACTGCAGCTTGCGGCCGAAAATGCAACATTATAAAAAATCAGCCTGCCGGCCGGAAATTTAATTTGACATTCTTTATAATTAAGAATACACTTGTGTTCTCTCTTTTGTTTAATGATATTTTAATTAAGAGCGGGGTTTGTTACTTTCTTCTGCCTCTCCAAAAGAAATATTATCAAGCTTGTAGGGAAATAATATTATTTAAGGAGGTAAATATGCAAAGTAGTAAACTATACGTGGGCAATTTCAGCTATTCTACAGTTGATTCTCAATTGGAAAAACTTTTTTCCCAATTTGGCGAGGTTAAAAGCGCCAGTGTAATCGGGAATAAAGGTTTCGGATTTGTTGAGATGGCAACTGCAGAAGAAGCCGAAAAAGCAAAAGAAGCTCTGGATGGTTCAGATTTCGAAGGAAGAACTTTAAGAGTTAACGAAGCTCATCCGCAAAAAAGCAGACCAGATAGAAACTTCAGAAGATATTAAATAATAAAAGCTGCATTCAGGTTCTTTAGGGAATCTGTATGTAGCTTTAATTCTTCAGAATAATGATTTGCTGTTTGTAAGCTAAACAACAAATCATTTCTATATAACAAATAAAAAGAAGGTGTAATGAAACTTTTACTTATTTATCCAGAATATGAAGATACTTTCTGGAATGTAAAAAAAGTCTTAAGATTATTGGGTAAGAAAGCTGCCTACCCCCCACTTGGGCTCTTAACTGTCGCAGCAATGCTTCCAAACCATTGGGAGAAAAAATTAGTTGATATGAATTGTGAAATCTTAAAAGAAGAACACATAAAGTGGGCAGACTATGTGCTGATAAGCGCAATAGTAGGTCAGAAAAGATCCACAAAGAAATTAGTAAATAAAGTACAGCAAATCGGAAAGACTGTTATTGCAGGCGGATCCCTTTTTACAACGGGCTGGGAGGAATTTTCTAATATAGATACTATGGTTTTAGGAGAATCGGAGGAAATAATTCCTGCTCTCATAAAAGACATGGAAAATAAAACTCTCAAGAAGATATACTCTATGAAAGAATTCCCTGCTATACGAAAAGCTCCCATACCAGAATGGGACCTTATAAATTTATCTTACTACAATTCGGTATGCATACAACTTTCCAGAGGCTGTCCCTTTAACTGTGAATTTTGTGACGTTGTTCAGCTTAACGGAAGAATTCCCCGCATAAAAAGCAAGGAACAGATAACCGCCGAACTTGAATCAGTCTATAAACTTGGCTGGAGGGCCGGTGTATTCTTTGTTGATGATAATCTTATAGGAAATAAATCTGTACTTAAAAATAAAATTCTGCCGGCAATTATAGAATGGCAAAAAGAAAGAAAATATCCATTTATCTTAAGCACCCAGGTGTCGATTAATCTATCAGATGACCCGGAGTTGATGAAACTAATGACAGGTGCCGGGTTTTCTACGGTTTTTGTTGGTATAGAAACTCCTGATCCTGATGGTCTCGAAGAATGCGGCAAATACCATAATAAGAACAGGAACCTGCTTAAGTCCGTTAAAAAAATTCAAAATATGGGCTTTGAAGTCAATGCAGGATTTATCCTTGGTTTTGACAGCGATAAGGATACTGTGTTTCAAAATCAAATCGATTTCATTCAGAAAAGCGGAATTGTTGCAGCAATGGTAGGGCTTCTTAATGTCTCACCTAAAAGCAGACTGCATGAAAGGCTGAAAAAATCCCACAGGTTAATAGATAATAAAAAAAGCGGAAATGGAAATAATTCTGAGCTATCCGAATTAAATTTTATTCCAATAATGAATCCTGACACACTTATAGATGGTTATTGGCAGGTACTGAGAACCATTTATTCGCCAAAATATTTTTTTGAAAGAATAAAAACATTTTTAAGCGAATATAGACCCAAAAAAGTAAAACCGCCAAAAGTGCGTTTTTATCATATTAGGGGTTTGTTTTCTTCATTATGGTTTCTGGGTATTAAGGAAAAAGGAAGACATTACTACTGGAAGTTGATTTTTTGGAGTTTATTTAGAAGACCGGCACTTTTACCTTACGCGGTAGGTTTGCCGCTGGGACTTCTGCATTTTAAAACACTTGCATGGGGAAACCAGTATAATTCTTATTATAGAGAGAGTTAATTTTATACACAGAGAGGCTGGAAAAATTTGACGTTAAAAAACAGCTGCAAAGTAAATAATACAGAAGTCTTAGAAAAAAATAAAAGAGAACAAATATTTACCGGCAGTGAAATTATTAAAAATATAAAAAAAGCAGACTTAAAAGACAAAAAAGATCTTATAGATGATATATATGATCTCACGGACAGCCTGGAAGACAAAACAGAAATTGATGTTCAGGTTAAAAAGAATACAGAATCCCGAAAAGCCAAGAGTAGGCAGGCTATAAAACCTTTCATCGACGACCCTGTAAAAATGTATTTTAAGGAAATTAGTAAAGTAAGGCTTTTAACTGCCAGTGAAGAGATCCAACTTGCCAAAAAAATAAAAAAAGGAGACATGTCTGCAAAAAGCAGGCTTATTGAAGCAAACCTGAGGCTGGTTGTAAGTATAGCTAAAAAATATGTCAGCAGAGGCATGGTGTTTTTAGACCTTATCCAGGAAGGAAACCTGGGACTTATGAGAGCTGTGGATAAATATGATTATAGAAAGGGTTTTAAATTTTCGACTTATGCAACCTGGTGGATAAGACAAGCTGTGGCAAGAGCCATAGCGGACCAGGCAAGAATAATCAGGATTCCGGTACATATGGTAGAAAATATTAACAAGTATATCCGTATTAGAAGACGTCTTCTTCAAAAACTCAACAGAGAGCCTGATTCCGAAGAAATTGCAAAATTGTTAAATATTACAGTAAACAGGGTCAGGGAAATTAAAAAAATAGCCCAGGAAACAATGTCGCTTGATGCTCCGATAGGCAGTGATGAAGAAACCCATCTTAGCGATTTTATAGAGGATTCGGATGTTGAAGCACCTTCTGATGCAGCAACCTTTTCCATGCTCCAGAAACATCTGCAAATAGTTCTGAACACTTTAAAGGATCGGGAAAGAAGGATTATCAAATTAAGATATGGGCTTCAGGACGGCCATCCCAGAACGCTGGAAGAAGTCGGCAGAGAGTTCAACCTGACCAGGGAGCGGATAAGGCAGATCGAATTTAAGGCACTGTACAAATTACGAAATACCAGGAATAATAGCTCACTAAAAGATTTCCTCCTGGATTAATCTGTAAAGTCCTGATTA
>CAZBSE010000037.1:0-9294 GCA_964494385.1 uncultured Actinomycetota bacterium | reverse complement strand
GCCTGTCACCAGACTGCTGGTGAGCTCTTACCTCGCCATTTCACCCTTACCGGGATATAATCCCGGCGGTATATTTTCTGTTGCACTGGCGCTGGAATCAGCTTTTGTGCTGATCCCGCTGGGCTTTCCCCAGCATCCTGCCCTATGGAGCCCGGACTTTCCTCGCAGGCAAAGCCTGCGCGACTACTCGACTAACTCCGGTTATATATTACAGATATTTATCTAAAAATCAATAAAGGCTCATTCATCCACATTTCCAAAACTTATCTTTGACTCGCCTTCATATGTAAGTTCCTTTTTATCCAGCGCCCGGTTCACCAGCCTGTCGGCTTCAGTATTTTTTTCTCTTGGGACCAGTCTCAGGTCCACAACACCGTACCTGCTTAACTTTTCCGATACTTTCAGATAGATTTTTAAAATATTTTTATCTTTTATCTTCCAGACCTTTTTAATCTGGTTGTTTAACAGCTTACTGTCGGTAAGCAGTATTATCTTCTTGCAATGATACTTCTCTGCCATATCCAGGGCGCCATCCAGTGCCAGATACTCTGCCATATTATTGGTATAGCGGCCTATGAAGGTGCTGAGCTCTTCAATTTTTTTATTATTCTCATCATATGCCACTGCACCGATTGCAGAGGGACCGGGATTGCCCCTTGAACCCCCATCAAAATATATCTTTAAATAGTTGCATGTTTCTTTTACCATCTAAGATTCCAGTTCCCTTTTAATATTATCTATCTCGCTTCTGTAAATTACGGCCATCCGGCCGCATAGGGGACATCTGTAAATCTCATCCGCATCTATTATTCTTTCCGCATCACTTGAAGGTATCTCCATATTGCATACATTACAGAAGTTATCTTTCAGCACAGCTACGGCAATACCGCCCTTTTTACTTTTGAGCTCCCTGTATTTTTTTAAATAATCATCCGGTATATTCGATGTCACATCTTCTCTTCTCTTTTTTAATCCCCCGATTATATTTTTAAGTACCTCTAGCTTCTCGTTCATCTCTGCTTTTATCCTATTTACATCTGTGCCTGTTTTATCCTTTTCTTCTCCTACCAGCTTTGCCTTCCCCGATATTTCTTCAAGTTTAATCATAAGCTCCAGCATCCGGTCCTCCATTTCAGAATTCTTTTGTTTTAGTATCCTGACCTCCTCCTGATAGTTTTCCAGTTCCTTGGCGCTGGTAATGGTACCACTGAAGAGCTTGCCTTCATCACTTTTAATCTTTTCATTCTGTATCCCTACAGAATCCTCAAGTTTCTTACGCTGATTCTCCAGATTGTTATAATTGCTGTTTATTTCATCAAACTTTTTATCAAGTTCTGCAAATCTGCTCTCCGCGGAAATCAGCTCCCGGTTATTTTTAACCTCTTCAATCTCAGACTGCCTTGCAGAAATTGCGTTCTCTATCAACTGCAGTTCCACCAGTACCACCACATTAAACTTAGAATTACTCAAATTTATACCTCCAGAATCTATAACCCGTCTTGCTCTTTAATATATCCATCTCTATTTTTTGTTTTAGGAAAAAACTTTTAAGCTTATTATACATATCATCAATGGCCGGCTTTTCACTGATGCCGTGCCCTATTTCCATAACTACCTTCCCGCTCTCAATAATCTTTTCTGCATTATGGTAACCTATCTCTCCTACCAGCACCAGGTCACAATCAATATCTGCAAGCTTCCCGGAAAGTGAATTGGCGCTTCCGCATACTAATGCCACTTTTTTGATTTTCTTACTGGCAATATCCGTATCTTTATCAAACATCCATCTCAAATTTTCAATCTTTAATTTATCCTTAACCACTGCCGTAAAATCTTTAAAAGAGCAGGGCACTTCCAGCTCTCCGTACCTTCCTATCCCTTCATCCTTGAACTTATTTTCAATCCTGTATACATCATATGCAACTTCTTCGTATGGGTGCGCGCTTACTACCGCTTTAATCAACTCGTCAAGATTATTCCGTCCTACGATGCATTCTATCCTTACCTCGTCTACAAGACTCGTTTTACCGGTTTTGCCTATAAAAGGTTTTGAGCCTTCGTGGGGAGTAAAAGTGCCTTTGCCCCTTGCGCTGAAGGTACAGCATGAATAATTACGCCATTTGCCGCTGCCCTGATCACAGATTGTTTTTCTGACTTTTTCTTCTGATCCCACAGGCACGAAAACTACAAATTTATACCACTGTTCATCCTGGTCCTCTATGACACCTGTATTTACCAGTCCCAGTAAACCAGCGGCAAAATCATTCAACCCCCCGGCCATTGCGTCGTAATTGGTATGTGCGCAGTAAAATGCAACTTTATTTTCAATTAGTGTCAGAATTTTTTTCTCACCGGAGCCTGAACTAAGGATAGTGTCAAGAGAGTCAAATATCAGAGGATGGTGGGCCAGGATTAAACCGCAATTCTTGCTTACTGCTTCCCCTACGGTACCACCGGTCGCATCCAGGGTTATAAGGATTTTTTTTATATCGCTTTCGAGGTTTCCGATCTGCAGTCCTATTTTGTCCCAGCTTAAAGCAAGCTTCTTATTAAAAATTCTGTCCAGATGCAAAACCAGCTGTTTTAGAATCATTTTGATTTAAAATTGTATTATTAGCATAAATATTATAATATTTACCCTGAAATAAAAAGTAATTATTTTAGCCGTTTCCAGCCATTCCCGAAGGAGAATGATTGAAACTACTTGATAACGAAAAAAAATTTTTTGAGATTATCCCGCAGAAAATCATAGATGTCCTTTACAATTTTCCCAAGCAGTTTAAGATAGCAGAGAATATAATCCGAAAATTAAAACTATCATTTGACAGGAAATATAAAAATGTATTGATCCTGGGCGTGGGAAATTCATGCATTACTGCATTCAGATTAATATATTCAATAGAGATAAACAGATACAAGATACCCATTGTACTTTTTTCAAAAGCTACCATTCCTTCATGGGTAAATAAAGATACCCTGGTCGTGGCTGTATGCCACAGCGGCAATTCAAACGAAGTACTTACCGCAGTGGATAAGGTTCTGGAGCTGGGCGTTGAAGTAATTGCGGTAACCTCCGGCGGTAAATTAAAAGATATAGCAACGAATAGTAAAAATGTAAGGCTTATCTCCTATAAAGCAGATATCATTTCCAGAATGGCAGTGGGTTATATTTATGTATTTCTTGTAAATATACTGAATAAAGCAGGTGCTCTTGATATCTGCGGCGATAATAAAGAATGCCTGGTGGGAATAGATTGGGATGAAGTGGAAAATGCCATATTTGAATTATCAAAAGAGCTTGGTCCCGATATAAAAACACACAATAATATTGCTAAAAAGACCGCCGTTAATCTTTTTAATAATATTCCGGTAATATATGGGAGCAATAGTCTGACCGGAGCGGTCAGCTTCAGGATGAAAAACCAGATCTGTATGAACAGCAATAATTTTGCCCATTTCAATACCCTGCCGGAAATGGATCACGGTGAAATAGCTGCCTGGGAGATGAAATACGAATTAAGAAACAAATTTTTTGTTCTTTTTATTACCGATAAAGATTCAAAAATAACTACCATACGGAGAGTTGAAATCTTAAAAGGCATCCTCATCGAAAAGGGAATAAATTTTGAAGAAATAATACTTGAAGGTCCAAGCGATGCAGTCAAGGGATTTACCGGTATTTTTCTTGCTGATTGGATCAGTATTTACATGGCGGCTTTAAATAATGTGGATCCCACCAAATCAAAACTCCTCGATCTCATGAAAAGCAGGTTCGAACGGAGAAGTTCTTTATAAATCTGACATCTTACTAATCCTTTAAAGTGGTATAATATTAAATGGCTTCACTGCAAGCAATTATCATATTATACAAGGAGAAAATTATGGCAAAAATTCGCTTGGGAGTAATAGGCCCCGGCATTATCTGGGAAAAAGCCCATAGACCGATTTTAGAAAAATTTAAAAGCCAATTCGAAATAGCTGCCTTCTGTGCGACCAGTGAAAAAAGTAAAAATAAAATAAGCAAAGAATACCCCGGAGCACCTTTTTATAAGGACTACAGACTGCTGGTCAAACAACCTTTTATCGATGCGGTAATCGTAATGACGCCGATACCAATGAATCCTGTGATTGCCATGGAAACCCTTGATGCAGGAAAAGACGTTTTTTTGGAAAAACCAATGGCCCCGGATACCATAGTTGGAAAGAAACTGGTAAAAAAAGAAAAAGAAACGGGAAAGCAGGTTTTTGTTCTGGAGCAGAGCGCTTATACCGTTTTTACAGATGAAATTATAAAAATAATAAATTCCGGCATACTCGGAGATGTCCTCGTGTTTGAAAGGCTTCTTCATGCTTACATAGGCTTTGACAGGAAGGTCAAGGACAGTTTCGGGAATACGGAATGGAGGATAAAGCCCGGATATCCGCTGGGTATGCTTCTGGACGGAGGCATTCATGAAATTGCTATGCTTTCTAAGATTTTCGGCAAACCCCTGACAGCTTATGCGGCAGGAGTCAAATACAGGAAGGAATACGGAGATTATGATTACGAATTAATGACCTTCGAATATAAAAATGATTTGATCGGCACTTTCAGCAGCTCATACTTCCTGGGCGGAAACAGGAACTGCCTCAATGTAAGAGGGACAAAGGGTCTTGCTTTCTATGATGAAGACCTGAAAATTATAATAGAGGATAGGAAAAGCGGCAGGAGGAATACCGTAAAGATAAGTGATAAAGACCCTTATCTCAGGATGTGGGAGATTCTTAGCAAGTGCCTGAAAACAAATTCAAAACCTTACTATACTACAGAGAAGGCATTAAATGACCTGCAGATATTAGAAGCTGTTAAAAAATCGCTGGAAAATGGAATTAAAGTGCCAGTTGAAAGATAAATTCTTACGGGACTGTTCCCTACCGCGTTATATATAGTACATACTCTAATTATTATTATATTATTGCTACAATTTATTAATTCTTTTAGAATAATATTACATATATATAACATATATGTAATCTGAGAAAGGAGAATAAAATGGTCAACGGTAAAAACTACGGTGGTTCGGGGATCGCCGGAGCCGCTTATTTTATGGCTCTAATAGGTGCGGCAGTCTATTATATCCAGGGTGCAGCCTCCTTCGGAATGGGAGTAGTTGGATTTCTAAAAGCTCTTGTCTGGCCTGCATTTGTAGTATACAATTTACTGCAGTTTATTAATATTTAGCTAACTTACTCATCACAATTACAATTAACACAGGGAAAAAATAACCGGCATTATGTTCTGAGAAGGTTCTGGTTTATACTTTTTTTATCAGCTGTTTCCATATAGCCCTATTAACTCGGTACTATCCAATATATGACCTTGCATTGCTTCCTGGATGTCCCTGGCTGTTGCTGAAGTATCAAGGTCCAGCATAATATCCAGTGCATAAAGCTTGAAAAAATAACGATGCGTGCCCGGGGGTGGACAGGGTCCTCCATATCCCGGTGTTCCAAAATCTGTTACCCCCTCTACTGCTCCGGCAGGTACGTTATTCTCGGGTATTCCTTTAGTTTTAGGATCAATATTCCATATGGTCCAGTGTACCCATGTTCCTCCGGGAGAGTCGGGATCGTCCATAATCAAAACCAGGCTCTCAGCATTTGCGGGAACACCGCTTATTATAAGTGCAGGATTAATATTTTTTCCGTCACATGTATAATCGGAAGGGATCGCTTCATTATTCTTAAAAGAAGAACTCTCTATTTTAATAGCTTCCTCCTCTGCTTCTTCTTCGGGCTCTTCCTCATCTGCTTCTTCAGGCTCTTCTGCTTCTGTTTCTTCTTTAGTGGTTTCTTCAGCTTCTTCTTTGACCGGCATTGTTTTTTCGACAGACGCATCCGGTTTGCATGCAGTCATGAAACTAATAGTAAAAATAAGACAAGTAACAGTTAAAACAACAAGTAGAAATTTTAATGTTCTTATTGTTGACATTTCCCCACCCTTAATAAATGATATTTCCTGATTCTATTTTATTAAATTAAGTATTTTTTCGCTATAAATAATTTAACAAACGATATTTATGTATCAGGATATTTTTATTTTAATGATTCCTGTCAACTTTAAATCCGAACAATAAACTCAAAGAAAAAGGAGGAACTGAATAAAAAATGTTAATGGTATCAGCCGGGGCAGGGTAAGAAATATTTAAATAAATTACCGAAGATAAGATTTTTTATAAACTGTTTATAAAAAATCATCTATTGTTATATAATATATATAAGTATTTATCTTAGAAATGAAGGATTAATTAAGTGAAAGGAGCAATACAATGGAAGCTTATTGCGTAAAGTGCAAGGCAAAAGTAGAAATCAAGGATCCCCAGGAAGTTATCATGAAAAATAAAAGAGCTGCAGTTAAAGGGACCTGTCCCAAGTGCGGTACTAAAGTTTTTAGGATAAAATCAAGTAAAGATAAATAATAGCGGTATTTACCTGCTGGTTAAATTAAATAGTGTTTTAATTAAATTCACTTGAGTTAAGTGAAGACATTTATATATTATAGAATGTGATAAATATTTTTTCTCTCTTCCCAAAAATATTTTATTTTGTAAAATTTTTAAATATTAATCTAGAAGTTTGCAATAAAAAAGACTGCATGTTTGTTATCTTTTATAATTATTTTTAATGATATCCGTATCACCGCAATCATATAAATGAAAGTGGATGGAAATAAATTAATGGTGGGCCCACCAGGACTTGAACCTGGGACCTCCGCATTATGAGTGCGCTGCTCTAACCAACTGAGCTATGGGCCCTTGATGAGGATAATCCTGCCTTAGACAATTGGATATATTAATAGAAATCATATAATAAGTCAATTTATCGGAGAAGAAGATTCCTTTGGCCAATGTAGTTTACAGCTTTTAAAATATTATTTTATATCCGCCTTTATCCACCCAATCAGTTCTAAAATACCGTTGCCTGATACAATAGCTTTTACTTCACCTGTATTGATATCACATACCTCTATCTGGCTGCTTTCCGCATATTCCATATTATCGTCATAGATATAATGAATAAAAGCCAGATACCTTCCATCTGGAGAAAACACCGGTTTTGCGGCACCAATCTCATAACTTGTAACTCTGTTCTTTTCGGAACCGTCTATATTCATAGTATATATATCGCCGCTGTTTAAATGGCTCGAAATAGTTCCGTATCTCTTTACTCCTACATAAGCCAATTTATCTTCGGTATCACCTATTTCTATAATCGAAGGCTGCTGTTCCCTTAAATCAGTATCACTTGTCAGTTTGGATAAATTACTCCCGTCGCTTCTGCATATCCATATATCACCATCTTCTTCAAAATCACCTACAACCTGAAAAACCAGCGTATCCTGTCGGACAAAGAGATTAAAATTATCAAAATTTATCTCTCCTTGCCTAAATTCATCAATACTCAGGATTGTTTTAACCTCACCAGTGGAAATATCAATACTCAATAGTTTTTCAATTCTGGAAAAATAATCCAGGATGACCCCCTCTTCCATTTTTGGATAGAAAGTACTTAAAATACAGAATAGTTTATCATTATCCCGTGAGAACAGTACCGGATATATAATTGTGGTGTTTTCATTAGAGATTATTTCCATACCCGGATCAACATACTGTATGCCGCCGCTACCAATGTTAACGATAGAGATCCCTCCGTCACTGAAATCATCCGAATAAGGATCAGTGATGGTTCCAAAGGCAATTTCTTTGCCGTCATGCGACCACACCGGCTCGCCGTATATATCGGCCATCAGTTCCATAGATTGAGTTTCGGTATAATCAAATTCAACAACCGGAATCATTTCCCCTGTATTTACATCTATGACACGCAGCGCGCTAAATGCACCCCTTCCGCCTTCGTAAAATCCGCAGCTTATCCTGCTGCCATCAGGAGAAACTCCGTATATTCTTCCCAGATCATATTTATCATTTAAGTCACTATAGATTAGCCTCTTATCGGTCCCGTCTGGATTCACAGCAGAAATACCGGCTGCCCTGTACTCAAAATGCATGGAATTTTCATCAATACCTACCTCAAAGTATGCTATACCATACTTTTCATTTTCAGGCTCTATGCTTGCTTCCGTTTCCGCTTCCTCTGGCTGTTCTTCGCTTGCATCGGCAACGGAAAGTTTACATTGATCGAATAATGCGGATATGCTAAAGAAAAAGATAATGGTTAATATAATTACAGTTATGTATAGTTTTTTAAAATTCATGAATTCTTAAAAATTATGAAATTATACTCCCCTTAACCTGTAAAAGCAGATTTTATTTCTACTTGACAGCTAATCAGCAGTACTATAGCATATAACGATTTATAATGTCTATTAAAATACTTTAACTCCTAATTAAAAGTATTCACACCACCATTTCCACTCGTTGTCGGATGTAGATAAATCTTCCGTACCTGATTCCACTATACCTCCGCACCCTTTGACTGTATAATTATAAGTACCGGGAACCACATATATATTCTGTTGTCCGGGAGGAATACTGAAATCGAAATTAGCGGGCCCGCTAAGACTTATGGATAAGGTTCCGCCAGCATCAGTTTTATTCCAGAAGAATAAATACATTGAATCTTTTTAAATTTGAAGCGATAAATAGGCGATATTATAAAATTCTACTATAATGTTTATATCAACTGCTTTTGCTTGAAGCTGAAATATCCGCCTTCAGCAACAATAATATGATCCAGTACAGTAATACCCATAATGCTGCAGGATTTACAAAGCCTGTTGGTTATTTCTATATCATCGGTAGAGGGCTCCGGATCACCACTGGGATGATTGTGTATGAATATTACTGATGCCGCAGAATTCTTAATTACCGGTTTTATTACCTCTCTGGGGTGTACTATGGATGACGTCAAGGATCCCGTCGAGATTAAGACCTCTTTTATTACCTTATTTTTTATATCCAGCAGCAGCACCCTGAACTGCTCCTTCTTTAAATCCTTAAGAAGAGGGATATAATAATTTGCCACTTCCTCGCTGCACCTGAAGCTAACATTGTTTCCATTCTTTTCTGAGACTGCTCTCCTGCCCAGTTCAAGGGCGGCCATTACCTGGGCTGCCTTTGCTCTTCCGATTCCATTAATTTTTAAAAACTCTGAAAGCGATAGGTCAAGTAAATTTTTAAGGCTACCACTATCAGCCAGTATTTTTTTAGCCAGATCAAGAGCAGAAAATCTTTCTTTACTGCTTCCAATTCCTGTCCTCAGTATTATCGCCAGAAGCTCACAATCGGAAAGATA
>CAZBSE010000036.1:4319-9487 GCA_964494385.1 uncultured Actinomycetota bacterium | reverse complement strand
CTTGTAATATCTTGATTAATTATTATAATATTTATTTGAATACAATTATAATAATTAATCAGGAGGTAAAATGCATAAAATAAAAAACTTAAAAATTATTGTTATTGGTCTTCTTATTTTTGGCGTGATGTTTACATTAACCTTTTTAGCGGCCTGTAAATCAGAAAAACTTGAAGAAATAATAGAGGAAGCAAAAAAAATGGAGGAAGAAAAAGATGAAGAGACAGCCGGAGAAGAGAAGTCCGAAGAGCAGCTGCCAGAGGAAGAAAAAACTGATGAAAAAACAGCAGAAGAAGCTGTTTATGAAATTGCCTTTTCCACGGACCATGAGGGTATATCTTCCATATTCTCATGTCTTCCTGACGGGAGCGGTCTTAAAGAGATATATAACGGCGGATTTGAGAGCCATCATCCGTGCTGGAACAGCGATCATAGTAAAATAGTATTTTCTTCAAACATTGATGGAGATGATGACCATGATTTATATATCTATGATGTTGCAAGTGATGATGTCAACAAAGTAATAGATAGAGAAGGACTGGACACGCTTGCGATATTTAGCCCTGATGATGAATGTATTGTCTTTTCAGGGGAAACCGGACAGACGGAAAAAGGTACAAACTATGAAATATTTACCGTAAATGTTAACGGAAATGATTTAAAACAGCTGACCGATAATCCGGTTGCTGATATATACCCGCATTTTTCCCCGGATGGCAAAACTATTATATTTACCAGCGGCACATATGAAAAACAAAAACTATTTACCATGGATACGGAAGGAAATAATATCGTACAGCTAACCAATGGAGGAGACTGGAAAGATTTTGATGGCACTTACTCGCCGGATGGCAAAAACGTGGTTTTTGTTTCAGATAGGGATGGAAATTATAATATCTGGGTAATGCCGGCCCATAATTCAGAAGAACCAGTAAATTTAACCAATAATACGTCATTTAATTCCTACCCTGATTATTCTCCGGACGGCAGTATGATTGTTTTTACATCTGATAGAGATGAAGACGAATATAAATCTGATATATTTGTGATGAGTTCCAGCGGAGAGAGCCAGACTAATATCACCCCGGATTTAAAAGACTCTTATCAGGGAGGGCCTTCCTGGTAGGAAATATTTGTTTTTGGCTTCAGAAATTATGGGAAATAAAATAATCTACCGAACAGGCGGATATCGGACCATATCTTTTATGTACGGTATATTTGTCTCTGCTGTTGTAAGTCTTGCTGCTGAGGAGCAAACAGAATTGGGGCGGGCAGACGCCCTGGCGGCAAACAAGCCGTAAGGTTTATCATCCATAAATGGTACCACTTCCGACGAGCATGGCTTTCAGGTTAAAATAATTCACGGCAGAATTAAGCTTTTAAGCTTTACCGAATTCTCCTATATAGGTAGGTATAAACAAAAGGGATCTGGCAAACGTATATTTTATCTCAGCCAGACCGGCTTTTTCCATTATTTTTACCAAACCTTCCCGTGACAGGTGTTGGTCGGGATTTTCACTTTTTTTACCATATAAAAAATGAAATACTAAAATTATGCCATCTGGTTTTAATAATTTTGATAATTCATTAACTATATCCTGTCTTGTATTTTTTTCTATATGATATATTACAAGATGAGCCAATATCACATCAAAAGTCTGTTTTTCTATATTCAATTTCCTTAAATCACCGGCCAGGAAATCAATATTTGAATACCTTTCCAATCTTTTTTTGGCAGCTTCTATTGAAGATTTGGATATATCAAAGCAAGTTAATTTACCATTTCTTTTTAACAGTTCTTTGGCTATAAAGCGGGAGCAGGTACCGGTCCCGCAGCCAAAATCCAATACTTTTTCATTGCCATTTAAATTTAATCTGCTTACATCTTTCTTATAAAATGGAGACAATAAGGTATATGATAATATTTCATAAAAGTTTTTAGCCATAATTACTCCTTTACTTTATTTAATTCTCCGGGAAGAAAATTCTGTAGCGGTACTTTCTTTCTATATTAATAATATTGTAACCAGAATTATTAATTTTAAAAGGGTATTTTTATACCGGAATCAAATAAATAATTCATCAAATAATTCTTTGGCTTTATGCTTTGAGTCTTCAAGAACAGCCTTTCCTTTATCTGTTATAGAATAATACTTTCTTATTTTACCTTTAATATTTGCTTTTCTTGAACTTAAGTATCCGCTTTTTTCCAGTTTATAAAATATAGGATAAAGTGTTCCAAAAGAAATCTCATACCCGTGTCTTGCCAGCTCATTTCTAAATTCCTTCCCGTATATTTCTTCCTCTTTTGAATGATAGAGTATATGTAGTTTTATAAACCCAAGAAAAAAATCACGGATGATCGTACTTTCCATTTGCTCACCTCCTGGCAGCTAGATTTAATCTTATCTTACTAATGATCAAACTTGCCAAAAAGATTAAAAAACCCAATAAACTAAAAAGTGCCGAAGTAATAAATGCCCACTTGCTTCCGTAAATATCCCATAGGGTACCCATTATAATTGAAGCAGGGAAAAGGGCTAACCCAATTCCGGTATTAAAGAGGCCGTAAGCCGTAGCTCTCTGGTGGGGGCTTACAAGATCCGATATATATGCCCTGAATATGCCATCGGATAATCCGTAGTATATGCCGTAAGCCCCAAATAAGACCCACACCGACCACATGGAATTGGATAGGGCAAATAGAAAATAAATTACCGAATAATAGAGAAAAGAGGTAATTATTACCGGTTTTCTGCCGATCCTGTCTGAAAGCGAACCAAATACCGGTGAAGAAATAGAACAAAATATATTATATACAATCCATATAACCGGAATTAAAAAAACCGCAAGGCCCTCTTCTCTGGCTTTAAGGATTAAAAAGGCATTGGATGAATTGCCCAGACTGAAAACTATATTTGCTGTTAAAAATAAAATAAAAGGCGTGCTTCTAAGGCTGCTTTTTTGTTTGACGGGCGGAGCATCATCACTTCCGGTAGAAGTCTCTCTTACAAATTTTATAAAGAAAATGGCTATCGCGGCAGGAACTACGGAAAATAAGAAAACCAGGCGCACATTGCTTTTAAAAAAGAATAAGATGAGCATGGCTATTAAAGGGCCGCCTATGGCTCCTATTCTATCCATGGCCCTGTGAAAGCCAAAAGCCTTGCCTTTCTTTGAGGCGCTTACGGAAGTAGAGATAAGGGCATCCCTCGCAGGAGTCCTTGAAGCCTTACCCACTCTTTCAAGAAATTTTATAACAAGCACCACAGGCCAGGAACCGGCAAAGAATAAAAACGGTTTTGAGATGGTGGACAGGCCATAACCCAGATAAATAAAGAGCTTTCTTTTTTTTAGTTTATCCGAAAGTCTGCCAAAAATAGGCCTGAAAAGAGAGGCGGCACTTTCTGCAATTCCTTCAATTATACCTATTACTGCTTTTTTCGCCCCAATACTGACCAGAAATTCAGGAATTAAAGGATAGATCATCTGACTGGAAAGGTCTGTAAACAAGGAAACCATTCCCAGCAGGATAATATTCTTTTTTGACCTTTTATTATTCATTATATAGCATAACGATATCGATTATAGATATTATATTTTCCAGTTGAGCTTGTCAATAGCTGTTTATGATAAAAAATGCCCGGCTGATTGAAAATAAATATGGTATGTTTGAAGTTACTCATTGATAGTCATTTAAATAGCCCAAAGGACTACAAATTTTTTTGACCGGCCATTATAAACTCCTCGATTTCTTTTAAAAAGAAATCCCGGTCAGAGGATAAACTGCTTCTCTGCTTTTTTAAATAGGAAGACCTGAATGGCGAATACCTCTCGATTTGATGGGCGTATTCTGTACTATAAAATTTATCGTTGAGTCCAACGGATTCAATAAGCAGTATTTTAATGCTTTTTTCCATCAGACTTTTTAAAGAGCCCAGATTACTTCCGCCGAAGCAGTTAATCTGGTTCATTATCCTTATACCAAAATTGAAAGTGCGGTTGGTCAATTCATCCAGTGATGTTTGTCCGGAAGCTTGCGAAAAGGGAGTTAGAAGTCCTGCTTCGCAATCTTTTTTAACGTCCTGTATATCATCGACAAGTTGCAAATATGCACCGAAACCAAATAAAAACCTTTCCTGAGATTCGGTTAATGAGCCGGAAGCAAGATAACCATCAGCCAGAACTGAAGCGCCTCCCTTCTCAATACATATTTTTAAAATATCTGTTTCCGTGAGTGAGTCCGAAGCGTCAAGGAGGCGGATACTTTTCGTTTGGCCGCGATGAATCGCCAATAAGCTTTCATAGATCTTCGGATAATACGAGCGCTCGTATTGCTTTTCTATCATTTCTATAAGCTTAAAAATATTTTTTTCATTGGCATTTTCAGGCATGATCTTCTTTCCTTTTATTCGCTGCTGGAAGCGCCGGCTGAAAGTAATTTTGTTTTCTGAAGCAGTACGGGGATTATCCAGGTAATTATCAGTGTAGGGATAAAGCATGCTGTATGCAAAAATAGAAGGTGTTAACTCAATCGGCAGATCCATCATGGATTGTATCCCGTTTATTATCCAGACATTACGGCAGGCCTGGAAAATGTCTTCCATATCAAGCTCTGGATCAAAGCGGCGCCCTGTTTCTATAAATTTCTTTGTCATTTCCGTATAGCTGTCTGAGAGTATAATATCCAGATGATTATCCTTAAAATTATATGTTGATTTGAAAAAGTTTCTTATGGCAGAAAGGATAACTTTTAAAGAATTGGAATTATTTCCTTCAAATTTGGATTTTTTATTTTTTCTTTTTTTTAATTTTTTTAAGAATTTTTCTAATCGGGACTCACAGGATAATTTTTCATTATGAGAGTATATGGTACCCAGAAGAGGTGCCTGTGTACTGCATTCCAACCAGGATTTGGCAAAGTGTTCGATATATTTTTTAGTTTGCATATTGGATTAACTTAATCCCTATAAGCTATATAAATTAATAGAATCTAATCCATCCAGGTTTGTGGATTCATTTATAATCTTATTCTTCGAGCTATGGAACATTTTGGAATTATTAAGCAATTATATCATTTTTTAAAAATAGGTTATTGTAAAAATTAAAAAATAGCCAGCGACAGCAGGCAATATTAAAAACGGGACACTGCCGGGTGAAGATATTTC
>CAZBSE010000036.1:0-4219 GCA_964494385.1 uncultured Actinomycetota bacterium | reverse complement strand
TCTGCAATATAATTTATATCTTGCTCTTTAAGTAGTAGAATGTATTTAAAACAATTTATTATAAGATTTAAAAAGAATTAGGGCCAGCAAAGGAGGTTGCCAATGACAGTATCAAAAGTCTCAGAAATTAAAGCATCTTCATCCAAGAGTTTTGATGATGCAATACTGCAGGGGATTACCCGTGCAAATAAAACCCTCAGAAATGTCAAGTCCTCATGGATAAAAGATTTCGAAGTAATGGTCGATGATGGAGGACAAATTGCTGAATACCGGGTTTTAATGAAAGTCACCTTCATTATCGAAGATTGAAATAGATAATCACACCAGGATCTATTTAACAGGCAAGTATTGGTTGTCGGCTGGCCGTAGGTGTAAAATTTCAAATCATTTTTTAAATGAATTATTTATATATTAAAAACTCCCCGGTACATTAGCAATCACCCATTTACTGTTATTTATTTTTTCTATAATTAATGTAACTTCTTCGGGCTCCATGACATCTTCCGGATATGGCAGTTTAATTATGCATTCTTTTTTATTATCTTTATCCTCTATTTTTACTATTGCTGCAGCTTCCCACATTCTCAGGTCCCCGCCATCAGCATTAGGCTGTGCAAGCCTGCCTTCAAATTCAATAATATCTGCTAACTTAATATATTCATCAATACCTTCTTTTAAATAAACTTCACCTAAATAAAGATAAAGTTTATCCATAGTATCAAGATCAGATCCAAAATACCTGTATTCAATGTCATTATATAAAAAGGTCTCAAGATTTCCTTCTTCAGGGTATATTATTTTACCTCCGCCGGAAACATGCCAGTAATGAGCCACTGCATTTTGTGCAAGAAATAAAATTGAAGTTTCACTTATATAATTTTCATCTGAGTCCTGCAAACTTTTTTGGCCAGCATTACAGCCTGTGTACGTAAAGGATAACAGGACTATAAAAATAATAAGCAGCCATACTCTTCTCATTTTTCCTCCTTTTATTTAATTTTCCCTCATGATTGACAAATGAAATAGTTATATAAGGTATTATTGTCTCATGACTTCAAATATTTATAAAATTCAACAATTTATAGGATTTTTATTAATATAGCAAAATAATATAAAATAAACTTATCCTTGAAATATTAATCTAAAAAGGAGAAATATGATGACAAGTAAGGAAAAAATCCAGATCTGTCAGCTATGTAAAAAGCATAAGGATAAAACCGAACTTCTTCCTCTGGAACTGATAGATACTGCGCTGCTTGAATTTTCATCAGGATAATTTAAAGATCTAAACGATGCTAGAATAAAGCTGAAAAAGCTTTATATTTGTATAATATATTACTATTCTAAGATATCATCAATCTTAACAAATTCAGGTTTCGTAACCTTTTCTTTTTCTTCAAATTGTTCAATTATTTCACTATCATGAATTTCCTCATATAGATCCCAAAGGGATTTCTTTATTAGATTTGAAGAATCGCAATTAAAATATTTTTTTAATGTTCTTAAAATTTTTTCTTCTTTTGTATTGAATCTAACTGATATCACTGCCATTTATCATACACCTCTTCTCTTTTGCCAATATAAATAACATAGTAATCATCATTTAAAATATAAAAAATAGACCTATATTTACCCTTTCTCAGCCTATAATAATCTTTATTATAATTACCCTTTATTTTTTTAATATCAAACAAATTAAAGTCTTTTGTCAAATCCAAAGATAAAAAAGCATTATGAAAAAGTACCATTAGCTTTTTTGGAATTAATCCTTTTTTATAATTTTTCTGGACAGATTTCTCATAAAAAATCATGTAAACAATGTATTACAATTAGGTGCTCTTGTCAAGCTATTGTTGTGTGACTTGGGAGAGTCCCCGTTGTTTGTGAAGAACCCAAATTTTTTTCCTCCAAGAACTAAATATCGATCCCTCCATACATTTATAAGGTTGGCTATCTTCTGGTAAGGTAAATCTTCCAAATATAGATCGTGATTTGGAGTGTAGCAAATAACTTCACATATGCCTTTGGACTCTCTTAACCTGTAAGGAAAATCACTGCCGGTATTTAACCTTTTGTTATTGATCCTGTCAGGATTTTTACTGAAAGTCGGAAATTTATTTTCAAAAACTACAATATCATAATCACCGGCCGGGATCTCTGTTTTCATCTTACCGCTCCCTGTTGGACAAAGAGGGCAGTAATCTTTAGGCGGGTGATAAGTCCTGTTCTGTCTTTTTGTGGCAATAGCTACCAGCTTATTTTTAATAGGATCATATCTCAGTTCAAGTATTTTATACCTCCTTTATTCCTTCCAGATCTATGCTTGAAAATCATAATATATTAAATACCTACCATCATCTTTTATTATCACTCTCTTCTTCATATTGAAACTTCCTCCGCATTCCACGCTTACAGAAATCCCATTTCTACCGGATAGTTCATTTCTTCTGCTTGTACTGCTGTCTCTAGCTTTTCCTTTTATCCCTCTATCTGACTTAGTTTTTTCTTTCTTCATCTCTTCTATATACTCTCAAATTCAACTTTTCTTGTCCCATCTGAAAACAAGCATTCTATAAAATCGGGGACAGCGTTAAATTTTTTAATAAACTTACTGCTTATTATATCCTTAATAATATCAATCTCGCTTTTATCAACAATACTGATTACACTTCCCCCAAAACCTGCTCCCATCAATCTCCCGCCGTAAACTCCTTTGATTTTGCTCATCTCATCAACCAGGCAATCAAGTTTTTCAGTTGACACTTCATAATCATATCTCAGACTATTATGCGATTCGAATAATACCTGCCCTAATTTTTCAATACTTTCTTCAATCAGATAATCTTTTGATAATAAGACTCTATTATTTTCTGTCACAACATGCCTTACTCTTTTAAACAACTTTTCAGGTATCTTATTTTCCAGTTTGTACATCATGCTTAAACTGACATCTGATAGAGATCTGATGTTTTTATCTTTTATCATTTTAGATATTAGTTTAACCGCATCATCACATTCTTTTCTTCTTTCATTATACCCGGTATCTGCAAGATTTCTTTCCTCTTTAGAATTAATGACTAAAATCAACTTTTCTTTCAAATCAAAAGGAATATATTCATAAGACAGGTCTTTAAAATTCAGATATATTACATAATTTTCCTTCCCATAAACAACAGAAAACTGGTCCATTAATCCACAATTTACTCCTACAAAATTATTTTCAGCACTATTGCAAAATTTTACTTTCTCTTTTATACCAACCTTTAGATTGAAAAGTTCTTCAATAAACGTTGCCACTCCGACCTCAAGGGAAGCTGATGAGCTCATACCGGCACCAATAGGCAGGTTGCTGTCAATGACTATATCAAATCCACCGATTTTATAACCGTGTTTAATATATTCTTTCAAGACTCCCTTTATATAATTCATCCAGCCCGTATTTTTATCAAAGGTAATATTGTCCAGTGAAAATTTGCCGGAATTACCTAAGTTTTTGGAAAAAATTTCTACATAGCCTTTTTTATTTTTAAATCCCGCCATAAATATATATTTATTTATGGCAGTATTTATAGAAAGCCCCAGATTATAATCCGTATGCTCACCTATTATATTTACCCTCCCTGGGGATAAAATATTTATAAGATCTTCTCTTTTAAAAGTATTTTCTTTGTCTTTATTTCCCTTTACAAATATATTAAAAAATAAATCATGCAATCTTTTAAGATATTCCCTGATTTCTAATTTTTCCATTCTATTTTTATTTTCTATCCTCTTTTTTATTAATACCGGGTTATTTGATCTGTGGAAGCTTTATGCTTATTCAATTTCTTAGAGTCTCAACGACTTTCTATTAAGATAATACAACCGCTTTACACCATTCAGGATCTTAACGTCTCCGGATTCAAGGTCCAAGTATTTCTTTAAATCAATGTAATAATTCCAGGTAATAGAGGAAATAATTTTTAGCTCGTCATGATTCCAACCAGCAATTATATGCTTATGCAGCTTACATATATTGGCTTCTATAAATGCTTTAAAATATCTGCGCTTATCCTATTTCTTTGTTCTCCCGAACAGCGATTTTATAAATCCTACGAATCTTCTACCGAGATTTAACCTTTTATTCATATAAGCATAAATGGTAAGAGACAGGACTATGACCAGACCAAAGATAAACTGGGTCCAGAACCCTGAAATTCCTCCTGAAACAATTCCAGCT
>CAZBSE010000035.1:0-9604 GCA_964494385.1 uncultured Actinomycetota bacterium | reverse complement strand
AGGTGCTTATATCAGGTAGCATCAAGGACTTATAGTCTCTGTTTTTAAGTTTGATAAAGCAGCAAAAAGAAGCGTATGCCAATGACTTGTCAAGTATGGCAGAGCATAGGGTGCGATAGTAAGAACTTTTAGGATTAGAATTAAGATAATATCTTATAAATAGTATATATTTAACCTCTTCTTTTGCATTATCAGGTAAGTAACATATTACATCCGACTTCCGGATAAATTCATTATTTTAGTAAATCGGCAAACTTATCCTGGAATTTTTCAATTTTAGGAGAAATTATTACTTCACAATAAGGCTCAGTAGAGTTGTTTTTATAGTATTCCTGGTGATAATCCTCTGCGCTATAATATTTATCAAGCGGCTCGACTTTAGTAACTATGGGATCTGAATAAACTTCATCCTCTTCCAGTCCATTAATAAATTCTTTCGCAGTTATTTCCTGTTCAGTACTGGTATATAGAATTATAGAACGATATTGTTCCCCCGCATCATTTCCTTGCCTGTTCAAGGTGGTAGGATCATGAACATAGAAGAATATCTCCAGTAATTTGCTGTAACTTATAATATTTGGATCAAATGTAATTTTAACTACCTCTGCATGTCCGGTATCGGTCATGCAAATCTCATCATATGTCGGATTTTCCTTAAAGCCTCCTGCATAACCTGCTTCAGCATCAATTACTCCTTTTAACTGAGAATATATGGCTTCAATACTCCAGAAGCAGCCGCCGCCAAAAACTGCGATTTCCGTTCCCTCATCAATTTCCATTTCTTTATCAGTTATTTCTTCTTGTTCTGTGAGTCTGCATCCCGCAGTAAGAAATGATGTCGGTATCAGCAATTGAATAATAAATATTAATATTAATAATTTTTTCATTTTATTTTATCCTCCTGTAAATACTACTATTGCTATTATATTAGTATTATTATTAAAATTCAAGGACTACCAAAGGTATAGGTGTGATCAAGAATAATATGGTAGCGCATAGGGGACTTGAACCCCTGTTTTAGCCGTGAGAGGGCCATGTCCTAGGCCACTAGACGAATGCGCCACAGTTTAGAATTCTATCCATATTATAACCTTTTGTAAATACTTCAATGGTTACCATATATAGTTTGAGGCGTTTATTCAATTTTGGAGTTTTATGTAATATAATTAATTTTTCAGTTCCTTTATATTATAAAAGTGAGATTTGGCCATGAGCGGTGAAAATAAAAAGTTAGAGAACGCAAAAGATATAATAGGAGCATTATCTAAGATAAGCGAAGCAGTAACGTCTGACCTTTACCTTGAAGATATCTTGAAGCTTATCGTCACGGTTACCGCAGAGGTCCTGGGATCCAAGATATGCTCCCTTATGCTCCTTGACCCCAAGAGTAAAGAGCTTGTCATTAAAGCCACCCAGAGCATGAGCAGGGAATATATAAATAAGAACCCGCTAAAGCTGGGTGAAGGAGTTGCGGGAAAGGTGGCCCAGGAGAATAAGCCTATGGTCATATACAATATCCTGGAAGATAAGAATTACAAGTATCGGGAAATAGCCGGTAGGGAAGGTCTGGTATCCCTGCTCTGCGTGCCCCTTCATGTAAAAGGGAAAGTAATAGGAGCGCTCACGGTATATACTTCGGAGCTCCATAGGTTCAGTGATTATGAAGTAAATATCTTAAAAACAGTGGCAGATCAGGCAGCCATAGTAATTGAAAACTACCGGCTGGTGGTGGAGACAAAGGTAATAAGAGAGGAACTGGAGACCAGAAAAATGGTAGAGAAAGCCAAGGGCATACTTATGAAGGAGAACGGGCTGACCGAAGAAGAAGCATTCAGGAAGATCCAGAAATTTGCCATGGATAACAGAAAACCGATGAGGGAAGTAGCGGAAGCGATAGTGCTTTCCCATGAGATGAAGAGTATGTAAAGTTACTGTTTTTTGGGCATAGAAATTAATTTCTATGGTGGTATAATTATAAAAATTTTAATTTAAGAACCTATATATCTACAAGGAGGACCGATGCCATTAGTACCGTTAAAACAGGTTTTAGATGAGGCTATAAAAAGTGATTACGGAGTGGGAGCCTATAATGTTAATAATATGGAGCAGATCCAGGGGATAATGAGGGCGGCCAGTGAAACGCAATCGCCGGTAATTATCCAGGCAAGCAGGGGAGCACTGAAATATACCAATATGGCTTATATAAAGTATCTGGCTGCTGCCGCAGTTGAGGATAATCCCGGTATCCCCATCGTGCTGCATCTTGACCATGGAAACAGCCTTGAGACCTGCAAGCAGGCCATAGAGCTGGGTTTTACATCAGTTATGATTGACGGCTCGCTGAAAGAGGATTCCAAGACCCCCACCACTTTTGATGAAAATGTTGAAGTTACCACCGAAGTGGTAAACTACGCCCATAAGTTCGGGGTATCCGTTGAGGGAGAGCTGGGAACACTTGGGGGGATAGAAGACGGCGTCGGCTCGGGTACGGTCAAACTTACCGATCCTGACGAAGCTGTAAAGTTCATAAAGCTTACAGGCATAGATGCGCTTGCTCTTGCAATAGGAACCAGCCACGGGGCATATAAATTCAAGGCAAAACCAACTCTGGCCCTGGATATAATAAATGAAGTGGTAAAAAAGATTCCGGGAGTCCCGCTGGTTATGCACGGCTCATCTTCCGTACCTCGGGAGCTAATCGAGGTTATAAACAAATACGGCGGAAAGCTGGAAAAAACAATGGGAGTGCCCATGGAAAGCATCCAGGAGGCCATAAAAAGGGGAATCAGGAAAATAAACGTTGATACAGACGGAAGACTGGCTATGACAGGGGCGGTAAGGAAGTATCTTAGCGAACATCTGGATGCCTTTGATCCCAGGACTTATTTTGGAGCCGCAAGAGAAGCAGTTTACCAGATGGTTAAGGGCAAAATGATTGATTTTGGCACTGCGGGTCATGCAGGAGACTACAAATCCATGACACTGGAAGAGATAAAAGAAATATATAAATAATCCGGTATTAGAAATATTTGACAAATAATAATATACTGGTATTATGCTGGCTAGAAAATTAAATAAATTTCAGTCGTGCATAGTGATGTGCAGGAAAAAAGGTAAAGAAGCCTTCTTAAAACACAGGTGTTTTAAGGGGGTTTTTTTTATTATATTTTTTAAAAGCAGGATTTAATAAATGAAGGAACTTAAAAACAAAATAAAAATTAATGGGGACGGGCAGAAAGAGTTCTCCCGGTCAAGGATTCCGTCAGGCTGCGCCGTATTTGGAGTGATAAATGAGGCTGGAGAAAAATTTGACGGCAAGATGGTAATAGACGGAATTTCGATTATGCATGAAAGGTCAAACGGGCTGGGCGGAGGATTTGCTGCTTATGGAATTTATCCTCATTTTAGCGATGACTGGGTATTTCATATTTTTTATGATGATACGGAAGCAAAAAGGCTGGCCGAAGATGAAATAAAAGGCAGCTTTAAAATATTGTTAAGCGAGGAGATCCCTACAAAGAAAGTACCCCGGGTTGAAAATCCGCCTTTAATATACAGGTATTTTCTAAAGACGGGGGGAAATTCCAAATCCCGCATCGACAGTGCGGCAGTTTCCGGCCTGAGGAAGCAGGCCGCCGGTGGAGATGAAGAGGACAACATTGTGAATTTCGTTATGCATATAAACAGAGATATCTGCGGAGCATATATAATTTCCAGCGGTAAAAATATGGGTATCTTTAAAGGAGTGGGATTTCCCGAGGATATTGGCCGGTTCTTTAAGCTGGATAAATATGAAGGATATCTGTGGACCTCTCACGGAAGGTTTCCAACCAACAGCGTAGGATGGTGGGGTGGTGCTCATCCGTTCGGACTCCTTAACTGGTCCGTTGTACACAACGGCGAGATTTCATCCTACGGGACCAACAAGAGATTTGTAAGCGGATTCGGGTATGAATGTACCCTTTCCACGGATACCGAGGTTATTACCTATCTTCTGGATCTTATGGTACGCAGGCAGAAAATAGATCTGGAGATGGTTCATCTGATTTTGGCCTCACCCTTATGGGAGGAGATAGAAAGGATGCCCCGTGATAGAAGAGAACTACTGCAGGCTCTTAGGATAGTATACGGAAGTGCACTCATAAACGGTCCTTTCAGCATAATAGTGGGAAACAATAATTTTATGTATGCCTTAAATGATAGAATAAAACTGAGGCCGCTGGTTGCGGCAAGAAAGGATGAATACCTTTTTATTTCCAGTGAGGAAGCTCCCATTAGAAAGGTCTGCCCTTCGCCTGATGTCCTGTGGCATCCCGATGGAGGGGAGCCGGTTATAGGGGTGGTAGGCAAAAGAGAGAAAAAAGCCGGCAGTAACCTGATAAGATCAGGTAAAAAGCCGGTAAAAGTTTGAGGTGATAGAAAATGGCTTTAAAACTTACTCAATCTGAATTTGAAACAGAAAGAGATGAAAATAAATGTATATCCTGTCAGGTCTGTGTAAGGCAGTGCTCCAACGATGTTCATGAATATGACAGTGATCAGGATACCATATACAGTGATAATCTTAAGTGCGTGGGGTGCCACAGGTGCGAGAGCCTATGTCCCACAGGAGCATTAAAGATTAAAGAGAGGGATTCCCAGTTTAAGACCAATTATAACTGGAGCCCTGATCATTTAAGAAATATATACCGGCAAGCGGATTCGGGAGGGGTTCTTCTGACCGGAATGGGAAGCGATAAGCCCTATACCGTATACTGGGACCGTATTCTTTTTAATGCTTCCCAGGTTACCAATCCTTCCATTGATCCGCTGCGCGAGCCCATGGAAATAAAAACGTTTATCGGAAGGAAGCCCGATAAGCTTGAGTTTAAAAAAAATAAAAATTTAAAGAACAAAAGTATTAAGCTGAAAACGAAGATGTACCCTCAGCTGGAACTTTCCACTCCTATTATGTTTTCGGCAATGTCTTACGGTTCCATAAGCTTTAATGCCTGCAAGTCTTTGGCTTCAGCCGCTTCACAATTTGGAACTTATTATAATACCGGTGAAGGGGGGCTGCATAAGGACCTGTATAAATATGCAGAAAATACTATTGTCCAGGTTGCATCCGGCAGATATGGCGTAGATGTGGATTACTTGAATAAAGGTTCGGCAGTGGAAATCAAAATAGGCCAGGGAGCAAAGCCCGGAATAGGGGGTCATCTTCCCGGCGAAAAAGTAACCGAAGATATATCCAATACAAGGATGATACCTGAGGGAACGGATGCCCTGTCTCCTGCTCCCCATCATGATATTTACTCCATCGAGGACCTGGCCCAGCTGATATATGCATTAAAAGAGGCTACCGACTGGTCAAAGCCCGTGGGAGTAAAGGTATCAGCGGTACATAACATAGCACCCATTGCCAGCGGTATTGTAAGGGCGGGAGCAGACTTTGTGACCATAGACGGACTCAGGGGCGGTACGGGAGCCGCTCCCCAGACTATAAGGGACAATGTGGGGATACCAATAGAACTTGCAGTTGCCGCCGTTGATGAAAGGCTGAGGGAAGAGGGAATAAGGCATAAGGCATCTATTATTGCTGCAGGAAGCATCCGGTCCAGTTCCGATGCCATAAAAGCCATAGCGCTGGGCGCCGATGCGGTATATATCGGTACCGCTGCACTTATAGCCATGGGATGCCACCTGTGCCAGAAATGTTATACGGGCAAGTGTAACTGGGGGATTGCTACCCAGGATCCCTATCTTACCAAAAGGCTCAATCCAGATATCGGAACCAGAAGACTCCTTAATCTGCTCAGGGGCTGGTCACTGGAGATAAAGGAAATGCTGGGTGGCGCGGGTATCAATGCCATTGAGAGTCTTAAAGGTAACAGAGAGCACCTGAGAGGCATAGGCTTAAGTGACAGGGAACTTACGGTTCTGGGCATAAAACATGCAGGAGAGGCCTGGTGATGATTGTATGAAAAGAATATATATTCAGGAAGAATACTGTATAGGCTGTAGATTGTGCGAGATTTACTGTCAGGTAAAGCATTCAAAAAGTAAAAAAATTATAAAGGCATTTAAGGAAGAGCTGGTAGATATAATGCCCAGGGTACTGGTGGAGGAAATCGGCTATAATTCATTTGCCATCCAGTGCAGGCACTGCGCCGATGCGCCCTGTGTCGAAGCCTGCATATCAGGGGCCATGCAGAAGAATAAAAATACCGGGGTTGTAACATGTGATGAGGATAAATGCGTGGGATGCTGGAGCTGTATCATGGTCTGTCCCTATGGGGTGATAAGAAGGGGTCTATCCAGCGGTAAGATAGCCTCAAAGTGCGATCTCTGTGTTGATGAAGAAATCCCGGTATGTGTGAAGAATTGCCCCAACGAAGCTCTGAAATTTATAGAAAAAGATGAAGATAAAAAAGATATGATGAGAAGTAAAAATGAGAAGAAAAAATAACATCCCAAAAAAAGATGAAATGGCTGATTATATTATTATCGGCAATTCTGCTGCAGGTCTTGCTGCTGCGGATAGCATAAGAAAGCTGGACAAAGCAGGAAAAGTTATGGTACTCACGGAAGAAAACTATCCGAATTATTCAAAGCCGATGATAACCTACTTTCTGGCAAAAACGGTTAGTCTGGACAAAGTTTATTTTAAGGATAAAAAATTTTACAGGGATAACAATATAGATATCAGATTGAATACAAGAGTAAAATCAGTAGATACGGCCGGGATGTTTTTAACCGTTGAAAGCGGCAGGATATTTTATTTTAAAAAACTGCTTATTGCCAGCGGCGGGAAGCCTATCGTTCCCAGGATCAGAGTTATCGGCACAGGGACCATCGAAAGCAGCCGCAGCGGTAAGGATAAGACCTTTGATTTTATGGACGGGACAAATTACAGGGATATCGGCGGAATCTTTACTCTTACTACCCTGGATGATGCCATAAAAATTAGGGATTATATAGAAAAAAATAAAATCAAGGAAATATCAATACTGGGAGGAGGTCTTATCGGACTGAAAGCGGCAGAGGCATTTCTGGAAACAGGTTTTGATATCAACATAATCGAACTTGCCAACAGGATCCTGGCAGCTACATTCGATCAGCAGGCTTCCGGGATCATTGAAAAAAAGATAAAAAGCAAAGGGAGCAATATTTATAAAAATAACACCATTGAAGAGATTTATATTACAGACGGAAAAATTTCCGGATACAGATTAAAGGACAGCGAAAAGAGGGGATGCCGCCTGCTGATATCAGCTGTGGGCGTCAGTCCTGATACCGGTTTTATCTCTGGCGGCAAACTTAAGATAAACAGAGGTATTGTAGTTGATGATTACATGCGCACATCCGGAAAAAATATTTATGCTGCCGGAGATGTAGTTGAAGGTCCGGATATGCTGCGGGGAGAAAAAAGAAATATTGCCATATGGCCGCTTGCTGTCAGGCAGGGTGGAACGGCCGGGATTAATATGGCAGGAGGAAATGAAAAATACAGCGGCGGATTTTTTATGAATTCGGTTGAGATACTTCAGATCCCGTCTATTTCAATGGGACTTACCAATGCCGAAGAAGGAGAGGATAAAAATATTGAGGTATTTAAGGACTTTAATCCTAAGAAAAATATGTATAAGAAAGTGGTAATGAAAGAAAACAGGATAATAGGAGTAATACTGGTTGGAAATATCGAAAGGGCAGGAATCTATGCCGGACTTATCAGAAACCAGATAGATATAAGCAGTGTGAAGGAAAATATCTCCAAAGAGGATTTTGGAATAATCCATCTGCCTGCTGATTACAAGAAGCATCTTGTAGTAGGAGAGGGGATAGAGGTATGAAGCTTGTAATAGATGCTAAGGATTTAGATTACCGGGAACTTAATTTAAAAATAAGAAAGTTTTTAGGCAATGGCTCCGACAGCAAGGAAGTAACCATAAACAATGTGCTGGGACAGAGATATATCGGAGACGGTCTTAAGACCGGTGCTTCCATAAATATTTACGGGACACCCGGGAATGATCTGGCGGCTTTTATGGATGGCCCCACTATTGAAATTTTCGGTAACGGCCAGGACGGGATCGGGAATACCATGAATTCGGGAAAGATTATAATACATGGCGATGCAGGCGATATCCTCGGCTATTCTATGAGGGGCGGAGAGATATATGTAGAAAAAAATATCGGCTTCAGGGGCGGTATTCATATGAAATCGTATCAAAAGAAAGTGCCCGTGATAGTAATAGGAGGCAGTGCCGGAAATTTTCTGGGTGAATATATGGCCGGAGGCATCATCATTCTTCTGGGCCTGTATAAAAAGGAAATATTTTTTCCACTTTTCAAGGATGATCCTGAAATTGTAGGAAATTATTTAGGAACCGGAATGCACGGCGGGAGAATATATATATGCGGAGATGTAAAAGATTATAAGCTGGGCAGGGAAGTAAAGAAAATGAAGCCGGACGGCAGTGACACGGAGCTGCTGGAAAAATATACAGGCAATTACTGCAGGTTTTTTAATTTTGATAAAAAGAAGATTCATTTAAGTAAATTTTTAAAGCTGGTACCTTATTCTCACCGGCCGTACGGGAAACTGTACGCCTATTGATCGCCTATTTATAAATAGCTCCGGAAGGTGTTTGCGGACTACCCGCATTTGGTAATTTGCTTTCCGAATATTAATTTTTTAAAGATTAAGCTATCATATTAATTAATTTTCCATTTAAATAAATTTATTTTACTATCTTAAAATGGATGATTCTCTGATTCATATCGGTACTTCAGGATGGAGCTATAATCACTGGGCCGGGGATTTCTATCCTGCTGGTTTAAGGAAAAGCAAGTGGCTGGCTTATTATTCCGGGGAGTTTGGCACAGTGGAGATAAACAGCAGTTTTTACCACCTGCCAAAACCGCAGACTTTTATAAATTGGAGCGGCAGTACACCGGATAATTTTATTTTTTCAGTAAAGGTTTCCCGATATATAACTCATATCAAAAGGCTGGCTGACTGCGGTGAGGCACTTAAGAGGCTGCTTTCGGCAGCGGAGATGCTGGGTGAAAAACTGGGGGTCTTTTTATTTCAGCTTCCACCTAATTTTAAAAAAGACAGGTCCAGACTCACAGAAATTTTAAATATACTTCCGGAGCATGGTAAATTTGCTTTTGAGTTCAGAGATGACACCTGGTTCGAAAAAGAAATATATGAATTGCTGAATGATTCCGGATGCGCCGTTGTTATTTCAAGCTCCCCTAAATTTCCCTTTAGGCAGGTAATTACAGGGAGTTTATGTTACATTCGGATGCATGGTTCGCAGCATCTCTACCGCTCCTGTTATCCGAAAGACGAACTTAAAAGAGTTGCTTGGCTAATCAACAGAAACTTGAAGAAAAATATTGAAACTTACGTCTACTTTAATAATGATGCTGAAAGTTTTGCAGTGGAAAATGCAAGAACTCTAAAAGAACTGATGAGGCAGATAAACTTTTAACAAGTGTTTGATAAAACTATGATATAATAATCATAACTATTTTTTTAAATTTTAATCATGGACATTTAACCATGGACATATTTCTATTATACCAATATACAGTAACTGCTCTGCTTCTG
>CAZBSE010000034.1:0-10068 GCA_964494385.1 uncultured Actinomycetota bacterium | reverse complement strand
CAAACAGGTAAAGAGGCACGGATACAGATTCATGATTTTTGACGGGCGCAGCAATCTTTACTGCAGGTTGTACAAGAGTTTTAGAGAAGTGGTCATAGGTTACTCTAGAATTTTATTTGCAGCTTTTGATTACAGGACCTATATAATATCAATAGCTATTATTTTGATATGTGCAATTTTTTTATTCCCTTTCATGATGATACCTGCAGGAATTATTTTTGGCTGGCCGATCATATTTATAGAACTTATTATCCTTCAGATAATAATTATTCTGATTATCAGAATAATTTTTTCTATTAGATTTAAGTGCAAAGCTGCCGATATAATATTGCATCCCCTGGCTATAATATATCTGATAGCCATAGCTGTAAGATCGGTCTTAAATGTTAGGGTTGGAATGGGTTTGAAATGGAAGGGCAGGGTATATGATGTCAGCGAAGAGGATAATTTAAGACTTGTAAATGATAATTATAAGTGATTATCTTATCCTAGGGGTAAAAAGGTCCTTGGCGCTTTTCTCTTTTCTAAATTTAAAATTATTAAAAATCCTTATTGAACGGTTAATATATTTGGGGATAATTATTATAGTAAGCAAAGTTCCCATAACCAGGAAGACCGGTGAGCCTTTGAATATCCATAAAAAAATACTTGATGCGGCAATACCAAAGAATACCCCCCAGATCATATTTCTGATTATAAATATTGACGGAACGATACCTACTCCGTAAGCTATGACTGCAAGCGGATGAACCGCACACATAAACCCCAGTGAGGCGGCAACTCCTTTACCCCCGGAAAATTTTAAATAGGGGGAATAATTATGCCCTGCTACCGCAGCGCACCCGGCCAATACGGCTACCATTTCCAGCCCGGAGATTCTTAAAACCAGAAAGTACGATAAGAAGCCTTTCAGGACGTCCAGGATTATTCCCAGGATTCCCCAGAATTTTGATATATTAAATACAAGGTTCCATCCGCCAGGATTCCTGTCGCCGATCTTTCTCAGATCTTTTTTACTGTGGATTCTGGCAATGATATTGCAAAAAGGTATTGCTCCTATGAAATAGCAGCATAAAATTAATCCTGCATTTCTATAAAACTCTAAACTTTGCATAATCATTAAAAAATACACTGGTGCTTATATAACCATAACTTTATCATATTGGTTATATTATTTTAAGAATATAATTAAAAAATTTATTTATTGATGGAAATACAAATTTTAATCTTTTACCGAACCGGCCAGGAGCCCCCTTATAGAATATCTCCCTAAATATAAAGAGTAAAAATGATATCGGAACCTCGAAATTTCCACTTGGATAATATATAACTGTTCCAGCAACCCAGGAATGCAGAAATGATAGTAGCCGGGATGATTAGATAAAGGCTGTCCTTACTCCATTATTTAGTCCAGTTTTTGGGGAAAAGGTCAATTTTTATAAGTCAAGGCGCAGAACCGCTTTATAATAGAAGATGCCGGATTTACTGAAAGATGCAACTTTTTTTATAGCTGTGTCGTCAGAATATAGGAAAAACAGATGTAATTCCATATAAAGATAAATGGTAAAATAAAAGGCATATATGATTGAAACAATGGATATAATAACAGATAAAAATTATAAAGCCGGTAAGCCTTCTCCCGGCATAACTGCCGTATTCTGGCTGCTCGCAGCTGCTTTTTTGGCAACTGTAATTTATTTTGCAGTCCCGATGGTCACTAAATATGTTGGGTTTCTTTATGTGGCTATTTGTGGCTCTATTTTATTTTTACTGGGTGTGGTATTAATAATTTTAACCATAAGACAGAAAATAAAAGGGTTGCTCAGGAAGATGCTGCTGCTAACCGGTGCTTCGTCCGTGGGAATTTTAGTAAGCGTACTGCTGCATAATGTTTTTTACGGACTGTTCATTAGATTTTTCGGAGTGGATTTCTGGGACAGGATAGGCATAACGGATGAACCATTCTTTTTCTTTATGGCATTTGTTATATGTCCCTTAGGCTTTATAGTAGGAACCGTAGTCAGTATAATACTGTTTATAAAGAGGAAATAAAAGAAACATATAGAACCACGGGAACTATATTTGAAAAATTTCTACAGCATAATCAGAATAAAACTTAATCTTTGACCTGGATTTTTCCGATTGCCCATAATATAAGTAATGTAATAAAAGCAGGGACAAAAGCAAAAAAGCTTACAACTAAAGTTATAATCCATGATACAGTATTCATTTTAATCCAATGTTTTTTTTCTTCCTTTTTATTCATTTCATTACACCTACTATTTTTATCAGTTCTTTTACGGCTTCCTTTGGACCTTTAATTTCATACCCAAGTATATCAAGCCCGGTTCTTATCTGTCCAATAAATAATTCAATAAAAATTGTTCACGTATGCTTTCATCTCCTTTAAAATATAGCTGAAAGTTTTGCCTATGAATTTTTCACAAGACAAAACATATAAAGTAAACCGAAGCGGCATCAGGAGTATCTTAAGGGATTTTCTAATTGTGGCAGTTAATGGTGTGATCTTATTCTCAGCTGCCGGAACCATAAAATGGCTTAACGCCTGGATCTATATAGGTCTGGTACTAATCCACCAGATAACCATAAAGATACTGCTTATCATTAAAAATCCGGAATTGCTGAATGAACAGGGAAGAGCCATAAAAAAAGCTTCTATATTCTCTGACAGAATTTTTATTTTTATTTATCCATTGGCAACTATGGTATTATCTTTCATGACAGGAATCAGTTCGGTCCGTTTTAAATTGGTAGGTTTCCCGTCGTTTTTAATGATACCCGGTATCGTTTTATTTATATGTTCATCTTTTTTTGGTTCCTGGGCCATTCTTGTAAATAAACATTTTAAAGCGGATATCACAGTCCGGGGAAACAGCAATCATAAAATACGAAGTAAGGGACCCTATAAATATGTCAGACATCCGGGATATGCCGCCTGGGTTATGAGCGCAGTAAGTTATCCTCTTATTATGAGCTCACCCTTAAGTTATAGTATCATAAGCGTTATGATAGTGCTGTTTATTTTAAGGATATGGCATAAGGACAACATTTTTCATCATAAACTGGCGGGCTATAAAGAATATGCCAGAGAAACCAGATACAGGCTGTTTCCGTTTGTATGGTAAAAGCTCAGGTCAGAAAGACATTAAATTGCATAACGGGAGGAAGAACCTGATCATGAGTATCATCCGGAAGCGTTTATCCTTTCGGGTAGAATTTTAGTTTTCATGCATTTTTATGCAATATCAATTTTTCTCATGCGGAGTATTGAAAAGAAAACCAGGATTATAATTATACAGAATGAAATAATTATGATGGGAATTACGGATTTGTCGAAAATATATCTAATGTCGGTTGCCTCAAGCAGCAGGTAATTTGGGAAATATGTCCTTATGGATTTAAATTGATTAAAAATGCTCAGGCTGTAACTCAATACAAGTACCGTAATCCCGGAAACCAGACTTCTTTTAAATACACTGCTGAAAAATAGGAGGATAGAAAGCAGCAGGCAGTAATATATGATATAGAGGAGGGATGATTTTAATACAATTACAATTGATACAATTCCTCCCTCAAAAAGATGGTTTATGTAAAAATAATTGGTCAGGAAAGCTATAAGTATAAAGACAGAGAGTATCAGAGCGTAATGGATATATTTTGCCAGTACGATTCCTGCGGGTTCCGCTCCCCTGGAATAAGGGAAAACCAGTCTTTTATGGTAGACTTCATTTGAAATTAGTCCCATCAGGGTAAATGCGATAAAAATTGTGCCGATCTGGAACAGGTCCTTTAAAAAACTCTGGAAAGCGGTATCACGGGTAAAATCCGAAAACAGGGCCGACATATCAGCGGGCAAATAATTACTTAAAAGCAGAGGCATGAGCTTTAGCATCAGGGGATCCAGCAGGGCCCAGAAAACAATACCCACAAACAGGATAAGGTATTTATTGGTTCTGACTGATTCCAGTATCTCTTTTTTAAAGTAAGCCTTAAACGAGTTCATTTTTACTTACCATTCTTATGAAAATGTCTTCCAGCGTGCTTTTCCTTATCCGGTAGCTGGAAATTACGGCACCAAGCTTCGAGATTTCCTTCAGTATTTCTTTTCTGGCAAAATCTATATCTTTAACATAGAGGCTTATCATTTTGTCCTTTTGTTTTATATTTTCAATCCAGCCAAGTTTTTTAAGAAAATTAATTTTATCCCCCGGGTCTTGCTCGAATTCTATATCAAAAATAGGCTGTATATAGGTCTTATACAGCTGGGACAGGTTTTCGGTTAGAAGTATCCTGCCCTCATCTATGATGCATATTTTATCGCATACTCTCTCTGCATCGTTTAAAATATGCGTGGATATGAAAATAGTAATCTTTTCATCTTTAAGTTCCTTTATAAGTTCAAGCATTTCCACCCTTCCTTCAGGATCGAGGGCGGATGCAGGCTCATCCAGAAATAGAATCTCAGGCTTGTTCATAAACGCTGCAGCCAGTGCCAGCCTCTGTTTCATTCCTTTCGAATATCCGCCAATGCGCCTTTTCCCCTGCTTTTTAAGTTTAACCATTTCCAGGAGTTTAGCGGTGTAACTACCGGATTTACCGGAATTGCACCCTATGATTTCACCAATGAAATTCAGGTACTGGTATGCGTTCATATAATTATAGAAAGCCGGGGTTTCGGGCAAATATCCCATTAATTTTACCAGCTTATACTTATGTTTTAAAAAATCCATGCCTTTGATAAAGATCTTGCCCTGATTGAATCTAATTAATCCGGTTAAAATATTCATGGTGGTGGTTTTACCGGCACCGTTTCGTCCGATGAAACCAAATACGGTACCGCTGTCTACTTTAAAGCTGATGGATTTTAATGCTTCAAGGCGGCCGTAATTTTTTTTCAGTCCTATGACCTCAATCATATTCTTTGTCTTTCTTCCTGCCTACTATTAAGAAAACCACCGACCCGATGATACTGAAAAAGATAATAATTAGAACCCATGCCCATTTTGGTAAGTATGCCGCTTCATTTTTAAACAGCAGCACCAGAGCAAATACCATAAGGCCGTACTCGATTATCATCAGCGGAATAAGGAAAGGTAAAAATTTTAAAATTTCAGCTACCACAAGATTTATTTCAGTTACAGGTATTTTGATCACCTCTTTGTCAGAGTATCTAATATTTTTATATTATACCCCGTGTACAGGATAATTGAAGAATTAAAATGAAGAACTGAGGAAATTTATAAAGGGCAATTCATACCGGTTTTTTTATAAATATTTTTATGTCTTAGATAGGTTTTAATGTATAATAATTTTAATAAAAAATAATTGTTGTTGTTATACTATAATTATTAAAGGAGGATGTCTCATGCTTGAGTATATGAGCAGTGTTTTTATCTCCGCTTTTGTTTATCCCGGTATCCTGTGGAGCCAGTTGCTTATAGGCATTGGTCTGGGAATAGTCTTTGGCGCTGTCTGGTATGCTGCTTACTGGACTCCTGTTTTAGGTAAACCCCGGCCCTGGGCAGTTCTGGCGGGCAGTATTGTTCTATCGTGGACCGCTGTTGCTTTTATTCAGGTTCCTCTCCAGATCTGGGTAAGCAGGGCACTAAATTACTTCTGGAGCCAGGCAGTTCTTACACGCTGGCTGCTGCTTGCTACAATACCCACCATACTTCTCAGCGGACTGGTGCAGGAGGGTTCTAAACTGGTGCCTGTTGTCATATACTGGTGGAGGAAAGGTAAAAAAATTGATCCCAAAACGGGACTGGTCATAGGGGCAGTGGCCGGCCTGGGTTTTGGAGTATTTGAGGCAGTCTGGGTTCATAATTCTCTTTTTATATCCGGCTGGAACTGGGAAACAGTTAAAATCTCCGGGCTGCTTGTTGCACTGCTTCCTTTCTGGGAAAGATTTTTCATAGTGGCCTTTCACACCGCTTCAAGCGCTTTGGCAGGCTGGGGTCTGGCCAAGGGCTGGGGCTGGCAGTTTTACCTTATTACATCTGCAGCACATGCAATAATAAATTACAGTTCTGTCATATTCGGTATGGGATTATTAACCAATGTACAAGTAGAAATTTATGTTGTAGCCTGGGCCGCCGTAGTAACCGGTTTTGCTTTGTGGCTTCGTTACAGAAAGCAGAAAACGGCTGCTTTATAAAAAATGAGTTAATAATTGACTGCTATGCTAATATGATTAATCAGGCGGATATATTTTTTGAGTATTTCTATCCCGATTGATCTTTTTTGCAGACTTTAAATTCATTTTTAGATGCTCCGCAATCCGGACAGACCCAATCTTCGGGAAGGTTATCAAAATCATACGGCGGTTTCGGCCCGAATTCGGGATTTTCAACTTTGGCAACAAAAATATATCCGCAAGATAAGCATTTATGTTTTTCCATATCTCTCCCAGTTTAAATTTCACGAAAAAGCCATCAGGACTTTATGGTGTTTAACTTTTTATTTCATTGTCTTCCAGTAAATATTTTATCTTAAAATTGTTTTTTATCTTTAACTATTCTAACTTAATTAATTTTAGTATACAATATTAACGACTGATGAAACCTCTTTTAATCTGGTAAACCTTAAAAAAACAAATAAAAAATTTACAAGGAGGATAATATGTCTTTTATAAAAATTCTAAAAACTTTAATGGCGGCTGCTTCTTTGCTCTGTTTATTTTTTGCTTTTAGCCTGCTTGCAGGATGCAATGAGAAAGCAGAAGTCATTGAACAAACTGAGAAGGAAATTACAGAGGAACCCTCCACAGATGAAAAAGAAGCTGTAGAGGAAACCGTAGAAGAGGAAGAAGCTGTAGAGGAAGAAGCAGAAGCAGAGGAAGCTGTTTATGAGGTAACCTTTTTCTCTAATCATGGAAGCCCTTTTTCTGTTTTTACATGTATGCCTGACGGCAGTAATATTGAAAAGATTTATGAGTGCGGTTCTGATATTTATTATCCCTGCTGGAACGGCGAACACACCAAAATAGCTTTTTCTTCAGCAATTGACAGTGATGAAAGTGATATATTCATATATGATTTTACAGCGGAAGAATTAACCAAATTGGTGGAAAAGGAAGGCGGGGATACGGTCCCCAGCTTTAGCCCGGATGGGAAGAGTGTAGTATTTTCGGGAACCGTGGCAGGAACGGAGAATAGGGATATATTTACGGTAAATACTGATGGATCTGATTTGAAAAACCTTACAAACGGTGAAACTTTTAATAGTTATCCCCATTATTCACCGGATGGAGATACTATTTTATTTTCCAGTAAAAGAGATGGGACCATCGGTCTTTTTACTATGGACCTGGATGGTAATAATATAGAAAAATTATCCGGTGATGACAGCAGCGATTTGCAGGGCTCTTATTCACCGGACGGCAGCAGTATAGTGTTCGTATCCAGAAGGAGCGGTAATGAAGATATATGGATTATGAACGCTGACGGTACAGGAGAGGCAAAACAGCTTACAGATGATCAAGGCCTTGATATGTATCCAAGTTATTCTCCGGATGGCACCATGATTGCTTTTGAATCAGACAGGGACGACATGCAATTTATGTTTTATGACATTTTTATAATGACCTCAGAAGGGGAAAACGAAATCAATATTACACCTGATTTAAAGGGAACCCATCAGGGAGGAGCTACCTGGTAATACGGTAAGAGTAGTTAAATTTTTCTTGGACCAAGATTTGTTTATATGCAGCGAGAGGTTAAATAAAGTTTTTTATATTAGGATTTAATCTTTATTTCCCATAATTCAATTTCGCCTCTATTGCCGGTGGATATAATACTATCTCTACATTGTGAGCGGTGGAGATAGTATTTATATATGTTCTTTTGATATCGTTCTCATCAGGCAAGGATGAAAAAAATAGATTCGTGATTTTCATGAACTAATAAGATGCTGTCCTATTAACAATTTATTCTTTTTTCCGATAGATTCTTCCTCATCTTTATCTTCCTTCTGAGGGACTTCCCAGGTTGGCTCTGTCTCCATGGTATTTGAAATTTCATTAAATACGGGTAAAAAGCAATTAAAAATTATAAGACCTGTGAAAATGTAAATTTAATATTATATAATAATAGATAACTATTATTACAGCGATCGTTAGAAGATAATATGAAAAAAAATAGATTATACTTAATATTTATCTTTTCAATCTTCATAATACTTTTTACCTGCGCTGCTTTATTTGACCGGTGCGGCTCTGCGGCTGTGGGTACGGATACGGATAAGAGAGAAGAAGCCATAGGAGAAACAGCAAAGGAAGCTACCACAGCAGCTGCCGGGGGACGGCTTATTCGGCCGCAGGAACTTGACTATCTGGGAGCATTTAGACTGCCGGAAGGATTTGGCGAAGCCAGCTGGCAGTGGGGAGGAACAGCTGCTGCCTACTATCCGGAAGGTGATCCCGAAGGTCCGGATGATGGGTATCCCGGTTCAATATTTGCGACAGGGCATGAATGGGAACAGCAGGTATCGGAAATAAGCATACCTGTGCCGGTAATATCTGAATCCAAAGATGTGAACGATTTAAACACAGCAGCAACTCTTCAGGATTTCCGTGATATTAGAGGGGATTTATTCGGCTACCTTGAAATTCCGAGAGTGGGTCTGGAGTATTTACCAAAACAGGGTGAGCAGATAACCGGTAAGCTATATTACTGCTGGGGACAGCATATGCAGGAAGGTGATAGCGGCCCCTCTCATGGATGGTTTGAATTGAACCTTTCTGATCCTAAAAGACAGGGACCCTGGAAAATAGGTGGTCAGATTAAATATGTCACCAACGATTATATTTTTGCTATCGACGAGAGATGGGCTTCTATAAACACTCCGGGAAAATTACTGGCGACAGGAAGATTTAGAGACGGGGGCCAGGGAGCACAGGGGCCATCGCTAATTGCTTATGGTCCGTGGAATGAAGGTAATCCGCCGTCGCCCAATTCCTCTTTATCAAATATCCCTCTGCTCTTATATTCGTCGGTATATGATGATATGGAAGGTTTTTATTCCATGGAAAATTATCATCATTCGGATGAATGGTCCGGAGGTGCCTGGATTACATCCGGTGAAAAAACTGCGGTAATATTTGCCGGTATTAAAGGTCTGGGTAATTGCTGGTATGGTTTTTATGACGGTACCATTTGGCCGGAGGAACCGCCATATCCGGAAGAAGGGCCCGGAGAAAGAGGCTGGTGGTCCGATGATTTTACGGCCCAGATAATTTTTTACGATCCGTCCGATCTGGCCAGAGTCGCCAGAGGAGAAATGGAGCCATATGAGCCGCAGCCATATGCTGTTTTAGACATCGATGGTATACTTTATAATATTTTGGAACATGAACTCCGCCATCTGGGGGCGGTAAGCTTTGATAGAGAAAGTGGAATAATCTATTTATTCGAGTTCAGGGGAGATTATGAAAACGAAGAACCTCTGGTACATGCGTGGAAGATAAAATAATGATTTTAATTACCTGATTGAATACCAAAGGGGTGTAATCGTAATTTTTGTTTAGTTTTAATTATTGTCGGAGGGGTTATAAATGAAAAAGGCATTTGTATTCATAACTGTAATATTTATATTGATTTTGGTTTTCGGCTGCAGCAAAATCACGGATAGAGCATCTGAAGTAATAGAAGAATCTAAAGAAGCCGGCGGGGAAGAGCCGGAAACAACAGTAGGTCTGCCTGCTGGTTTTCCCGGAACCGTTCCTATACATAGCCAGGCTGATATTAATGAATCCATAAAAGAGATAACTGACGGGGCGGTGTCGTATTATATTAATATGGGATTTGATGGTGAAATCATACAGCTAGCTGACTGGTATGAGGGTGAATTAGAGAAGAACTGGCAGATAGATTCGATATCTTCCAGCGATTATGATGACTGGTCCGATTTTTATGTTGATGCACAGGACAGTGAATATTATTTATCTATTTATCTGTATCAGGACGCTGGAAGCAGTTATGTCACTATAGATATAAATGCAGTAAGAAAAACCGGAGAAATTGGAGAAACTGAAGAAGCTGCCGAAGA
>CAZBSE010000033.1:0-10105 GCA_964494385.1 uncultured Actinomycetota bacterium | reverse complement strand
TTGAAGACGGGCTTGTGCAGCTTGTTGCTGCAGCCCTTCCGGGAAGCTTCTGGATTAAGAATGTGGCAAAAATATCAGCAGTAAACTAATAAATGTATCAAACAACTGAATTATATTAAGATTATATTTTATGAGATTTACTCTGAATCCGAAGGGATTTTTCAAAAAATTTAGTGTCTTCGACCTGATAATAATGGCAATAGTCGCTGCGCTTGGGATTGCCATGAAGCCGATAATAGTTCCGCTTGTCCACATAATAACAGGACCGCTATTCATACCCGGAGGAGCAATTGCTGGCGGGTTTTATATGATGTGGATAGTGATAGGTGCTGGAATTGTAGGCAAGCGGGGCGCAGCGGCTATTATTGCCATCGTCCAGTCAATTATTGTCCTTGCGGTTGGAGTTGTTGGCACACATGGGATAATAAGTCTTATCACATATTTAGCACCCGGTATTGCTGTTGAGCTTTTATTCCTTATAACACGCCAGAAGGGTGATAATATTTTTTCATGTTTTTTTGCCGGAATGGCAGCAAATCTTGCGGGAACCGTACTGACCAATTTTGTTTTCTTTAAGCTGCCTCTTGTTCCTCTTATGCTGACACTTGCAGGAGGTGCACTGTCCGGAGGTCTTGGAGGACTGATAGCATATGCTGTGATAAAGTCAGTACGAAAAATAAAAGGCATTAAAACGACAGGAGAGTCAAAATAACAAATAAGAGGATGACTAAAATCAGAAAAAAAATAATAATTTCTATAATTGTATTTATAATATTTTCTATCGGAGTAGCCGGAGGCTACTTTTTGTTTGATATTACAGGGAATGAAGGTTTCATACCATCACTTAATGTCAACGGAGATTTGAATAATGCTCTGACAATAAATAATCTTGATTTTAGTGATAAATGGCAGACCCTGGATTATAATAATAAAAAAATAAATGTGGTCAAACTCGGGGATTTATTGGATCTGGCAGAGCCTTTGAGCCAGAATAACATTATATACTTTGTAGGGAAAGACGGCAGGGCATCTGCGATTTATGCTGACAGCCAGGAACAGATAGAAAAGTCCTATATAAGTTTTAATAGTGAAAACGGATGGGAAGTAATAAATCTTGCTTATCCTGTTAATTCAAATATAAAAAGAATTAATGAAATAGTGGTAGTTATGAAAGAAAACAAAACTGGTTTCGGTTTAAATATAATAAGTCCGCTAAAAAACCTTATAAATATAACTCCCGGGCAGGTAGGACTTATCACAAGGAAGTATTTTGAGGATGCCGGTACTTCGTCAAAGTCAGGCAATGGTAATAATTATGAGTCAACTGTCTTTTCCGTAAGACAAACTTTTAATCTAAATGATATATTTGCTGCACTTAATTCCGGTGAACTTGGTTCTGCCTGGGTTGAGCCCGGTTATCCCGCTGATATGGATGAATTTCAGGATAAAATAATAATATACGGTTCTCAGGGACAGTACATGTTCACCGATACCGCAGGCTATTTTGAACTGGCTCACAACAACATTAATTATGTAGACCCTGTCCTTGATGAGACCATAGAAAACGTAAAGGGAGTAATCATGGACCCACCGGCAGCCAGTATAATGGATGTATATTATGATACAACAGGGCTCATATCGCAGGGCAGAAAGGTCATGTTAATAATCACTGATGGATTCGGGTATCACCAGTACCGCTATGCAATCGAGAGTGGTTATGCGTCCTATCTTTCAAATCTTCCGCCTGCTGAGATTGCCGCATCTGTTTATGAACCTGTTTCTAATTCAGGGCTGGCAGCAATGTTTACCGGAAAGCCGGGAAGCGAAAGCGGCATATATACAAGAAAGACAAGGGAACCGCAGATACCCACTATTTTTGGATACCTGCTTGAAAAGGGTAAAAAGGCCATGATTATTGAGGGAGATATCCAGATAATAAAACTTGAAACGGATACTGAACTTCATACAGACTTAAACTCCAATGGCACAATTGATGATGAAATAATGGAAGCTGCACTTTCTGCAATTTCCAGTGATGAATTTGATTTTATCGTCGTGCATTTCCACAGCATAGATGACAGCGGTCATGATTATGGCGACATTTCAAAAGAAACAATGGAAACAATAAGAGAGATTGACTTATATATTAAAAAACTGGCATCAGCATGGACAGGAAAAATAATAATAACTTCTGACCACGGTATGCATGCAACTGATGAAGGCGGATCTCATGGCGAGTTGAGGTTCGAGGATATGATTGTCCCTTATATTATTTTTGATAGTATACCTGAAAAATAGGACAGTAAATATATGAGACTACAGGATAAAATTTACAGGATGCATTATATTTTTTAGTTTTAACCGGGGGTTTGTAATTGATGAAAAAGAGAAATATTATAATAATAGTCGCAGTGGCTGTTGTGCTGCTTGTAATAGTAGGAGTTTTTGCATACCTGAATGCAGGCAGCGTAGAAGAAAAAAAGAAACTTGAAGAGGAGGCAATTATATTAATTAATTCTCAGGATAAGGAACTTGCACGCATCGATATGGCGCTGCTGGAAAAAACAGGGATAAAGGATTTTACAGCCAATCTTGATACAAGCGATTCCGAAGCTCAAGAGCATATTTACAGCGGAGTCTTTTTAAATGAACTCCTGGGATCTCTTGGCATAGATATAAACGATTACAGTACCGTAATTGCAAAGGCAGTCGATGGCTACACAGTCGCGTTCGGTGCAGCAGAAGTCGTCCAGCCTGACAATATTTATATAGCTGTAAAAATGGATGGAAAGGACCTAGGCACCAAAAGCACAGGAGGCAGCGGACCCTATCAGTTGATAGTGACAGAAGATGCATTCAGCCAGCGCTGGTGTAAATTCTTGATTGAACTGGAGCTTAAATAGTGAACCCTGTTGAGATCAGTAAACTTCACTTCAGATACCCCGGTACTGAAAATAATATAATTGACGGTATTGACCTTGTTTTGAAATCGGGGGAGATTCTGTCGGTGCTGGGTTTGAGCGGTTGCGGTAAAAGTACTCTCTGCTACTGTATATGCGGAATAATTCCCCATGTTTATGAAGGCGAGCTTGGAGGCAATGTCCGGATATCAGGCAGGGATGTGTCCGTAACAAGCCTTCCTGTTTTATCAACGGAAATCGGAATAGTTTTCCAGGACCCCGACACGCAGCTTTTTTCACCCACAGTAGAAGATGAAATTGCTTTTGGACCTGAAAACCTCTGTCTTGATAGAGTTGAAATAAGAAGGCGCATCGATGAGAACCTCAGGCTTGTGGGGATGGAGAAATACCGTTTTGCCCACCCGGAAAAGCTTTCAGGAGGAGAAAAACAACTTATAGCGATTGCTTCAGTCCTGGCCCTTGAGCCCAAAATTATCATTTTTGATGAAAGTCTTTCCCAGATTGATACCCATGGTAAAAAAGATATTAAAAATGTCATCAGCAGGATTCGCAATGAAGGAAGGTCAATAATAATGGTTGAACATGATATTTACAATCTTGATATTGCAGACAGGGTATTTTTTATGAAAAACGGAAAGCTTTATCCTGTTGAAAACAGAAGGGAGGAAGAAATATTTGGCTTTTATAAAGTTTGAAGATATTTCCTTTAGCTATCCCGGACAGGAAAACCTGATAGAGGACCAAACGCTCGAATTTGAAAAAGGGCAGTTCACTGCTGTAATGGGTGAAAATGGCAGCGGAAAAACCACGATAGGTAAATTGATGGTAGGCATACTAAAACCCACCAGCGGAGCTGTTTTCCTTGGAAGTGAAAACCTTTCAGATATCAGTCTCGGCAGGGTGGGAAGCATAGTTGGCTACCTTTTCCAGAATCCTGAGCTCCAGATATTTGCAAAGACTGTTGCTGAAGAATTATCCTTTATACCCACGCTAAAAGGTATTGAAAAAGAAAAAATAAATTCAGAGGTAAATGAAGTTTTAAATCTCTTCAGCCTTTCATCAAAAAAAGAAAACATAATTTATAATTTAAGCTACGGGGAAAAACAGAGGCTTGCCCTTGCAGGGATCCTTATCAATAAACCGGAATACATCATTCTTGATGAGCCAACGACTGGTCTTGATTTTTTGAGAAGACAGCAGCTTCTGTCCATCATGAAAGAGCTCATCTGGCGCGGTATCGGAATGACCGTTATAAGCCACGATGAAAAATTCATTAAAAATTTTAAAGGAAATCTTCTTAAAGTAAAAAGGGATGAAATCGTACGAATCAGTATTAAAAAATTATGATCCGCGGACAAAGCTTGCAATAGTTGCTTCACTTTCCTCGATTGCAGTAATTATCCAGCATGCATATGTACTGCTTTTAATCCTGTTTATCTCGGTAATCCTGTCCGCATTGTTTTACGGCAGCCTTATAAATACCCTAAAAAAAACAAGAAACCTCTGGTACATTTTTTTAATAATAGTTCTGCTTCAGAGCATTTTCACAAGGACTGGCGCAGCGCTACTTTCCATTGGTGACTTTACACTTATAACAGCAGGGGGAATAATAAAAGGTGTTGAATTTCTTTTAAGATTATCCATAATAATTTTTTCTGCTACAATTATTGCAAGCTCAAGCGCGAGGGAGGTAGTCCAGGGTTTTGTACAGCTGAAAATTCCTTACGAGGTGGCATTTATGATATCGGTCGGGATAAGGTTTTTGCCTCTTTTACGGAATGAGTTTATAGAAATCCTGACAGCAATACAGTTAAGGGGGTTAGATATAAAAAGAATACCGTTTAAGAAGAAGATAAGGATATATTCATATATTTTTATGCCGATAGTGACAGGAGCCGTAAAAAAAGCGCAGCAACTTTCAATAGCAATGGAAACAAGGGCATTTAGAGCATATCCTTCAAGAACAAGCTATTTTCTGTTAACAATGAAAATAAAGGACTGGATTGTTATCAATATGGCTTTAATTTTTACAGTTACTGTTTTCATTATTTATTATGTATTTAATTTTCCAGGGAGAATTTTATGAAGGCATTTAGTGTTATTGGTACAACAAAAACAGGCAAAACAACTACCATAGAGAATATTATAAAGGAGCTTGTAAGAAGGGGATTCTCGGTAGGGTCAATAAAGGAAATACACTACGAAAAATTTGCGATTGACACAGAGGGAACAAATACGTACCGGCACGCTGCTGCAGGTGCCGAAGTAGTTACAGCAAGAGGGCATTATGAGACAGACATCCTTTACTTAAAAAAGCTTTCTGTAGAGGAGATACTTAAGTTTTATGACCAGGATTATGTGGTCATGGAAGGGGTAAGTGATTATAACCTGCCGGTAATAATCTGCGCATCAGATACAACTGATATTGAAAACTACAGGAAAAAGGATTTTTTTAACAGGGTTTTTGTAATTTCAGGTGTCGTTTCAAACAGTGAAAAAGAATACGATGGAATACCTGTTATAAACGCTGAAGAAAAAGCTGGTGAGCTTACCGACCTTGTAATTGAAAAAGTATTTGATATTCTACCTGATTATTCACCCGAATGCTGCAATGAGTGTGGTTACAGCTGCAGGGAGCTTGCTTCAAGGATACTGTCAGGCAAATCAAAAAGACAGGACTGCAGGATAGAACAGGCAAAGATTGTGGTTAAAATTGACGGGGAAAATATCGGAATGGTGCCCTTTGTCCAGAATATAGTTACCGATACAATAGTAGCCCTGATATCGAATCTTAAAGGGTACAGAAAGTCCGGTAAAATCGATATCAGCATAAACAGGTAACAACTGATTGGTCTCTTTTGACAATTATATTTTACAAAATAAAGTGTCATGAACAATAGTTTCTCTATTTTAGATAATATAGATAAAGAATTCATAAAAAAGAACAGTATTGAGGACATTGTTGCTGAAGAAAAGTTATACAGTAAGAAAAACGATGTTTATATAATAAAGGTATCCTGTACCTGCGAATCTGAGAAACACTATATTTATAAGGAATTTAAAGGAGAAGATAAAAGCAGCCGTTTAAAACGTGAAATCTATTTTTACGAAGAGCTTTGCCGTACCGGTGCTTTTACATTTTTAAAAAAAACTGCATTTAATAACCCGGCAAATCAAAATGATGCTGATGGATTGACAGCCTGCAGTATAGCCCGTAAAGAAATAGGCATGAAAATAAATCCGGAAATGTCAGGGTTTAATGTACCCTGGTTGTATTATGTGGGTGAATCTTTCTTAATTCTTGAGTTTCTCGGCAGAAAAAACCTTCTTGATTATATACTGGAAAAGGAAAATAAAGAATCTACGCAGATCGGAAAATCTGATTCGAAATCCGACCTTTCTAATTGCAAGCCTCTCCTGGATGCTCTTGGATTCATAACGAGTTTCAATAACTACATGAAAGCCATAAAAAATAGATCATATATACTTTGTGATATGAACTTTAGAAATTTCATACTGGTTTCTAACAAAATATTCAGGGTGGATTTTGAGGATTGCAGGGAAGGGGAGGTCGAGGAGGATGCCGGAAAATTTATAGCTTTTTTCTTGACATATAAACCTGAATTCACTCACTGGAAAAAACAGCTTGCGGCAAGCATTCAAGAACACTGCAACACGCATCTGCATATGAACGGTAAACTACTTGAGGAGGAAATATTAAAAGAGTTCAATTCAATGGAATCCAGGAGAAAATAATCTATATATAAAATTTAGTCATAATTTTTTAGCTCTTTGATTATTGGATCGTCACCACAAATTATACAATGGTTATTTCTTTGTATGTTTAATTTTTCAAACTTTAGTTCTAAACTATCAATTATTAATAGTATCCCGTTTAATAATTGACCAACTCCCAGAATATATTTAATAACCTCACTTGCTTGTATTATGCCAATCATACCAATGATTACTTAACAGGCCTTTATAACAGATTTTATTTTGAAGAAGAACTAAAAAGGTTGGATAGCCCAAGGCTTTATCCAATTAATGTAATAATTATGGATATAAACGGCTTTAAATTGGTAAATGATACATTCGGGTATAAAAAAGGAGATGAAATATTAAAAAATACAGCTAAGATTTTAAAAGACTGCTTCAGAAAGGAAGATATAGTTGCAAGGTATGGTGGAGATGAGTTTATTATAATATTGCCATCAACTTCGAAGGCTATTGCTGACGGTATTGTTACAAGAGTCCATGATATATTTAAACTTAATTTTTATAAAAAATTTATTACAAGTTTATCGATTGGAATTGCTACAAAAAAGTCAAAAAAACAAAATATTAATGAATTGATAAAGATAGCAGAAGACAATATGTTTAAACATAAACTTATAGAAAAACAAAGTTTGCATAGCTCTATAATTACTTCTCTTCAGAAAGCTCTTGAGGAAAGAGATTATGAAACTCATGAACATATGCATAGAATGAGAAGTCTTGCAATTAAGTTGGGGGAAGAACTCCAATTTTCAGATGAAAAACTTGATGAATTAAGCCTACTTTCTTTGCTTCATGATATTGGCAAAATAGCTATAGCTGATAATATTGTTTTAAAACCTTCAAAGCTAACTAGCGACGAATATGAATTAATTAAGAAACATTCTGAGATTGGGTTTAGGATTGCAAGTTCAAATTCAGATCTTGCATCTATTGCAAAAGGTATTCTGTCACATCATGAAAGGTGGGATGGAAAAGGTTACCCGATGGGTTTAGAGGGTAAAAAAATACCAATTATAGCAAGGATAATATCTGTAATTGATTCTTATGATGCAATGACAAATGACAGACCTTATAGAAAAGCTCATAGTAAAGAATATGCAATAAAAGAACTTTTAAGTTGTTCAGGTAAACAGTTCGACCCTATTTTGGTAGAACACTTTATAAAAATAATTTCAAAAGAGAAAATAGCCTCTTATAAAAAGTAAGGAAAAGTACTAGTAAAATAAATAGATCTAAGAAATATCTTATCACAAGTTTAAGTAAATATTTCTGATATTTTTAGTTTATAGCTTGACTTACAAGCTTAAAATAAATCAGAAATTATGCACCATATTTTGATTATTAATATTGTTTTATAAGGTTTGTAAAAATAGGTGATTATAAATATTATTTTTAATAAAAGATAATATAAAAATTATACAAATTTGAATTTGGTCAAATGATTCTAGAGAATAATTTTAAAAAAAATATAGTAAGAGTTATAAATACGTAATTCCACAACCGAGAATTTTAATTCTTTTAAGGAAGCCTAAATTGGAATTGAAAAGGATAGAGATTTGATTCTTAATTATTTTTGCTAATAATCTTTTTTAAAAAAATTCATTTAAATTTTAAAAGTATTGGACAAAAGCGTCTACATTTATTAATATGTGTATACGTTTTTGTCCAAGGCATTTTATATTATGAATAAGATAAATGAAAAGATAAATAAAGTTTTTAAAAAATATGGTGGTTTTGCCAGAACAAATGATATTCTGGCAGCTGGCATTCACCGCCGTGATATAAAAAGGATGAGAGACGAAGGATGGATAATCCGGGTAAAAAGAGGACTTTACCGTCTATCTGAGATTCCTCTCATTTCTAACCAAGGTTATATTGATCTTGCCCAAGCCGTTCCAGATGGAGTTATTTGTCTACTTTCAGCTCTTTCTTATCATGAGCTGACTACTTTTAATCCATCAGTTATATCTATGGCGCTCTACCGGGGGAGAAGGCGCCCTAAGATTGAATACCCGCCGGTCGAGTTTTATTATTTTTCTAAGAAACAATTTAAAGCAGGTGTTGATGAGATAAAAATCAAAGGTCATAAGATTAGTATATATTGTCCGGAAAAAACCATATGTGATTGTTTCAGGTATCGTAGCAAGCTTGGACTGGATATTGCAAAAGAGGGGCTGTCTGAATATCTTAAACGAAAGGGCCGTAATCTGGAGAGGCTGTTTGAATATGCTGAAATCTGCAGGGTTAAAAAACTCATGGAGATCTGGGTTAATGCTATGATTTAAAAAAAGAAAAGAAATGAAAAGAGAAATTAAAAATAAACCAGCTTCCATAAGGGCAAAACTTACAAATATTGCAAGAATTGAAGGAATTGACTTTGATGCCCTTCTATTAAGATATTTTCAGGAAAGGTTTCTTTACCGGCTTACCATTTCTGAATTTTCTGACCATTTTGTACTTAAGGGAGGACTTCTTCTAGTTTGTTTTAAGATACCGGGAACAAGGCCAACCAAAGATATAGACTTTCTTGCAGAGCAATTAGATAATGACCAAACTGAGCTTGAAAATATTATAAAAAAAATTGCGGAGCTGAATTTTAATGATGGAGTTAAGTTCGATTCTTTATCTATTAGTTCAGAGCGGATAAAGGAAGATGCTGATTATGAAGGAATAAGACTGAAGGTAGATGCAACTTTGGGCCAGGCAAGAAAAAGACTACAGATTGATATTGGCTTTGGAGATATAGTAATTCCTAAGGCTAAAAAAATAGAGTTTCCCACTTTGCTGGAACAAGTATCACCGAAAATCAAGGTCTATTCGATAGAAAGCATTATATCTGAAAAGTTTGAAGCTATGGTTAAACTGGCTATGGCCAATAGTCGAATGAAAGACTTCTACGATATACATACTCTTTCTATTAACTATGATTTCCATGGTAATAGACTTAAGAAAGCAATCGAGTCTACCTTTAAGAGGAGAAAAACTATAGTTCCTATAAGCCCATTAGTTTTTCGAACCGAATTTCATAATGACAAAGGAAGACAAAGGCAATGGGCTGCCTTTCTGCGTAAATCTAGAATTGCTAATACAGATAAGAGTTTTAATCAAATAATGGAAAGAATTACAAAATTCTTAAAACCTATTGTAATTTCAATTAATAATAAAACTCAAGTAGAAAAATCATGGTACTCATCATTAGGACGTTGGAGATAGAGAATATAATTAAAAAGGATACAAAATATTTTATCCTAAACCTGATTATATAAAGAAATGTATTTAAATAGAAATAAAAAAGTTTAAGAATGACTTTAAACCTACTTGAATTTGTAAATAAAAAAGATAAAATAAAAGCTCACCGGTAGTATAAAACCCAGAATTAGGCTGGTTCGGGGCGAATGGCGGAG
>CAZBSE010000032.1:1412-11385 GCA_964494385.1 uncultured Actinomycetota bacterium | reverse complement strand
ACGCTTGTCTGGCAGACAAGAGGTCGGCGGTTCAACTCCGCTCATCTCCACCATTCTTTTACAGCTGATAACGGAGGGTTATCATGTTGATTGAAGATATAAATAATTTTTTAAAAGAATATAATTACAGGGCCGGGATTATTTCTTTTAGCAGGGTAGAACAGATAAAGAGTGGAATAAATAATTTATATGAAAAAAAAATTATAAGTGAGAAAATATATAAATCATACCTGAACAATTTTTCCTATAACATGAAAGAAGAATTCTTTGAGTCCCGATCCGTAATAATTGTTGCCGCTCCCAGGCCCCAAAGCCGTATAAATTTTAATATATATAGCGGGCCTGTTCCTGTTATAGTTCCACCTGCGTATGTGAACCAGGAAAAGATGGATAGAAAGATAAAAGTACTTCTTGATAACTGTTTGTCGAATACGGGATATAAAATTGCTCCTGCGCGGCTGCCTGAGAAGCTGCTGGCGGCTCATAGCGGAATAGGCAGATATGGGAGGAATAATATATTATATATTGATGGCTTTGGAAGTTTTTTACAATTGTCCGCTTTTTTTTCAAATATTGATTGTGATTATGATAGATGGTATGAGGAAAAGGAACTGGAGGAATGTCTGGACTGTAAAATCTGTATGGAAAATTGTCCCACAGGGGCCATAAATGCAAAGCGCTTTTTAATTAATGCCGAAAGATGCCTGACTTTTTTCAATGAGGAACAGGAGAACTTTCCGGCCTGGATTAAATCCGGTTCGCACAACTGTCTGGTCGGCTGTATGAGATGCCAGATTGTATGCCCCCATAATCAGCCTTTTATTGATTGGGTGGAAGATGTGGGGGAATTTACTGCAGAAGAGACTGAAAATTTACTTAAGGGACTGACTGCCGATAAACTGCCGTCTTCAATAATGGAGAAATTAAAACTGCTTGGCTTGCAGGGATATATTGACGTGATACCGAGAAATCTTAAATCTTTATTGGGAAAAAGCGCCGGCAAGCAGAGCAAGGCTTAAAAATATATTTATCAGTAAAGGAGTTAGATGGATATAATAAAACTAAAACCTAAAAGAGAGCAAAAAACCCTCTGGACTATCAGCTGGCTGGTATTTTTTATAGCAGGGATAATTTTATGGGCTGTCCTTTCAATTACAGTGAAACCGCTGGTTTTTGGAATTACGGCTTTTATGTGGATTGTCATCATGGCTCCTATCGGTTTCTGGATCCCGGTTTCCTTTAGGGCCCTGGAATATTATATAGATGATGAAGGGGTAAAGATGAAAGGCGGAGCGGTGTGGAAGAAGTATGTCACCGTGCCATACCCTAAAATAACCAATGTGGATATTACACGGGGACCCCTGCAGAGGCATTATAATATCGGCACGATACATGTACAAACTGCAGGAGCTGCCGGCAGACAGGGAGAAAAAGCTGAGCTAAGAATGCACGGTATAAGAGAGCTTGACAGGGTAAGGGATGTAATTATTGCAAAGGTCAAGAACTCATCATACCGGCCGGGTGCGATGGGGGAACCGGAAGGAGAAATCCTGCCGGCGGAAAATATGCCCGTTCTAAAGGATATATTAAAGGAGCTTAAAGAAATAAAAAAAATTATAAAAAAGTAAATTTCTTATTTTACTGTAACATTTAAATTAAAAATAGAATCCTCTTCTTGTTCTTCGTCTTCCCAGGGTCTCTGATACAGGAGTACGATTTCAGCCTGGCCGCCTTTTACAGCCTGGAACATAAAAATTTCATAACCGCCTGACCCTACCAGCTCTTCTTCTTTTTCTGTCTGTATAAATTCGGAGCTGGTCAGGGATACTATAGTTTCATCCGTCTCTTTGCTCAGTGCCCAGCTGTATCCTGTGGATGGATTGGACTCCAGTTTTATTTCAATTTTATCGCCTTTCTTCAGTTCAATAGAGCTTCCCTTATCATCAAAGGTCAGTTGCTCTATGGTGTATCTGCAGGAGCAAAACAGTGTAATAAGTAGTATCGTAACCAACACTGCAGAAAAAACCCCTATTAAAAGATTTTTACCTTTCATCCGGTTTCCTTTCTTCTCCGGCGATGATAATATTAAATAACCACAGGTATAGAACGGTTGATAAGTATTATTTATTAATAATAACTTAAAAATATGTTATTGGGAATATGGATTAAAAATTATTTAAAATTTTAAGACATCAGGGAGAGCATGTATGAAAAGTTACAGAAAGGAATTGTGGTTCAATACCGCAAGCAGAAGAGAGTTTATTAATATAACCGGCGAGGTGGAGAACTGTTTGGGCCAGAGCGGAATCAGTGAGGGCCTGGTCCTTTGCAATGCAATGCATATTACTGCCAGCGTTTTTATAAATGATGATGAAAGCGGGCTGCATCAGGATTTTGAGAAATGGCTTGAGAGAATTGCACCGGAAAAACCCTACAAACAATATCTGCATAATAGTTTTGAGGATAATGCCGATGCACATCTGAAACGGACCGTAATGGGCAGAGAGGTAGTGGTTGCGGTAACAGAAGGCAAGCTGGACCTTGGTCCATGGGAACAGATATTTTATGGTGAATTTGATGGGAAAAGGAAAAAAAGAGTGCTGATTAAGATAATAGGAGAGTAACAGGTGCTTTTTACAGGAAAAAATATTTTATTTTTTAAAATAACGGCAGAGATAATGATAGGTTAAAGTTAAAACTTTATGATATTATTCTAATGAAGAACTATTGATTTATATTTATAGAAAAATATTAAAAGAGAATGATTGAATTGAAATTTAAAGGATTAAGGAGACAATAATCAAACTAGGAATAATAGGTCTTCCCAATGTGGGTAAAAGCACTCTGTTTAATGCCATAACAGCCGCTGGTGCCGTAGCTTCAAACTATCCGTTCTGTACCGTAGAGCCAAATATTGCTGCAGTGACTGTTCCCGACGAGAGGCTGGAAAAGTTGGCTGCAATTGTCAGGCCTAAAAAAATTATTCATGCTGTCATTGAATTTGTAGATATTGCAGGGTTGGTTGAGGGTGCCAGTAAAGGGGAAGGACTTGGAAATAAGTTTCTGTCTCATATTCGCGAAGTAGATGCCATTGTGCATGTGGTAAGGTGCTTTAAGGATGAAAATGTTTCGCATACCTATCCCGGCATAGAGCCTATAAGGGATATTGATGTAGTGAACCTGGAATTAATTTTTGCAGATCTGGAAACTGTTGAAAAAAGGATTGAAAAAGCTCGCAGAATGATAAAAAGTGGTGAAAAAAATTATATAAGCGAATATGAGCTGCTTGAGAGAATAAAAGAAGAGCTGGATAAGGAGATTGCTGTAAGGAACATGCAACTCAGCGGTGAGGAGAGGGCAGTTGTTAATCAGCTTTTTCTGCTTACTGATAAACCGGTTATATATGTTGCAAATATAGATGAATCTGATGCGGGAAAGGGCATAAATGATCTGCCTGCTGTACTGAAGTTTTCTGAATATATATCCGGAGAAAATTCAGAGGTAGTAATGATAAGTGCCGAGATTGAAGATGAAATAGCACAGCTGGACCCCGGCGAAAAGGAATTGTTTATGAAAGAGTTAAGGATCCCCGTATCAGGTATAAGCAAACTGATAAAGGCTTGTTACAAGCTGTTGGGACTGATAAGTTTTTTAACCATAAAACTCCCTGAAGTGCGAGCCTGGACCGTAAGGGGAGGCACCACTGCACCGGAAGCTGCAGGTAAAATACATACCGATTTTAAAAGGGGCTTCATATGCGTTGAAGTCATAAACTATAATACTCTTATGGATATCGGTTCATATGTAGCTGCAAAAGAAAAAGGGCTGGTCCGCCGTGAGGGAAAAAGTTATATAATGAGAGATGGTGATGTCGCCCTGTTTAAATTTAGTGTATAAATTGAGTTTTCCAATGTTCATTTGTATAATATATTTGAATTCTTTGTAAGCAATTACAAATCTTTATTCTCTTTTACCGGAAAGGATATCTTTGGAGAAAAGAGGCAGAAAAGAATTAATAATAACTCTAATAGTAATGATTATAATTGCTGTGGTAATAGTAAGCTGGCTTTCCGGTTTATGGGGTTGCGAAACCGGAAGAAGAGATTTAACCGACGAAGAGAGATTGACCATTTCTGATTATATAAATTCTGTTTCAGTTCTGGTCCAGCAATCCAACAGGGTTTCTTATAAATTTTTTAATGTTCTGGACAAAACAAAGGAACTTGCCAGAGAAGATTTGGATAGTGAGCTTCTGGGGATGATCGAAGAGAGCAGGGTTATTCTGGAAAATTGTGAGGAATTAAATCCGCCTGAATTTTTTGAGGTTGCACACGGTTATCTGGAGCTGGTATTTAAAAGCAGAAACAAGGCCTATGAAGATTTTAAACCTGCCTTATTTAATGCGCTTCAGGATCTGGATCTGGATATATCCACTACTCAAATAACCAATACTTTCTTATATATGTTTATGAGTGACCAGATATATTTGTATTTTCAGGATAAATTAAAACAATCAGGGGAGCAGCTGGGAATAGGTAATTTAACCATAATTGATTCCGGAATTCTCAAGGATAAGAGCCTGACCGATACCCAAAATGTTACGGCGTTTATATCGGATATAAAGGCTATAGCTGAACTTCAGGAAGTAAGGGGAGTAGCGGTTATTGCCGATAGTATAAAATTTAATCCTCAGGAAATTAATACGCAGGGAGAATACCGGATACTTGCCAGCGGTTCTGAAATCACTGTGGCTATAAAAATAGCAAATCAGGGCAATGTGACAGAAAACGATGTGGATGTAACTATGAAATATATGACTGAGGATAATGTATCTGATGAAAAAAACTATACTATTGCTTCCATTAATCCTTCCGAGCAAAAGGTGGTTACTTTATCGGGATTTACCGCTTATCCGGGCAGGAAATGTGAACTGAAAATAACTGCCGGTCCCGTTCCCGATGAAAAAACTATGGAAAATAATACGGTAACCTATAAATTTATGATGGAAAATTAAGGGTACAGGATATTTTTTAAATGTTTGAATCTACTGAGCTGAAAATTATTATTATTCAGGGGTAAATAGTTTCATGTAAAAAACTTTAATAAAAAGGTTTCCCATATTTTATTTATCAGCTATAATGTTAGACCTAATTTTTAACATTGGAGACTTCTGTCTATGGAGGGTAAAAAAAATAAATCTTTTACTTTACTTATTCTGTCAGACGCCAAGTCAAGGATAAGAAAAGTAAAAATTTCTCATAATCTGTTAAGATTATTATTTGTGGTGAGTATAGTTATATTAACCTCTGCCGTAATCCTGGTTTCAGATCTTTTTATAACCCGTCAAAAATTAAGCCAGAAAATAGCAGAACTTGAGAGAGTAGAATATAAAATAAATTATAAAGAAGTAGAGCTCGCAAATCTTACCAAAAAAACCAAAGAAATAGAGACAAAAACAAAAATTTTGGAAAGTTATCTTAAGGAAGTGGAAGAACTTGATCGGATGGTAAGGGATATAACCGGAAAGGGCGGATTTGAGGAAGAAGTAGCAATTTATGCCGCTGATCTAAGTTCCGATATTAAACTGGAAGAAGACCCCAATGAGGTCTATTATTATTTAAGCGACCAGGAGCAGGAACTGGACGACATAGATTCTCTGCTGGATGAGCTTTTAGCTGTAGCTCCTGAATTATCCGATGTGCTTTCCCAGGACAAGCAGAACATGGAAGATCATATATATTTAATGGAGCACACTCCTGATATAAGACCTACCTGGGGAATAATAACTTCAAGATTTTGGGCATGGAGAGGGAATCACAGGCACAAAGGACTGGACATTGCCAACAGTATTGGCACCAATATCCATGCAGCTGCCAGCGGGGTTGTAATCTATTCGGACTGGCATGGCAGTTATGGCAGAAAGATAATTATTTATCATGGACTCGGTCTTAATGATGTTAATTACAGCACGGTTTATGCTCACCTCAGCCAAGTTTATGTTAAAGTGGGAGATAAAGTAACCAAGGATGATGTAATAGCGACAATGGGAAACAGTGGTAACAGCACCGGGCCTCATTTGCATTACGAAGTTCTGGTTAACGGTATTCCCAATGATCCGGAGGACTTTCTTCCATAAGTGATATTTCTGGCTTTTAAGCTTGTTTTATTTTATATTATTTTCCCTTGATAAAATATGCGATAGATTTTTTATAAATAAAAATTTAAGATTTGATATGGGTATAAAAAAGAAAATAGCATATCTGGGTCCGCCCGGAACGTTTACCGAAGAAGCGCTGAATAAGTTTATCGGAGATATAAATAAAATAGAGAAAATTCCCATCTCGACTATTGCGGAAGTCATAAAAAGTGTGGATAAAGGGGAAACTGATGAAGGATTGGTTCCCATGGAAAATTCTCTTGAAGGTTCGGTCAATATTACCCAGGATATCCTTACTTTTGAGAGTGAAGTAAAAATAATAGGAGAAATAACCATTCCGGTTAAGCACAGTCTTATAGGGAAGAAAAAAATTGAAATTGATAAAATTACCAGAATTATATCTCATCCTCATGCGACTGCTCAATGCAGAAAATTTTTATCTGCATACCTGAAAGACGTTGATACAACTGCTGCAAACAGTACTGCAGAGGCGGTTAAAATTCTAAAAGAAGAAAATGATGATGTAGCGGCAATAGGAACAAAAACTGCGGCAATGATATACAATCTGGAAATAATAAAAGCTGATATAGAAGATAATAAGGACAATAAAACAAGATTTGTTTTTATTGGAAACAGAATTCAATCAAAAACCGGTACGGATAAAACTTCGATGGTATGTTTTTTAAAAGAGGATAAGCCCGGGAGCTTATATAATATATTAAAAGAATTTGCACAAAGGGATATCAATCTGACCCGTCTGGAATCCAGGCCGGCTAAAAAAAGTCTTGGAGACTATGTATTTATGATAGACCTGGATGGACATTTGCATGATAAAAATATTTTTGAAGCAATTGAGGTTCTGAGAAGAAGCGTATATCTGGTAAAAATTTTAGGTTCTTATCCTAAATGGATAGAAAATATCAGGGATGGGAAGGCCGATGATTGATATAGAATTGTTTAGAAAAGATCCCGAACTCTTTACAAGGGAAATAAAAAATAGGGGCTTAAAAATAAATACCGACATCGGGCTTGAACTGGATAAGGAAAAGAGGGATCTGATATTTAAAGTTGATCAGCTGCGGTCCGAAAAAAATATAGCATCAAAAAAAATACCTGCACTCAGCGGGGCAGATAAGAATAAAATAATCAGTCAGATGAAGAAATTGAATGATGATTTAAGAAAATTAGAACCAAGACTGGTTGAGGTAGAAAATAAATTCATGGAACACTTTTCGGCATATCCTAATATATCACACAGCAGTACTCCCGTGGGGAAAGATGAGGGCGGTAATGTGGCTCTGTCCTATTATGGTGAAAAACCGGATTTTGATTTTAATCCTAGAAATCACGTAGACCTGGGTATAAATCTGGATATTATGGATGAAAAGAGAGCAGCAAAAATTTCCGGTTCAAGATTTGTTTTTCTGAAGAATGAAGCGGTTTTACTGGAGTTTGCGCTGGTTAAATATGTTCTGGATATTTTAATCCGTAAAGGTTTTACGCCCATTATACCTCCGCTGCTGGTAAAAGAAGAAGCAATGTATGGTACCGGTTTTTTCCCGGTAGAAAGAACACAGTATTATAAAACTGATCTTGATGGCCTGTTTTTAATAGGAACTTCCGAGGTTCCCTTGTGCACCTATCACAGTAATGAGTTTTTAGATATAGGTATTCTTCCTTTAAAATATGCTGCCTTTTCTACCTGTTTCAGGAGGGAAGCGGGAAGTTACGGAAAGGATCTGGGCGGAATGTTCAGAGTCCACCAGTTTGATAAGATTGAGATGTTGATATTTTCCCATCCGGAAAAATCATGGGATGAATATGAAATGTTAAGAAAAACTTTAGAAGAAATTGTACAGGGGCTGGGGATTCATTACAGGATTATGAATATGTGTACAGGCGATATCGGAACTCCTAATGCCAAGAAGTATGATCTGGAGGCATGGCTTCCCGGGCAGAATCAGTATAGGGAGCTGGCTTCCTGCAGCCATGATACGGATTTTCAGGCGAGAAGACTTAATATAAAGTACCGGGATGGCAAGAAGAAAGAGCTGGTTCATACTATGAACAGCACTGCATGTGCAGTGGGAAGAACCCTGATAGCGATTTATGAAAATTATCAGGATGCCGGGGGGAATATAAGGGTTCCGGAAGTCCTGCAGCCTCATATGAATGGGATAAAGATAATTTCCGGTAAGAGGGATAAGTAGTAATACAAACTTGTACTCATCTAAAAAAATACTTCAGCAGCGACGATATTAATAAATCCAGGTTTTATGTTATAATTTGTCTTTGCTGGAGAGGTGGCAGAGTCTGGTTGAATGCGGCGGTCTTGAAAACCGTTGAAGGTTTATACCTTCCGGGGGTTCAAATCCCTCCCTCTCCGCCATAGAGCTGCGGAGGTCTGTACAATTCAATGAAGTTTGATTGTGTAAAATATGCCTCAAATGCATATTTTACGGGATTTGAAAAGACGGACCGAGTCGAAGACGAGGGAGTCTGCGGCTCTGCAGAGAGCAAAGCGAAACGAAAGAACAAATCCCTCCCTCTCCGCCATTGAGATAGCTTACTTAAAAATTAGTTCTTCTTTTCCCTCTTTAATATTTCTAAAAAAATATTTACTATTTTAGGGTCAAACTGGATACCGCTGTATTTTTTTACTTCATTGATTGCTTCATCGCATGACATTTTTTTTCTATAGGGCCTGTCCTTGGTCATTGCCTCAAAGGAATTAATAAGGAATGAAATTCTTGACAGTATAGGGATTTCTTCGCCTTTTATGCCTCTAGGATATCCTTTTCCGTTATACCATTCATGATGCGAAAGTATTAATTCAGCTATTGGTTTAAGCTGTATAGATGATTCAGCGATACGGTACCCTATTTCGGGAAGTTTTTTTATTATTTTCCATTCTTCACTGTTTAAGTTTCCTGGTTTTGACATTATTTCATCAGCAAGTGCTAATTTTCCTATATTGTGAAGATTCATAAGTAGTTTTAGCTCTTCTAGCTTTAGGTTGGAAAGATTCAACTTTTTTCCTATTTTGATGGCATACTCCTGTAATCTATTGATAATTTTATTGCTTCCATAATCTCTTGTTCTTAATTTCTTTTTAAATGAACGTATAAGAATTTCATGGGTAGCTTCACTTTCCGTTATTTTATTCTTATACATTTTATCTTCAGCATTTTTTAATATGTCTTCTATTTTTTCACAAGAATGTTTCTTGGTAGAAGCTCCAAGTGAAATACTCAGGGGCATGTCAGGAGCACTTCCTTCCTTACATAGGTTTTTTATCCTCTTTACAATATTCCTGGTGTCCTTTGTATAAGTCTTGGCAAGTATGGTGATGAACTCATCTCCTCCCCATCTTGAAATAATGTCTTCTTTCCTGAAAGCCTGTTTTAGTATGTCCGCTACTTTTTTAAGGAGTATGTCTCCTTTGTCATGGCCATAGGCATCATTTATTAATTTAAGACCGTTTACATCACCCATTACTATAGTTATGGGAAGCTGTCTTTCCGTATTAAGTCTTTTAAGCTCTTCTTCAAAATATGCTCTATTATAAAGTCCTGTAAGGGTGTCATGAAAGGACAGGTATTTTATTTTCTCTTCTGCTATCTTCTTTTCTGTTATATCCCGTGATACACCGAATATTCCGATTATATTTCCGTTTTCATCATACCAGGGCAGTTTAGAGGTGGAAACCCATCTGTCTTCTTTGTTTTCGAAGGTCTCTTTTTCTTCGAGATCAATTATTGGTTTATTGGTTTTTATTATTTTCTGCTCATCTTCAAAGGCCTGTTTGGCGTGTTC
>CAZBSE010000032.1:0-1312 GCA_964494385.1 uncultured Actinomycetota bacterium | reverse complement strand
GTTTTTATTATTTTCTGCTCATCTTCAAAGGCCTGTTTGGCGTGTTCCTCGGTAAAAATATCAAAATCAGTTTTGCCGACTGCTTCATCCGGATTTTTTAGGCCGAATTTTTCAGCGCATGCTTTATTTATTCTAATAAAACGGCTGTTCAAATCTTTATAATATATGCTGTCAGTTATATTATTCATAAGGGAGTACAAAAAATTTTTTTCTATTCCCAGAATATTATTTTCCATTTGCTTTCTCTTGGTTATATCTCTGGATATACCCATAGTTCCCATAAGATTCCCATTTTCATCATACCAGGGTATTTTACTGCTGGACATCCATAACTCTTTGCCAAGATATATTGCTTTTTCAACTTTATCTAAAATTGGTTTCCCTTTTTTCATTACCCAGTTTTCATCTTTAGAATATTCCTCTGACCTTTCTTTTGGATAAAAGTCAAAATCTGTTTTCCCAATGAAGTCTTCGGGTTTCTTACCCTTGGAATCGGCTACTGCTTTGTTTACCATAATAAATCTTTTTTTCTTGTCCTTGATGTAGATATAATCAGGGATGTTGTCAATTAGTTTTTGAAAAAGATTAAGATGATCGATTTTTTTATGTGTCATATTTCTATGCGAACCCCCGGAGTTATTATCTTTAACACTGCCTTTTTTTTCTTTCTTTAGTACCATTATTACCCTCTTAAATTACATATTATAATGTTATATAATATTCTTATACGATTTATTTTGAGTACTTTTATTAATTAATTTATAAATAGTATTATAAACTATCTTTAATACTTTTCATACTTATATTGTTAGCGGCAGTATAATGTTTTTAGCGTTTCTATAGTAGTAATACCGTAATTATAATATACATTTTGCAATATTATTAAAGTATCATATAAAAAACTTAAAAAGAATTCACGATAATCCAGTTTTGAGTATACAAAAAAGAGTAAAAAAGATATACTTTTTAAAAATTGTAAATAGTAAAAATTATAAAATAGTTACATGTTTAAAAATAAAAAAAGGAAATTATGGTAAAAAAATATACAGAGAATACAAAATTATCAGAAGTTTTAAGTTCACCGGAAACAAGCAAAATTATTGCAAAGTATAATCTGCCCTGTCTGCACTGTGCGATGGCTGCTTATGAGTCAGAGATGTTGACACTTGGTATGATTTCTAAAACTTATGGAATTGATATTGATAAACTACTTAAGGAATTGAATAAAATCTCTTAAACTGGTCATAGATGTGGTATTTTAACCATGGACATATTTCTATTATACCAATATACAGTAACTGCTCTGCTTCTG
>CAZBSE010000031.1:4141-12275 GCA_964494385.1 uncultured Actinomycetota bacterium | reverse complement strand
TAACTATTACTATATTTATTATTCTCAGGATTAAACTTTTATAGCCGGTTCTTTTATTATTTTTTTTGGTATTAATTTTCTATCCTTTACTGCTCGCTGTGTGTTTTCTTTCTCTGCTTAAGGTAATTAGAAGAATATCCTAGAGCTTTCCTGAATCCTCCATGGCTTAAGTGGTAAAAAAATCTTTTTAACAGATAGCCTGCCGGCCTGATGTTTTTTTTATATTCATATGTGCCCATCGCCTCTCCGGTATCATCTTCCCTGACGGCACTCTTTTCGGCACTGGTCACCGGATCTTTACAAAAGCTGATGATGGGCTCGCATACCTTTTCCCAGCTAAAATCCCCGATTACCTGCTCAATATTGCTGACACATCGGTTGTAAAATATCTTATCATCTGAAAGTCTTGTTATGGCCTTTACAATATCATCTGCATTTCCTTCTCTAACAGCAAGCCCCAGTCCTTTTCTCTCGACCATATCACTCAGGCTGTCGCCCACGGTTGATATTATGGGAAGCCTGCTCCACAGGTAATCCAGCACCCTGGTTCTGAATGAAAACCTGGTTTCTATATGCTTGGGATGGATGATTATCCCGGCATCTGATTCCATTAAATAATTCTGCCTATCCTCGTATTCAACCCATCCAAAATTAAAAAATACATTCTTTTCATATACACCCAGCTTTTTAGCCAGGCTTACGGTTTCATTTGCTAATTTAAGTTCCCTTACTTCCGGGTTGGGATGCTTTACTCCCATGAAGAACAGCTTTATGTCTTTTCTAAGCTTATATATTTCAGCCATAGCCTTTACGAGGGTCAGGGGATCGAACCAGTTATATATTCCTCCGCCCCATATAACCACGAAATCATCCTTTTCAATACCCTTGACTATACCCTTTAATACTCCCCTTGTATGCATGGGTTCATTTGAGGGAAGGCCAAACGGCACCACACTTATCATCCGTTTTAAAGTAGGGTCCTGGTTGTAAGAATAAGGATTGACCCTGTTCAACGCCGCCAGCATTCCCAGCCAGAAATCCCTCTGTCTTTCGGAAGCACATATGAAAAAATCACCGTAATAGAATTGTTCATTAAAATAATAGTGAATTGATTTATAGACTTCCAGCTTTTCCTTTATTGTTCTCCCGCTGTATTCGGCAAGGATTGCCAGGTTATAGGGATCATAGATATCGATTATCAGATATTTATTGGATTGCTTAATAATATTATAATATTTGGTAAAGGTCATTCCATTGCAAAGAATAATATCGGAACTCCTTATTATTTCTTTTAAATCCACATCATCCCTGAACTGCATTATTTTAAAACTCTGCTCCGGGAACCCTGCTTTATTGGGGATGGCCAGGGTTACATTCATATATTCAGAAAGTACTTTGGCAAAGTTCCAGACCCTTATGGCGGGCCCTGCCATTTCTCTGGATACCACCTCGTTTGAAATAATAAGCAGATTTCTCTCTATTTCCTTTTCAAAAATTTCATAGATCCCCAGGGATTTCAGCATATTCATCTGATTTTTCTGATAATCAGGATCAGGCGAAACAGCCAGAAACTGGCCCTTAAAATAACTGAACAGGGCTTTATCATCTCTCTTCCTTCTACCCTGAATATTCTCTCTTTTTTCTATCAGCTTCGGTAAATCGCTAAAAAAACTCTTTACTGCCATAAGGGAACTTAAAGGTTCTTTTGATAATGCGGTATCGCAAATTTCCATCTCTTCCCGTGATGGCTGGCTAAGATCGTAATAACTTTTATAATCAAATTTAAAATCAACAAAAATACGGTTAAAAACTGCTGACAGAGTTCCGGATAATGCTTTGGAAAGGTTGCTGTCGTCATAATTCTTAAAAACTGAATAAAGAGAGTTTCTTTCCTTAAGGAACCTTAGCTTATCCTGGCTGAATTGTTTTGAAGTGCCGTGATGGTGATGATAGACAATGGACTTCGGAGCAAATACAACCCTATAACCCAGCACCCACAGCCTCCAGCCGAAATCAACATCTTCATAATAAGCAAAAAAATCCTCGTCAAATCCTCCCGTTTCCAAAAAAACGTCATGGTTTACCATCATGGCTCCGCCATTCACAAAAGGAAGGTAACTGATAAGATGGTATTTATCTTTGTCCCTTGATGTGCCGTAATCTATCTGAAATCCTTTACCTTCAAAATTTATCATCCCGCCTACAAAATCAAGTTTCTTACCGTCAATGGAAAGAACCTTGGAACCCGAAGCGACCGCTTCCTTATCCATATAAATGGGCTTTAGGAGCTCGATCAGCCAGTCCTTATCAACTGTGGTATCATTATTAAGAAAGGCTACATATCTTCCCCCGGCTGCTCCGGCTGCCTGGTTGTTTGCGAAGGCAAAACCCATATTTTTCTTGTTCTGAATCACTTTAACTTCGGGATACTCCGATTTAATAAATTTTACCGAATCGTCCGTTGAATTATTATCAACTACTATTATCTCTATTTTTTCCGAAGGATAGTTCAATTTTTTTATGCTGTCCAGGCACCCTCCGATATATTCCCTGCCGTTTAAATTTATAATTGAAATTGAAACCTGCGGATAAGTAAGAATATCTTTCATAGAAATAAATCTCCTAAAACTTATAAATTAAAATATTAGATAAATTAGGATAAATTATAACAAACAATCTGCTTTACATAAAATTTATTGTTAAATTCTGCTCGTAATCTAACTTATCATTTACAGGCAATAACAAAAAAATTAGTTTGAAGAAATAACGGTAATAATTTCCAGGGAATGATTTTAAAAGTCCATCTTAAAAATTTCGGAACCTGCTGTATTTTATATTTACTTAAGGGCGGGATCTTAATAAATTTAATTTCCTTAAATCCTGCCCCAAGCAGATGTTTTTTTAAACTCCAGGAATACTGGAGTGAAGGATGATAGACTTTCCAGCCAATCAAACTCCTGTCCCTGATTACAGATACGGGCACATTGGAAATCTTATTGGGAGTTTGAAACAAATACTTACCGCCTTCTTTTAAGATTTTTCGAATGCATCTGAAGTGGCTGTCAATATTTTTAAGATGTTCGGCCAGATCGAAAGAAAAACAAACATCAAAAAAATTTTCTGAAAATTTCAAATTATTGGCATCCATGTGGCGAAGATCAAGATATGGGGTGTTCTTTTTCCCAAATTCCACAGCACATTTTGAGATATCAATTCCAATTATATTATTATAACCATCGTTATATATTGAATTTAGAAAGGACCCTATTCCGCAGCCTATTTCAAGAATTGAGCTGTTTTTTCCAATATCCAGCTTATTAAAAAACAGCCTTGTCATTTCCAGGTCACCATAACCGCTTACACCTTTTTTAAGGCCTTCTTCCCAGACATGGTCATAAAATTCTTCATATTTTTTCCTGCCTGTGCCTGTGCCGCTGCCGTCACCGGATACCGGCTTATAGTAATGATACTTAAATTTTTCTTTCTTATTTCCCAAGATGCCTTGCTCCTTCCTAGATCCGCTGCCTGTTGCCGGATTAAAGATAATTATAGCTAAAATCGGTAAAAAAGAAATCCGGGAAAGAAAAAGCTTATTATGCTTTCCTTTATAATTAATATAATGATAAAATTTAACCAATAATTTCAAGCTTTAGAGTTATTTGTTAAAGCCTACAATATAAAAAGTTATAAAAAGTGAAACAAAAAAGTATAGCTTTTATAACCGATAGGATGATAAAGGGCCACGGCGTGGACCTGGTGGTGGATAGACTGGCAGACGGCCTGGCAAAAATAGGTTACAATTGCAGTGTTTACTGCAATTACTTTGATAAAACCTTTATAAATCGAAAATCATATGGCATAGAGAAACTTCACTACTTTAAACCGGATGCAAATCCCATAGTTTATGAAAGAAGAATCAGAAAATTAGCTCCTTACCTAAGCAGCAAAGATATTGACCTGTTTATAATACAATCATTTCCTTTTTACAGTTTAATACCTAAATTAAATAAGCCGGTATTAGCCGTTGACCATGGAATACCGTCTGTGGACGGACTTCCTTTCAAAAGAAGGCTCAGGTATAAATATATGAAGATAAGCCAGAATATCTCATATTTTAAAAAGGCAGATAGAATTGTATCCGTGTCCAAATATATACTTGACTGCCTTCCCAGAAATTTAAGAGAAAAAGCTGTCTATATTTATAATGGATGCGATCATTATCAGAAAAAAATAATCAGCCCGGAAGAAATTAATAATTTCAGAAATGAAATAGGGGTAAATCCCGGAGATATTCTGCTGTTATTTGTAGGCAGGTTAAATCTTACCAATCAGCCTTATAAAGGCTTATCCGAGCTTATAGACATATATCAAAATATTTTAATAAAGCATAAAAATGCCAGGCTTCTGGCTGTGGGGTACGGCACAAAAAATGATGAAGAGCTGCTTAAGAACCAGGGGATATTATCCATATGCAATGCTTCGGAAAAGCTTATGCCCTTAATCTATAGCTCCTGTGACATCTATACCACCTGCTCGCACTGGGAGGGATTTGACCTGCCCATTTCAGAAGCTCATAGTTTTCAAAGACCTACTATCTGCTATAACATCGGCGCACATCCGGAAATCTCCAAAAACGGCCAAACAGGATTCGTGGTACAGAGCAGGAAAGAATTTATTAAAAAATTAGAAATTCTGATAGATGATCCGAAGTTAAGAAAAAAAATGGGAGCAAGCGCCATTGACTATTCAAAAAATTTTACATGGGAAAACAGTGTAAAAAAATATCACCAGATTATAAAAAAAATGATGGGCCTGACCGACTCGGATGTTATAGCCAAACCGTCTATCAATATATATAAACACTCTCCGGGCAAAAACGTATCGGTAATAATTGTTAATTATAATTCAAGTTATTCCGTATTGAAAGAATGTCTGGCTTCTATCAAAAATCAGACCTTCAAAAATGTTGAAATTATTATTTTTGACAACAACTCGGCTCATAATGTTCTGGAGAGTATAAAAAAAGAATTTAAAGATATAAAGATAGTATACTCAAAAAAGAATCTGGGGCTGGGAAAAGGTATAAATCAGGCCTTAAAATATGTAAATTCGGACCTGGTAGTAATATCAAATTTCGATGTCAGTTATAATCACGATGCCTTTGAACAAATGGTAACCTCCATCAATGGTCTTGAAAGCACCTATATAGGTCTGGCTCCGAAGATTAAGTTATATTACCAGAAAGATTTTCTGGAAAGTACCGGTATTTACATTGATAACAACTTTTATTTAGGCCACTACGGACTGGGCCAACTGGACCTGAGCCAGTACAATAGAACCGAAGATGTCTTTGGAGTTTCTTTTGTATCCTGCCTGATAAAACGCGATGCTTTCTTAAAAAATATGGTAGGGATGATTGATCCCACTTTATTCCTGTTTTATGAGGACGTTGATTTCTGCTACAGGGCAAATCTTCATGGATATAAATTCAAATCCTGTCCCTCTGCCATATGTTATCATAAATATGCATACAGCTTCAGAGATGAGGCTACTGCATTCCAGACCAAATACTATTATCAAAAATTAAACCTGTTAAAAATGGCCTATAAAAATGCGGGGCCGCATAACCTCAAGAGAATTATTTCCAATGAACTGGGTATTCAAAAACAAAATTTAAAGGATGTTAATCTAAAAACAATTGCTAAAAAAATAATGAGAGAGTTTAAGAGAAGTAAAAGATACCTTAACAATGAAAGACAATTTATCCAATTCTCCAGACAGATATTTGATACCGATATAATCAAGTACAGCTGGGGAGAGGATACTTTTTTCGATGTTGTAAAAAATGAGCCGGTTTACTCCATTGATAATCTTCATCACTCCTACCGTAGATTATTTGTCCTTATGGGAAATGAAAGATACGGAGGGCACGTTAATTACTTGATGAATCTGAAAAACACCAAATTTAAAATGGAAACCAATCTGTTTAAAAACATACTCCACAGCAAATTAGAATATGAACCCGCCTCGGTTCATAAATTTATAGATAAAATACAATGATAGAAAAAACTCTGAGAATAGGGATTGATATATCAACACTGTTGGATCACGGACCCAATATAGGTGCCGGAAGATATATAATCAACCTGATCCGCAGCCTGCTTGAAATAGATAAAAAAAATACTTACATCTTAACCGGAAGATACACCTCTCCGGACCATGCCGGGGCAGTATACGCCCTGGGAAAAAATTTTAAGAACCGCCGGATTGAATTCAAACTGTTTAGGACCTCGCCTAAAAAACTGGGTCTATGGGACAGGCTAAGATTCCCTCCCATAGAATTTCTGGGTTTTAGGGCCGATATGCTGCACTGCCCCGATTATCTTATCCCCCCCACATTAAACAGAAATATAATCCTGACTATCCATGATCTGGCTTTTATAAGATTTCCCGAATTTAATTTTGACTGGTTTATAAAAAAATATACCTGTGAAGTTAAAAAAAATGCACGTGCCGCAAAGAAGATAATTGCAGACTCTCTAAGTACCAAAAAAGATATTATTAAATTCTTTAAAATGGAACCGGCAAGGGTGAAAGTCATTTATCTTGCTGCAGATGGTATATTTAAAAAATTATCCGAAAAAGAACGAAATACGAATATACTTAAAAAATATGGAATAAATAAGAAATATATTCTTTCTGTCGGTACTATTGAACCCAGAAAAAATTTTATATCTTTAATTAAAGCTTTTAACTATATAAAACAAAAAGATGCCGGTTCTGATTATAAGCTTGTAATAGCCGGAGGAACCGGCTGGAAAAGTGAGGCCATATACAGGGAGAGGGAGACAAGTCCTTATGCAAAAGATATCTTATTCATCGGCAGGGTCCCGGACAGGAATCTGACCCAAATATATAATCAGGCTGAACTTTTCGTCTACCCCTCGCTTTTTGAAGGTTTTGGCCTGCCTCCGCTGGAAGCAATGAGCTGCGGCCTTCCTGTGATAGCATCAGACAGTTCATCCTTGAAAGAAGTTGTTGGTGATGCCGGGATACTTGTGCCCGCCGGAGATAATAAAGAGCTCCAAAAGCAGATAATGCGCATCCTTAAAAATGCAGAAACAAGAAAGGCCCTCATAAAAAAATCACTGGCCCGGGCAAAAAAATTCACCTGGGCAAATACTGCCGGAAGAACTCTGGAAGTTTATTGCAAGTCTATGTCATGAAAAAATATTTTTTAAAACTATTTTTTAATACTTATTGTCGGATTTAAATCCGCTGAACCTTCAGCTGTGTTCCTGCTAATAACATTTACGGTAAATATATCATTTACCCAGTCACAATAAGTCTTATTGTCTTTATACCCTACGGCAAGTGATATCGGGTATTCTCCCCCTATTAAGCTAATCCTCTGTCTGAAAATTACTTTTATCAAATCCCCTTTTCCAAAAGTACCTGTTTTAATATTATGAAGCCTTGTGTTGGTGCCGTAAACAACATTACCTTTGAAATCTTTAAACATTATCCCGAAAATAGGCTCTTCGACTCTTTTTTTAAATAACACCTCATAGACTATTTCGACATCGTCCCCGTATTTGCAAAAATCTATTTCTTTATTTTTACTGTCAACAAGCTTAACGCTTTGAATTTCCGCATCTCCGCTCCCAAACCTATTTACGGCTTCCCCGCTTATGCTTAAATTGGACAGTTTTATTATTTCTTCTCCGCTAATTATTTTCCTGTTACCTTCAATCACTGTTTTAAATATCTTTTTCCTTTCAGATCTTTGCTGCTCAATGATCCTCTTTTTTTCCAGCTCTTCGACATAAGCTCTATATTTTGCCACTGTATTTAAAGGTTTTCCCATATCTGCTATTTTTCCATCTTTCAAAAATACTACCTTGCTGCATAAATCAGAAATAGTATCCAGATCATGAGAAACTATTATAATTGTCTTGCCATTTTTCATAAAATCATAAATAACCTTATAACATTTTGCCTGAAAAGCCTGATCGCCGACAGTCAAAACTTCGTCAACCAGCAAGATATCCGGATCAACATTAATGGCAACCGAAAATCCCAATCTCATATACATACCGGATGAATAATTTTTAACCGGCATATCGATAAATTT
>CAZBSE010000031.1:0-4041 GCA_964494385.1 uncultured Actinomycetota bacterium | reverse complement strand
TCTTCATATGTTGTACGTCTTCTTCTAAGAATAGTATTTTTCAGGCTTGGAATCTTTTCATGATATATCCTGTACCTTTTCAGCACGGACCTGATATCGACTGCTATGTCTTTCCTGGAGTTTTCTGTCCCTATTTCTTTATATGTATTTACTTTCCTGTTCATTTTATCAAATTTCCTCTGCAAATCTTGGCTCCAGCTTTTTAAAAACAAAATAACCGATAAAGAATATCAATATTGTCATTCCGAGAGCACCCAGAGTTTCCAGAACACCGGGAAAACCTGCGCCTTCCGGATATTTAACGTAATAGAAGATATTCCTATAATAAGCGGCATATACGGTCATGGGATTTATTTTTAATATGAACTGAAACTTCTCCGGTACCATTTCCAAGGGATAGATAATAGGGGTCCCAAAAAACCATACCATCATAATAATGGTTATCAGATGCTGGAGATCCCTGAAAAACACATTTAGGGCCGAGACCAATAGAGTGACGCCCACAACCAGGAAGAACTGTATGAATATGATTACCGGCAGTATATAAAGAAATAAATAAAACTTATATCCAAGGATAGCAAGTGCAATAAATAAGGCAACAAGCTCTAAAAGAAAATTAAAAAGGTTGGCAAAAACGATAGACAGGGGGATTATTTCCCTGGGAAAATAAATTTTATTTACCAGATTACTGTTGGAAATAATACTTCCCGTTCCATAATTAACTGAATTAGATAGAAAATTAAACGGAAGCAGGGCACATATTAAAAAAATCGCAAATTCTTTTATTCCCGCCCTTAAGACAATTGAAAAAACGAAAGAATATACCAGCATGGTCAATATAGGATTTAAAAGCGACCAGAAAAATCCCAGGACAGATCCCCTATACTTGACCTTGAGTTCTTTTTTAGTAAGGCTAAAAAGGAGCTCTCTGTAAGAAAATAATTCCTTGAAATTAGAAATCATATATTTGTATCCTAAATCTGATAAAAGTTTTAGTCATATATTATAATACCGATTGCCCAATTGATAAATTATAAAATAATTTTTAATTGATTTTTTCAACTTCTTCCCTGAGCATTTTCTGAATTTTCCTGAATCCATAGTTGGAAACGACATACCTTCGCCCATTTACGCCCATGCTTATTCTTTTTGATTTATCTTTAAGCATAGAGTTTATTGAATCTTTAAAACTGTCATAATCATTATAGATAATTCCGCCCCTGCTGTTTTTTATATGGTCAACTATAACTTTGGAACCGCTGCTGGCCAAAACCGGGGTTCTTTGAGCCATCGCCTCCAGTGTAACTATGCTTAAACTTTCATTTGGTGACGGCATGACAAAAATATCGGCCCCGCTCATCAATTGAAGCTTTTCAACTTCCGATACAAATCCCTTAAATAAAATACCGGGACTGTCGGGAAGACCAATGCCATCGCTGCCTGTAAATACCAAACGTAAACCTGATTGGTGATCTTTTTTATATTTTAAGAAATAATCAACCAGTTGGAAACAGCCTTTATTTACATCAATCCTTCCGCAATATAATAAATACGGAAAATCCAGATCTGCAGGAGCGAATTCTTTTGTATTCACATTCACACCGACTATACTTTTAGGCAGCTCTCCCCATAATGATATGCCAAATTGAGATTCAGCTCTGGTATTCCATAAAATACTTCTCGCTCTTTTTGCCATATATTTGTAAGCGGAAAGATAGGCAGGGGCTTCATTATGCAGAGTAGGCACAAATATGATCTTATTTCCCGGAGTATTATATATTCCGAAATATGTGGTTGGATAAAGATAGGTAAAAAATATTACCGCTTTATAACTGCTGCCTTCCTTAGTTAAAAAATCCATTAGTCCGCTTGAATACGGCCCCTGTTTATATATAAATTCCTCCTGAAGAGCTGCAGGCCATCTTATCAACCTCTCACTGGCCTTTAGATCAGGCTTATTCAGCTTGAGATTTTTAAATTCATTTACCAGCCGTCCGTAAATTTCAATCCAATAATCAGCTCTGCCCTGAGTAACTTTAAATCTTTTGATACATATCCCATCCTTTGATTCATCACCTTCGCTAAGGATATTGTCCCACTTGTCTGTGTCTATTGCAGCGGTCGTTAAAATATGAACCTCGAAATATTCTTTTAATAAGTTTGCGTAATGCCATGCCTCGGATTCAGAACCTCCCACAACATCCTTATGACATCTTTGAACGACTATAGCTATCTTTTTCATAGTAATGTATTAACGGCTTTTAAAAATTTTTCTTTAATTACCTGATTTTTAAAGTGACTCTTATATCTATTCCAGCCTATTTCACCCAAATAAAAATAAGCATCTTCATTGGTCACAATTTCATCAATAGAAGCGGAAATCAAATTGATATCCAATTTATCCCAGACCAGACCGGCCTTTCCGATGGTATCCGCAACTGCAGTAGAACCATAAGCAACAATTGGGATTTTCATGCTCATTGCTTCAATTAAAGGGACACAAAAACCTTCATGATAGCTGGTCAAGGCAAAAACTTTTGAAACAAGAAAATATGTTTTTAAGTCTTCATCGGAAACCCTGCCGGTGAATGTAACGCTGCCTTCAAGGTGCAGACATCTTACTTTATCATACAGATATTTTATATAGACATTTAATCTTGGGCTTTCATTATCTCCTACTATTATAAGCCTGCTGTCTTTATTATGATGTCCGTTATATATTGCAAACGCATCTATCAAATCCGCAAGCCCTTTATTGGGAGATACCCTGCCAACGGTAAGAATATTGGTTTTTCCATCATTATATCTGTCTATTATATTAAAATTGGGCTTAATTTCCGCCAGCCTGTCAATATTATTAAAGGGAGGAACGACCAGGTTCCTGGATATTTCCGCCCCTGCTAAAATCATTTCATGCATATTAAAATCAGAATCATTCAAGTACAGGCTGGAATTTAATTTGGCGATAATACTTAAATGTTCGCGGCCGGCTCTGCAGAGAACGACATGGTCATTGCTGAAACCATAGAAAAAATCAGGAGGAGTTATATTGTGATATTTAATTATCTTCTTACAATTTAAATTAATTAAATTCTCTAAACCTTTATGCCACCCAATAGAAAAGTGATAGAGCAGTATATCATCACTGCTCTTAATAAAACTTCTTATATCATCAATGTTCCTTACTTCCGGGTCAGAAATAAAAATATTTTCAGCAAAAATTCTAACCTTTAAACCACAACTGCGTAAGACATTAAACATTCCAAATACATCATTGCTTACTGCATCACCATAAGCCAATTCCGGAGTGCAAATAGCTATATGCTTCATATTTTATAACCCACCACTGCATAATCCTGAGGTCCATAAAAATATTCGTTAAATCGCTTTGAAGTTTCGAAATCATCATTTTTTATCTTAATATCGTCACCGTACGGATTAACATTGATAATCTTTACTTTATTAAAGCCGCGGGATTCTAAAATCAACTTAACCAGGGAGCCTGGCAGCGGTTTACGGTGAGTTGGGTCCAGATAAAAATTACAGCTGCCTACCAGGACATTGCCGGGATTGGGGGTCTCCAATATTACCAAACCGCCCGGTTTTAATACACGTAATATTTCTTCCAGTAATTTGATTAAAAATTCAAATTCATAATGCTCAATTAGATGAAATCCCGTAACCGCTCCCATACTATCATGGGAAAGTCTGCTTAAATAAGATAGGGCTTCATCTTGTACAGCATTGAGTTCGAGCTCTTTACAAATTTTTACCATGATTCCGTTCAGATCCAAACCCGCTGCATATAGACCCTCGTCTTTTAACAATTCCAGCCATTCGCCGCGGCCGCAGCCAATATCCAGTATAGGAGAATCCTTGGATCCCGCACCGGCTTTTTTTATAACAGGAAGATAAATATTGAGCCGTCTTTTTATTTCTTCGCGGCTGCCTCTCAAATTATCTTCTAAAAAAACATAAAGAGAATCCAGGCTATGGTTAATCTCATTCTTTGAATTCTGTAATTTGCTTCTACCTTTCTTT
>CAZBSE010000030.1:0-12661 GCA_964494385.1 uncultured Actinomycetota bacterium | reverse complement strand
CACTTGTTCCCATCCCGAACACAAAAGTTAAGCCCTTCAGCGCCGATGGTACTATGCCATTATGGTATGGGAGAGTAGGTCGCCACCGTTTTTTTATTTCTATTCAAATTACAATAAAATAATATAAAAAATTTTTATTTAAAGATCGGATCTTTAGCTTTTTATTACTTCAGCAGGATAATATTATCCTTTATTTATATTTATCCTTTATATTCAGCACTTCCAAAACCCAGTATTGGATAAAATATAAAAGGCAGCAGTATCAGCCCTACTGCAAAACCGGAGCTTTTATTAAATTTATTTGAAAGCTCAACTGCGACCATTATGGTTATTACAATATTAACAATAGGGATAAAATAAAGTATTAACCACCATATGGGCTTACCTGTTATTTCCAGTAAGACTATCATATTATAGATGGGTATTATTGATGCCCAACCTGGCTTTCCAGCTTTGGTAAAAACCTTCCATAGGGCAGCTATTGATACAACTGCAACTGCGAGGTAGATAAAATAAAGAAAAACTGTTAATCCTGCTATAATTGTATCGCTATAATCCATATAAACCTCCTTCATAATTTTATAAACCTTTGATATCTTTATAAGTTTATTTTTAAAGCAATGTCAATTTAGATAAAGTATTAATAAATTATTTTCCAATCGGTTCTATTCCGCTTTGAAGTATTTTTAAGGTACCAGAATCGATTCTGTCTTTTGCATCATAGTTTTCGTTATTCCTGTATTCTTCAGTAAAATCGTAAATACCAAAATCCATATTTTTATATGTCCAGTAGGTATAAGATATATTATTTTCCCTGAAAATATCGATGACGTCTTTCAGCCATCTTCTCCTTATCGCTTTATCGGCTTTTACTATACATCCGAATTCTCCACATAGGATAGGAACATTATGTTTGTCCCTGAACTCAAGTACTGGTTCAATCAATTTAAATATTTCGTCTTTGTTCCATATCTTATCAATGTCTCTTAAGAAGTTTACAAAATATTTATTGTCCTTTTCCACCATGTTGGTTATTGATTCGGAATAATTTACCGGTTTTCCAGGATAGTCAACTTTTTGTTTATAGTAGCTGTAAAATGGAACCCAGGGAGCAAATTGGTGGGTTACAAGGACTGGTTCGTAGAAATGGAAACTGTATATTATTCTGTCATCTTTAAATTTCTTTAGTTTCCTGAAGTTCTTTGCCATTCCCCATAGGTTTGATTCTGCAACAATAAAATTATCCTTATCGTGTTTTCTGATGGCACTGATTGCTTCTTCTGCAAGATCGAGCCATTGAGAATTATCAGGGGCAACGGGCTCATTGACGATTTCATAAATGATATTTTCAAGATGCTTATATCTGCCGGAAAAGAACTCCAGGATTTTTAAGAATCTTTTTCTATTCTGTGAATTTTTATCCCAGATATCATTAAATTCCAACTTATGTGCCTCAAACGTAAAACCGGGCACATTATGAAAATCAAGAATAATTTTTAGATCATACTTCCCGGCAAGAGTTATAAAATCATCGATTCTTTTAATTCTGTTCATATCGTAGACGGAAGGATTGGAATCATTCTCGAAAAAGTAATAATCAACAGGTAGTCTGATAGTGTTAAAACCCCATCCGGAAATTATTTTTATATCGTTTTCATTTATAAAGCTGTTAAGATATTCATTTGAGAAATTTGTATTCTGAGAAAATAAGCCACCGATATTCACTCCTGTGTAATACATGATGCCCTTTCATGATTGTAAATTATTATTAAAAAAGTATTTATAGTTAAAACAAATTCATACATCAATATATTATAGCAGAAAAGATTTTTAAAACCTTTAATGCTGGTAAAAACTATACTGTAAATAATATATGAGGAAAAGGGCTACTGGTGAAGAATAATATGCACAGCTTTTTAAAAAGCTTGAAGTGTTATGGGGGGAAAATGTTTAGAAAATAAAGCACTTAAGTTATAATAAATTGCAGATATAACAAATTTCACATAGAAAATGAAGCAAATAAGTTTTAAAAAAATTATTACGATTAATATAGTTTTTGCATTTTTATATGCAATAATAATCTGCCCAATATTTACAATTATTTTATATGCAGTATTGGGAAGCGGTATAAGAGAAATACAGGCGGGCTTTTCGGGAAGTATTTACCAGGCTGTAAAGTCCGGATTGATGATAGGTGCTTGTTTCGGGTCTATACTTGCAATTATTTTAGGAATATCACTTATGCCTTATAAAAGTACAATTGGTTTCAGGGATAAAGATAAATTTTTATCAAGGATGAATGCTGCTATATCAAGTATAAACTACGAGCTTGCTGAACACAAAAACAATCTATACATATTTAAGGAAAAAAGACGCAGATTTGCCAATATTTTAGCTGAGGTAAAAAATAATAGGGCAACCATATCCGGTCATTTTAATAAAATCAGAAAATTGAATAAATTTCTTATAAAATAACCTGCATAGCTTGAGATTTAATATCAAGAGTAATCGTTAAATATTAAGTTTTATAAAATATTATATGGTATATAATGATAGGTTTTTAATAATAAGCCGAATAAAATTTTAAATTATAGTAATTTTTATAAAATATGGCTAAAAATAAACTTATTTTTAATATTTTTATAGATTTTCCTAAATTTTATAAAATTTTATGTTTATATCTACATATTTAACGTATTTTTTAGTATAATTATAAAAAATTTAATTTATTTATAAATAATATTATTTATTAAAAAAATAAAAGTAAATATTACATAGAAATATGATTTAAAAAAGTTATAACCGGAGAAAATAATGGAAAAAGATTTAGAAAAATTAAAAACCAGGTGCAGCAAGGAAGACTACCAAAAAGTAATTCAATTAAAAAACAGGCATTTATTTGAATTTATTGAAAAATTTGTAGGACTCCTGAATCCCGAATCTGTTTTTGTTTGTAATGATTCTGAACTTGATTTTAATTATATCAGAGAGAAAGCGATTAAAGACGGAGAAGAAAAAAAACTTTCAATAGAAGGGCATACGGTTCATTTTGACGGTTATTATGATCAGGCCAGGGATAAAGAAAAAACAAGGTTTCTGGTTCCTAAAGGAGATTCTTTAGGAAATAACTTAAATATAATTGATAAGGACAAGGGCCTTAAAGAGATTTTTGGACTCATGAAAGACATAATGAAGGGAAGGCAGCTGTATATTCTGTTTTTCTGTCTGGGACCGGTGAATTCCGATTTTTCAATACCTGCAATACAATTGACAGATTCAAGCTATGTGGCACATTCCGAAATTATTTTATATAGGCCCGGGTATGAGGAATTCAAAAGACTTGGAAATTACAAAGATTACTTCCAATTCGTACATTCGGAAGGAGAAATCAAGAATGGTGTAAGTGTAAATATAGATAAAAGAAGAATATACATGGATACCGAAGAGGATATTGTATATTCTGTAAATACCCAGTACGGAGGAAATACCATAGGGCATAAAAAACTGGCGATGCGGTTGGGAATAAACAGAGCCTCAAAAGAAAACTGGTTGACAGAGCATATGTTTATTTCCGGAATACACGGTCCCGGCGGGAGGGTAACATATTTCACCGGTGCTTTTCCGTCAATGTGCGGTAAAACTTCTACGGCAATGATCCCTGGTGAGACAATAATAGGAGACGATATTGCTTATATCAAGAACATTGGCAATGAGGTATACGCGGTTAACGTTGAAATAGGAATATTCGGCATAATACAGGATATTAATCCTGATGACGACCCTATAATATGGGAAGTTGTAAATGAACCGAATGAAATTATCTTTTCAAATATACTTGTAACCGAAAGTGGGGGGACTTACTGGATAGGTAAACCAGGAAAGGTACCTGCAAAAGGAATGAATCACTCCGGCAGCTGGCATGAAGGGAAAAAAGATGCAGAAGGCAATGAAATAACTCCTTCTCATAAAAATGCAAGATTTACGATCAACCTTAAGAATTTAAGCAACCTTGATGTAAATCATGATAATCCCGGAGGAGTTAAAATAGGGGGAATAATATATGGTGGAAGGGATTCTGATACACTGGTGCCGGTCCTTGAAGCTTATAATTGGAAACATGGGATTGTAAGCATGGGCGCTTCCATAGAGTCAGAAACAACCGCAGCTACTCTTGGGAAAACGGGAGTAAGAAAACTTAATCCGATGTCTAATATGGATTTTCTTTCGATTCCTGTTGGCAAATATGTAGATATTAATCTTAAATTTGGAAAATTACTTAAAAATCCTCCAAAAGTATTCAGTGTTAATTATTTTTTGAAGGATAAAAACGGAAATTACCTAAATGAAAAAGCCGATAAAAGAGTATGGCTGAAATGGATGGAACTCCGTGTTCATGGAGACGTAAAAGCAATAGATATAGGAACAGGTTTTATCCCGGAATACGAAGATCTTAAAAGGTTATTTAAAGATGTACTTGATAGAGAATATAACAGTGAAAAATATATAGAACAATTTACATTAAGAGTTCCTGAAAACATCTCGAAAATAGATAGGATAATAGAAATTTATAAGGGACTGGGTCCGGCGGTTCCGGATATATTATTTGAAATACTCAAAGAACAGAGATCAAGATTGGAACAGCTGACAGATAAAAAGGGTAAATATATTTCTCCCCTGGAATTCTAAATTAACAGTATATTTTTTAAATAATAGAAACAGCAGGAAGTTTTAGACAGGGGAATTATCTATCGAATTTATACATAACCAATCCGGTGCAAGGTTTGGGATAAAAGTAAGTGGATTTTTGAGGCATTAAAGCTCCTGATATGCAAATTTTTTCCAGTTCTTTTACGGTAAGGGAACTCAGCAGTATTCCGATATCAAATTCCTTGCTGTCAACTTCTTTTATTACATTATTTACAGAATGAGAAAAATCAATCTTTTTTATTTCAAGCTTTTTAGAAATTTTGTTCATTAAAAATTTATTTATTATATCCGCATCAAAATTTAAATAAAATTTATTGTTCCGTTTTATATGATTGCCGGAAATTAAAGAAGATGATTTTAAGGTAATAAAATACAGTTTTCTGTCCTCACCGTAAATGTAAAAACTTTTTAGTCTCCTGGATTTTGAATGTAGGAGCCTATCGCTTAAATATTCATAGGATTTAAAAGTTTCCGGATCAATGTAAAAATGTTTATTTAATATTTCCAATATATTTCCCAGACCGGGGTAAGATTTAAATTTAATTTTTCTGTGGGTGGGATATATCTGAATATCTTTTTGGCTGCTTTCAATATAAAGGGTTAGTATAAAATTTTCAGGATTAAGTAGATCTTTTCCTTTACTATTTTTTAAAAAACTGTTTTTCTGTCTGTAAGATTCAGATGTTTCATAGCGGTGATGACCGTCGGCTATTATTAGTTTCTTTTTCTTCATTATTTTTTTTATTTCTTCTATATCAGGGGTTCTTGAAATTCTCCATATTTTAAAAGTCAGAGAAGAATCATATTCTGCCTGTGTATGTATAAATGGTTTTTCCTTAATGCTGTTCTTTAAAATATCAAGTATTTTATTTTGCCTGTCTCTGTAAAGAGTGTATACAAAACCAAAGTTTGACCGGCAGCTTTTTAGAAGATTCAGCCTGTCCTGCTTAAACTCCGGCAATGTTTGCTCGTGCGGGGTTATTTTAAGCCGGTTATAAGGTTCAATTTTTGTAAGACCGATAAAACCGAAAATTTTTTTTCTTTTATTATTAAGGTAATAACTTTCTTCAAAAATGTAAAAGCATCTCTTACTGTCGAATTTTAAGACATCATTTTCTATCCAGCGGCAGAGGATTTTATTGGCATTAGAATATTTGCTTCTGCTGCTCCCGGAGGGTAGTATCAGATTAATAATATTGCAGGGGTCGAGTTTATATAATTTTTTTTTGAGAAGAGGTGAAATCACATCATAAGGAGGAGAAATTACGTCAGAGATATTTCTGATCCTGTTTTTATTATAAATAAGTCCATTAAGGGGCAGGACATCTACCATATATAAATCCTTTCATAATAGCGTGTTATAAAAGAGCTGCAAATATTAATATAAAATTGATGCGAGATTATATCAATACATAATTTGATTTTCAAATAAAATATTTATGCTGGGTGTCATCACTTTTTTACAAAATTGACATTAAATCTAATTAGCGTAATATAATATAAATTTTTAGGAAATATTTTAAAGATTTATCATCTTTGTTGTATGGTAGCATAGGATGAAAATAGAAGTAATTAAAAATGTATTAAAATACAATAAAGAACAGGCCGATAAAAATAGAAAGTTGTTCAAGGATAATGGTATTCTGGTCCTAAACATGCTGTCCTCTCCGGGGGCGGGAAAAACTTCTTTAATCATTGAAACCATAAAAAGGCTGAAAGACACAATAAAAATTGGAGTAATCGAAGGTGATATTTCATCGACTTACGATGCTGAAAAGATAAAATATTTTACAGACAATGTAGTTCAAATAAATACAGGAGGTACCTGCCATCTAAATGCCGGGATGGTGGCAGAGGCGGTAAAGAAACTAAAAATAAAAAAACTTGACTTAATAATGATTGAAAATGTGGGAAATCTGATATGTCCCGTAGGATTTGATCTGGGAGAGGATTATAAGATTGTCATATCATCGGTCAATGAAGGAGACGATAAACCGGTGAAATATCCACCTATTTTTATAAAGAGTGATTTACTCGTACTGAACAAGATAGATTTAATAAGTATAAGTGATTTTAACCAGGATTTTTTTAGAGGGAAAATAAACGATCTTAATCCTGGCTTAAAGATTATAAAACTGTCATGTAAAACCGGAAATAATATGGAAGAATGGATAGGCTGGCTGGCGAAACGCCGTAAAGGTAAAAGTAATTAATTGCTATTATTTTTATGCTTAATAAACAGCAATATGCCATTTTCTTTTATTGACAATGAAAGCTGTAAATGGTATTTTTATTCGGTGTTACAAACCTCTTACAAATAATATTTATTACAGGAAGATTTTAACACGGATAAAAGGAAGGAGAACTATGTTGTATAAAGTCTTGGGTAAGGACATTTATAAAGATTTTTTAAAAGCGCTAATTTCTGATTTCGAATTTATAGGCCCGGTAAAAAAAGATAAAGCGGTATATGATTTTGTTCCTATAAAAAACATTTCGGAAATGGATACCAACTACAAAACAACCACAATACCCCCGGCAAAAAAGATATTATTTCTCCCCACTGAAAGGCTGGTTACCTATGAAGTAGGTAAAAATATTAAAGTCAGTCCTGTTAATGAAAGCAGTGAAAAAATTCTTTTTGGCATTAATGCATGGGATATAAACGGCATGAATTTCCTGGATGAATTCTTTACCAGAGACTTTATTGATGAAAACTATATCCAGAAAAGAAAAAAACTTATAGTAATCGGAATGGATAGTCAGCCCAATGAAAATAATTTTGCACTTAGTATGGGTACCGAATACGCAAGAGATGGTTTTGATATTTATCTAACGGAGCTGAAAGATAAATATTTTGTAAGGATTGGTACTGCCAGAGGAAATGAAATAATTAAGAAATATACGAAGGCAAGTGAGGCATCGGCCGGAGATTTTAAAGAATATGACAGGTATATGGATAATTACCGAATGAAATTTAATTTAAATGTTGATATAAAGAACTTTTATGATAATTTTGAATTGATTTATAATGATGAAGAGTTCTGGAAGAAAATAGCAAAAAATTGTTACAGCTGCGGATCATGCAATCTAGTCTGCCCGACCTGTTTTTGTTTCAATGTAAAAGATGATATTGAACTTAATTTGAAAAAGGGAAATAAAACCAGAGAGTGGGATTCCTGTATGATTCCGGAATATGGACTGGTAGCCGGGGGTCATAATTTCAGGGCTGATAAAGAAAATAGACTAAAACAGAGGTACAGATGTAAACTTAAGACATTTCTTGATAAATTTGGCAAATATGCCTGTGTCGGCTGCGGAAGATGTATTGAAGCATGCCTTGCCAAAATTAATATTGCAGAAGATATTAATTCTGTTAAGAAAGAGGTGAGTGTATAAATGGCACTTAAGATCAGAGATGCAGATAAAAGTAATATATATGTTCCCGAGCTTGCTAGAATTAATAAAATACAGAAGGTAAGTCCTACTGAAAAATTATTTGACATAATTCTTGATGATGAAGTAAAGCAGAATAATTTCAATTTTAAACCAGGTCAGTTTGTTGAATTAACTATTTTTGGATTGGGCGAAGCACCATTTTCGATTACTTCAAATCCAAACAAAAAGGAATTTTTTCAACTTTGCATAAGGGATACCGGAAATGTATCCAGTGCTCTTCACAGGATGGAGGAAGGGTCAAAGATTGGAATAAGAGGACCATTCGGTAACGGTTATTTTCCTTATGATAAGATGAGAAATCATAATATCCTTTTAATTGCAGGAGGATTGGGACTTGCACCGCTAATGTCGCTGATAAAATATATTTTACATTATAGAGAAGATTATAAAGAGATTATGATAATATACGGTGCAGTTAATCCGGAAAGCATTTTATTTAAAAATGATGTTCAATATTTTAGTGACCGTAGTGATATCTCGATATGTGTTTCTGTGGATAATCCTGATGATAAATGGTCAGGTGAGATCGGGGTATGCACAAAATTAATACCAAGAGTGGATTTTCCAGTGGAAGATACTTATGTTGTGGTATGTGGTCCTCCTGTTATGTACAAATTTGTAATAATAGAATTAGAAGAAAAACATTACTTACCCGAAAAGATATTTCTTTCACTTGAACGAAGAATGGAGTGTGGGATTGGAAAATGCAACCATTGTCATATAGGTGATAAGTTGGTTTGTGTTGACGGACCTGTCTTCAGTTTATGGCAAATCAAGAATTTAAAGGAGGCTATATAATGGGTAAGCCTAAAGTAGGTATTTTCGGATTTACCGGGTGCGGCGGGTGCCAGCTTGAGATATTAAATCTGGAAGATCAGTTATTGGACCTGGTAAATGCAGTTGAGATTGTTCATTTTACGGAAGCTGTTACAGAACACAGTGATAATTATGAAATTGCTCTGGTGGAAGGCTCGGTTACCACAAAACACGGAGTTGAGAGAATAAAAAAAATTGGGGATATTGCAAAAATAATAGTAGCAATCGGAGCTTGTGCGGTAACTGGCGGATTAAATTGTCTTAAGAATTTATATGGACTGGAAAAAGCCAAAGAGCTGGTATATGGCGATAGGAAGGATTGGATAGATTCCATAGAAGTAAAACCGGTTGATGAATACGTTAAGGTTGATTATTATGCGAGAGGCTGTCCTCCAAACAGATTTGAGATAATAGATATAGTAAGGTCTCTTATTGTGGGAAGAGAGCCGGAGATACCAAATTATCCCGTATGCGTGGAATGTAAAAGAAATGGTAATACCTGTGTATATGAATTTGGGATGCCCTGCATGGGGCCTGTTTCGAGAGCGGGATGCAACTCCAGATGTCCTAACAGCGGCAGCGGTTGCGAAGCCTGCAGGGGACTGATTGATAATCCTAATGTAAATGCGCAGAAAGATTTACTGGCAGAGTATGGATTGACGGTTGAAGATGTTATGGAAGGATTTAATCTTTACAATGCATGTAAGAAAGTAACTATAGAGAAAAATAAAAATAATTAATAATCCCGGAGGTCTTTCATAATGGTAAATAATTTAAATATAGAGGTTTCCCCAGTATCAAGAGTTGAAGGTCATGGCGATTTGATAATAAATGTGAAGGATAAAAAAATTGAAAAGCTAATATTTAGAATACCCGAATCACCCAGGTTCTTTGAAGCAATGCTAGTCGGAAAAAAATATGATGAACCTTCACATATAACTTCAAGAATTTGTGGTATTTGCTCAGTTGCTCATACATGTGCATCCATGAAGGCGACTGAGAGGGCACTTAATATTAAGCCAACTGGACAGACAATAGACTTAAGGAAGCTTATATATCATCATGAAAATGTTCAGAGCAATGTTCTTCACGTTTATTTCTTAGCAGCGCCGGATTTTTTTGGTGTCGGAAGTGTAATCCCTCTTGTAGAAACACACCCCGAAGTTGTAAATATTGCCCTAAGAACTAAAAAGATGGCAAATGATATGGTTAGGATCATAGGGGGGAGAGCAGTCCATCCCATAAGGACCGTAGTGGGAGGATTTACAAAACTTCCCACTGAGGAAGAAATGATAGAAATGAGAAAAATGCTCGAAGATTCCTACCAGGACCTTGAAAAATCCCTTGAGGTCTTAAAAAAGGTAAATATTCCTGATTTTGAAAGAGAAACAGAATACATCTCCATAAGCGACACCGCTGATTATGCTCTTTATGATGGTAATATAAAATCAACTGATGGCTGGGAAATAGATGATCAGGATTACCGGGATAAAATAAATGAAAAAATAGTGCAGCATTCAACCGCAAAACATTGCTGGGCAAACAGAGATTCATACATGGTCGGTGCCCTGGCGAGATTTAACAATAACTACGAAAAACTTACAGATAACGCTAAAAAATACGCTGAAGAACTGGGACTTAAGGCTCCATGCTACAATACATTTATGAATAATATTGCCCAGTTTGTTGAGATTGTCCATAGCGTTGATGACAGCATAAGATTAATTGATAAAATCATTGGAAATGGTCTGGATGAAGATAAAGCAATGGTGGACATCAAGCCTGGAGCAGGAAGAGGCGTTGGTGTTGTGGAGGCTCCTAGGGGACTTCTAATTCACGATTATACATACGATAGTAAGGGAAAAATAGAAAAGGCTAATTTGATAATTCCAACAAATATGAATTATGCAAATATAGAAAAAGATATGCAATCGTTAGTTCCAAAAATAATAGATAAAAGTGAGGACGAAATAAGACTTGCCTGTGAAATGTTAATAAGAGCTTATGACCCCTGCATATCATGCTCCACACACTTAATGAATGTAAAACTTATAAATAATTGATAAAGAAGCTGACCTGATTCCGATAAACATTTTAAAAGGGTAAAATTCATATAAGTTATAATTTTTAAAGGTTTTTAATTAAAGCTTTTTTAATTTCCAGATAAAGGCAGCAGAGTAGATTAATTAAGGTATCATCAATCCCATATCTTGCTTTGACAGTCTATTAAATATAGAATTAAAAAAAGAATTATTTGTTTTTAATTCTAATAATATACAGGAGATGTATTTTATCAGGAAATATGAGTTGGATAAGAGTAGTTTTATAAAGACGGATATAAGAATAATTGGTTTTGGTAATAAATATAGATCCGATGACGGCATTGGTATAAGAGTCATTGAAGAACTTGAAAAACAAGATTTTTTTAAAGATATAGAAATTATTGATGGCGGAACTTCCGGAACAGATTTAATATTTCTGGCGAAGGACTGCAAGAAGATAATAATAGTAGATGCGATAGAAACCGGCAGGCATACTGATGAAGTAGTATGCATAAAGGTTGATGATATTAAAGAATTTTTGAAGAAGGACTATAAAAGTTTATCGCTTCATGATTTAAATCTATCTGATATATTAAAATTAATAAAAGCGTTAAAAATAAATACTGACATATCAATAATCGGTATTAAGCCTAAAAACATAGATTTTGGCGAAAAGCTTTCCCCCGAGATAGAAGATAAAATCCCTCAGATAATTTCCAAAATTAAAAAAGAAATCAATATATAAATAAATTCAATCGGAGGTTTGTAACGCAAGTAGTCTTTTGAAGAAGATGGATTTGTTATTGTAACAATTGAGACTAATGGTTATAATTTACATTAATAAGATAGTAAGTATTACGTTATCTTAAGGATGGATTAAAATGTTCAAGGAAATCAGAGATTTAAAAAATACTTGCGAAAACATAGTTAAAAAATCAGATAGCATAAAAAATTTGACGGTGGAGCTAATAAATATTATAGATGAAATTAAGTCTAAAACCTCTCAGGAAAATGCAGTGGGAACGACACTGTCGATAAGAAAAGAACTGGCGACAACGTTCATCTTAAACTCCGATATAGAAGATAATTTTAAAACATTACAGAAAATATCAAATTCTATAAAGAAACTTCAAACAATCAATTCTGTATAATTACCATTATTGCTTGACTAATTTATCAATTTCACTTACTATTTTAAATAGTAACAATTATTACTATCATTTAGAGTAAATTGATATTTTTATATATTTATTAGCATACATCAATCAGAAAATACAGAATTGTAAATAAAGAAATACAAAATATAGCCATTGTGTATTTTATGTAATTATAAGAAATAATAAAAGTTTAATAAAATGGCAAGAGTAAAAAAAAGCAAAATAGGATTCTGGGAAGACAGGTTAAAGGAACTTGGATATAAATCAACCAAACCCAGAAAAGCTATTATTAATATTTTGAGTGAAAATCAGAAACTTTACAAAGCTGATGAAATATATTTTATGGTAAAAAAAAGTTATCCGGAAATAGGTATTGCTACCGTGTACAGAACGCTGGAGCTTCTATCCAGGCTGAATTTAATTTGTAAAATAAGTCTTGGAAGTGATAAATCCTATTATATGTTATCAAGAGACTGTAAA
>CAZBSE010000029.1:0-13185 GCA_964494385.1 uncultured Actinomycetota bacterium | reverse complement strand
GATTTGAGTAAAACTACGACAAATTATTTAAATTTCGATGTACCGATAATCAAATAAATCCACCAGCCTTTGTGGCAGAAGGTTGCGAATGCGGTAAGAAAGTATTTTTCCACCGCCAAGAATCCTGCTGCTTAAATCCCTGATCACAACAACTGATCCATAGGGAAAATCGACGGGCTCAAAATGCCGAATATCTCTACCTGAGAACCATTGGTTTATATAGTCATCTTCAATCGCTAAGAAACCATTCAGAAACTTCGAACCAAATCGGCTGATAAATTCATGTGAGAGTACAAACTGCGATCCTGAGTATTTGTATAATTTCATTCCTAAAAAAGGCCACCGTAATGAGGGTAATGAAGGGGTTTTAGCGGGTATTCGTTCGGATTGGCTGGGGAGGGAGGATTTGAACCTCCGATCACGGGTCCAAAACCCGTTGCCTTACCGCTTGGCTACTCCCCAAAAAGGTTAATAAATTTTATATTAGATTCTTATAAAATTCAAACCCCGGCTGTGGTTATTTTATTGGATCCTGGTAAGTATATAACCCGGATATCAATTATAAATGGTTAAGCTGTTGTATGTGGTGTGGGACAGGAATATCCCTGTGGATAACGGTTTTAAGCCTTTATAGATACTGGTTGCCGTTTTTAAGTCATCGCAAAACGCAAATACGGTGGGGCCGCTGCCGGTCATCTGAGTGGCAATGGCTCCCAGTTCAGATGCTTTTTCTTTTACCGTCAGTATGTCTTTATCTTCAATTACTACTATCTCTTCCAGATCGTTCTTAAGCTTTTTAAAAAAGCTGCTAAATTTCTTTTCGGTAATATTATTTACCAGTTCCTTATGTATTGATTTATTTTCCACTCCCAGCAGATCAAACTTCCCGTATACATCTTTTGAGAGGAACTTCCCCCCGTTGGTTGCAAGTATTATCCAGTAAAAAGGCAAACCGGGCAGCTGGGACAGTTTCTCTCCCCTGCCCTCGGCAAGGATCGTACCTCCTTTGATACAGAAAGGAACATCGGACCCCACCTCGCCTGCCAGATACATAAGGATAGGCATTTCTATGTTCAGGCCGAACAGCCTGTTCAGTGCGACCAGGGTCGCCGCTGCATTGGTGCTGCCTCCCGCAAGCCCCGCACACACCGGGATATGTTTTTCTATATTGATACTGACAGAATATTTATTTCTCAGGTTATAATTATCCAGGATTAATGCTGCGGCTTTGTGCACCAGATTTTTCTCATCAAGGGGTATGTCCTCATTATTACAGGTGATATAGATCCCGTTTTTATTATCTGAGCTATGATTATCCTTGCTCTTTGAAATCTTAAAGGTTAGTTCATCGGAAAGGCTTATACTCTGCATTATGGATTTTATTTCATGAAAACCGTCGGTCCTGCCGTTCTTTGCAACATTCAGATAAAGGTTTATTTTTCCCGAAGCCCTTAGCTTCAAAGTATTTTTCGAATTCATTTTGCTATATGATAACATAAATGCCTTATATTACATATTAAGTTTTTTATACAAATAGACATAATCTTTTAGGTCCAGTTCCTGCGCCCTTACATCTTTGCCTCGTCCCATATCTGATAGTAATCCTGTTACCGTTTCCAATTTATACTTGCAGTCATCCTGAAACAATGAATTGACCAGCTTTTTTCTTCTGTGCAGAAAGCAGCTGTTTACAAAGTTAAAAAAATCAGGTGTGCTAAATTTTTTACCGGTTAAAACACTCGTATCCTTCCTGTCCGCCCTGACCACTGCCGAATCGACAAAGGGCCTGGGCATAAAACAATTTCTTGAAATGTTAAAGCAAAGACTAAAATCAGCTAAAAATTTGGCTTTTACGGTATAAGAACTGTAATTTTTATCTCCCGGCAAAGCAAGCAGTCTCAGGGCTATGTCCTTTTGTATGGTTGCAAACAGTGCCTTTATATTTTCTGATTCCGTGAGAATTTTAAGTATCAGGGGTGCCGCAATACTATAGGGCAGATTTGAGACCATCTTATTTATACCGTATTTAAGTCCAATTTCGCTATAGTCAATTTTTAGGGCATCAGAGCTTATAAGCTGTACCTCTTTACCGATTTTGTCTTCAAATATATCCCTAAATACCTTTATCATCAGGTTATCCACTTCGACGCAGATAACCTTTTTTGCTGTGGCCAGTAAAATTTCAGTAAGGCTCCCTATTCCGCTTCCTATTTCAAGAATCACATCATCCGAATTTATACCTGCGCAGGAAGCTATCTTTCTGGCGCTGTTGGTGTCAATTAAAAAATTCTGCCCCAGATTCTTCCTGAGTTTTATTTTATATTTATTTAAAATCTGAATTGTCCTGCCCGGTGAGCTGATATAAGAGTGCATTTTTATTTTAAGTTTAATTTATAGAAAAGAACTTTTGTGCATTTTTTGAAGTGATATCCGCAACTTCTTCAATACTTAAATTCTTGATTTCCGCAATTTTTTGGGCAATATGCTTCACATATCCGGGAAAGTTCTCCTTGCCCCTCTCTGCCTGAGGAGCCAGAAAAGGTGAATCGGTCTCTATGAATAAACGCTCCATTGGTATCTTTTCAACCGCTTTCAGCACATCTCCGGCATTGGGAAATGTAATCACACCGGTAAAGGAAATATATAGTCCAAGATCCAGGCACTCCATTGCAAAAGCGGCATCACCGGAAAAGCAATGGACCACGGCCCTGAAATTTTTACTGCTGCTGTATTTTTTTACCACTTCCAGCGTCTGCCTGTGGGCATCCCTGTCATGAATTATTACCGGTATGTCATATTTTAAGGCCAGTTCGATTTGTGATGCAAACGCTCTTTCCATATCCAGTCTGGGGCTTAAGTTTCTATAAAAGTCAAAACCGGTCTCGCCTACCGCCACAACCTTGCCGTATCTTTTACATTCGTTCCCACCTGCGGCATCTTGCTTCCCGCATATAAGTGATTCAAGGATTTTTATTTCCTCTTTGCCGAAATCTTTAACGTAGTGAGGATGTATGCCCACACTGGCAAATACATTTTCGAATTTTTGAGCAAATTCTACCGATTTCCTGCTGCCCTTGATGCTTGAACCCACATTTATTATATATTTTACACCCTCTTCTCTGGATCTTGCCACTGCTTCCGCCGGTTTAAGATTTTTTAGCATATCTATATGGGCATGCGTATCTATAAAATACATAATATCATTTATCCTCATCTATCCTGGGGAACAGTATTTCCCTTTCTCCTATTTTGGTCCCGCCTTCGAATCTACCCCAGGTTCCGTCAACCTCAATTGTGATTTTTTCAATATCTTTTTTTATACCCAGCTGGATGAATATCTTGCCGCAGGTTTCCGGCATAAAAGGTAAAAGCATTACGGCAGACAACCTTATTACTTCTATTACTTCATATAATACGGCATCCAGCTTCCGATGATCGTCCTCACCCTCCCCTTTTGCCAGGTTCCAGGGCTGGCTGTCCTCGATATGCTTATTGGCCATATTTATAAACTCCCATAATGCTATAAGACATTCAGAGAATTTGAAGCTGTCTATGTCCCTTACTGCCTCGGCTTTGACTCCATCCCATTTTTTTTCAAAAGCAGGACTCAAAACTCTTTTAGGGATCATGCCGTCCCTGTATTTTTTTATCATAGCCAGGGTTCTTGAAACCAGATTTCCGATATCGTTGCTCAGATCAGAATTATATCTTTTAATAAAGGCGTCATCGGTAAAAGAACCGTCCTGTCCGAATGATATCTCCCTGGTCAGAAAATATCTTATACCGTCCACACCGTACTTGTCCGCTAAGTCATCGGGATCCAGGGTAATTCCCTTGGATTTCGATAATTTCTCGCTTCCCATCATAAGCCAGCCGTGAATCACAATATGTTTTGGAAGCTCGATTTCCAGAGACATCAGCATAGCGGGCCAGATTATAGCATGGAACTTCAGGATATCCTTTCCTATATGGTGCTGATCCGCCGGCCAGTAACGGTTAAACAAATCCGGCTCATCGGAACCATAGCCCACCGCAGAAATATAATTTATAAGGGCATCTACCCACACATAACAATAATGGCCCCGATCGAAAGGCAGGGGGATTCCCCATTTCACCGCAGTTCTGGAAATACTGATATCCTTGAGCCCCTGCTTTAAGATCCCCAGCACCTCGTTTTTTCTGGTTTCGGGGATTATAAAATCCGGATTTTCCTCAATATGGCTTATGATCCTATCTTCATATTCGGAAAGTTTAAAAAAATAATTTTCTTCTTTTACAAATTCCACTTCCCTGCTGCACTGCGGGCATTTACCTTCCACCAGCTGGGAATCAAGCAGGAATGTCTCACAGGGAGTACAGTATTTACCTTCGTATGTACTTTTATAAAGATCGCCTTTGTTTTTTAATTTTATCAGTATGTTCCGGACTATTTCTTCATGCCTGCTGTCAGTGGTCCTTATATAGCTGTCATTGCTGATATTATATAATTCCAGAAGCCTTTTCATGTCCCCGACCATCTCATCCACATAAGCTTTTGGAGAAATCTCTTTTTCTTCAGCACTTTTATTTATTTTCTGACCATGCTCGTCGGACCCGGTTAAAAAGAAGGTATCCCTGCCCGTAAGTCTTTTAAACCTGGCCACTATATCTGCCAGTATAAACTCGTAGATCTGGCCCAGGTGCAGTTTTGCATTCATATACGGGATTGCAGTTGTGATATAAAATTTCTCTCCGGTCATATTATATTATCCTTTTTATCCCTTTTGCCTTTCGTAGGCTGTGTTTCTCCGGCTTAAATTTTCGTTGCAATATTATACAATTTTTGCCTGTCTATGTCATACCTGGACAATAAAATCTTTAAGGAGCTCTTTTTGGAAATGCCCTGTTTGAGCAGGCTTATCAGCTGTCCGGCTATCTCTTCTGAAGTATAGCTTTTAATTAACTCTTTCCTGTAACCACCAACTACAAGTACGACTTCTCCCTTTACTTTTTTTACTTTAAGCCGGGCATTGATCTCGCTTAAGCTGCCTCTTATTGACTGCTCATATACTTTGGTAATTTCCCTTATCAGACCCGCTTTCCTGTCGCCGAATTTTTGTATAAGCTCCTGCGTCAGCGTTTCTATCCTCTTAGGCGACTCATAGAATATAAGGGTATGGGGATAAGCGGCCAGTTCCAGAAGTTTGTTTTTTCTCCTGGATTTCGCTCTGGGAAGAAAACCCACAAATAAAAAACTGTCCGTAGGCAGTCCCGAAAGAACCAGTGCGCTTACGGCAGCGCTTGGACCTGGTATTACGGTAAGAGGAATATCCTTTTCAATACATCTGTTTACCAGCTTAAAACCGGGATCCTGAATAGCAGGCATACCCGATTCTGAAACCAGGGCAACATTTTGCCCTTCTTCCAGTTTATCGGTGATATAGTTAATGCGGTTTATTTTACTGAAATCATGATAACTTATAATACTTTTATTTGGAATATCATATCTGCCTAGCAGTTTCCTTATGGTCCTGGTATCCTCTGCAGCAATCAGGTCCGCTTCCCCCAGTATTCTTTTGAGCCTGAAGCTGACATCCTCCAGATTACCAATGGGAGTTGCACAAATAAAAAGAGTCCCTTTGATCTGTTCCTCCACTTTTTTAGTTCGAAATTTTACTTTATTTCTTTAAACATCTCTTTTGGATTCCCGCAAACAGGACATTTATCCGGTGCGTTACCTTCCACTGTATTTCCGCATATCTGGCACACAAATATGGCAGTATCCTCATTTTTGCCGAGATTATTCAGATATTTTTTATAAAGATCAGCGTGAATCTGTTCGACCTTATTGGCAAAAACAAAACTTATCCTTGCCTCATCTTCATTTTCATTTTTTGCATCCTCTATCATGCCGGGATACATTTTCTCAAATTCAAAAGTTTCTCCGCTTACTGCTTCATTTAAGTTTTCTTCCGTAGATTTTATTCCACCCATTGCTTTCAGGTGATTATGGGCATGGACCGTTTCAGCGCTGGCAGCAGCTCTAAATAGTTTTGCCTCCTGTGAGTAGCCATCCCTGTCCGCCTTTTTTGCAAAAGCAAGATATTTTCTATTTGCCTGTGATTCACCGGCAAAAGCTTCGGCAAGATTTTTTAAAGTCTTATTTCCATTCATATTTCTCCTCCCCTGTATTTATTTTTATATTATTTATCTTCCTTACACTTATCACATATACCTTCAAAAATAATTTTGGAGTCCAGTACATTAAACTTTGTACTTATACTCCTGGGTATGTCTATGCTATAGGAACTGTCGTGGATATCTATGATATTACCGCATTTTATGCATCTGAAGTGATAATGTCTTTTCCTATCCCCGTCAAATCTCTTCGGTTCACCGGGGATGGTCAGTATATCCGCAATTCCTATCTTAGAGAAAGTCAAAAGAGTTCTATAAACTGTATCAAAAGAAATGGCAGGGAATTTTTTTTTCACCTTCCTGTATAAAATCTCTACGCTGGGGTGATCCTTTGATCCCACTAACTCTTTATAAATCAAACTCCTCTGAGGTGTGACCCTTAAATTGTTTTTTTTGCATAACCCGTTAAAAAATTCCATAATATTAATTATTTTAAAATAGTTTTAATTATTATATAATAATAATTATTATCAGTCAAATAAACCCCAAACTTGAAAAAAAATCAATATTAGGTCAGAATTTGAAGTATGAAGTTTAAAAATTTACCCCAATTTCCGAAAAGAATCATTATCTCAATTATTATTCTTATCTTAGTTTATTTCCTTGGCTCCCTCGGGTACATGATAATTGAGGATCTTAACTTTCTTGATTCACTTTTTATGACCACCATTACCATAACCACGGTTGGCTACGGCCTGGTAAAAGAACTGTCAACCGCGGGAACCATATTTACAATCCTGCTGATTATAGTTGGTACCGGTACTGCTGCTTATATTCTAATCAATTTAATCGACTTTATATTAACCGAATTTTTGTTAGGAAGAATTGAAAAGAGAAGGAAGATAAAAATGATATTAAAACTAAAAGACCATTACATAATTTGCGGTCTGGGCAGAGTAGGACTTGAAATTGCACATGAACTGGCCGGCAATAAAATCGAATTTATAATAGTTGATAATGCTGATGGACCCATTGAGATAGCCAGGCAGAATAACTGGCTGTACGTTCAGGGTAATGCATCCAGCGATGAAACGCTGCTGGAAACACAGATAACCAGAGCCAGATGCCTTTTTGCCGCACTGGATACTGATTCGGAAAATGTTTATATTACCCTTTCGGCCAAATCTTTAAATCCTTCCATATTCATTATAGCCAGGGCAACCGTCCAGGAGACTATCAGCAAACTGGAAAAAGCGGGTGCTGACAGGGTAGTCTCTCCTCAGTTAATCGGGGGGAGGAGAATGGCCGCAATGGCCCTTCAGCCCTCAATATGCGATTTTCTGGATACCATAATGAAAACGGAAGAAGATGAGATCAGGCTTGCGGAGATTGAGATTAAACCGGACAGCAGAATAGATAATATAACTTTAAGTGAGGCCGGAAAAAAATATAGAATCGAGGCTCTTGTAATATCTGTTATTGAAAAGGGAGAAAAAATCTCGGTTAAAAAGGCGAGCGGAAACACAGATATGAAATCGGGGCAAAGAATAATTGCCATTGGGACCGGAAACCAGATCAGACAGCTGACAGAACTGGCATCCGGTTAATTTTCCGGTACCGCTTATCATACCTCTTATTGAATACGGCCGGCGGGATCGGGAAAACCCGGCAACACCGTAAAAATAATAAAAACTGAGCAGCAGAGGTGGCTATGAACTCAGATGAGCTGAGAAAATACCGATCCGAGGTGGAAGCCGAAATCAGGACAAATATTCTTCCCTTCTGGGCCAATAAAGTACCGGATGAAGAGAATGGAGGATTTTACGGGCTAATTTTAAATGATCTGACCATAGAGCCTTCGGCCCCAAAAGGTTCGGTCCTCTGTTCCAGGATCCTATGGACCTTTGCCTGCTCCTATTCCGTCTTTGGAGATAAACTTTACCTGGATAATGCCAGGCGGGCGTATCAATACCTGGTTGATTATTTTGTGGATAAAAAATTTGGTGGTGTATACTGGAAAATAGACCATAAAGGAAGCCCCCTGGAAATGAAAAAACAAATATATGCCCAGGCTTTCGCCGTATATGCCCTGGCGGAGTTTTATCATGCCGCCCGTTCCGATGAAGCCCTTCAGCTCGCAAAAGATATTTTTAATTTAATAGAAAAATTCGGATTTGAAAAACAACACGGTGGTTACTACGACGCATGCAATCGCGACTGGTCCCTTGCCGAAGATATGCGCCTGGGCAAAGGAGATATGAATGCCCCCAAGACCATGAATACAAATCTCCATATTTTAGAAGCATATACCAATTTCCTGAGGTACTGGAAAAACCAGGACCTGTCCGGCCAGCTTGAAAACCTTATAAAGACAGTCGTAAAATATATCGTAGATCCCTCCAGCTATCACTTTAAATTGTTTTTTGATAAGAACTGGAAGGAACTCTCTGACATTATCTCCTATGGGCACGACATCGAGGGAAGCTGGCTGCTGGTAGAAGCAGCAGAGGTTCTGGGCGGAGAATCCCTTCTGAAGGATATCAAGAAACTGGCCATTACAATGGCCGATGTCACTTATAAGCAGGGTCTTGCTCCCGACGGCGGCCTGTGGTATGAAGGAAATCCGAAAGGTGTAATTCACTTCAATAGCGATTGGTGGCCGCAGGCTGAAGCAATGATCGGCTTCTTAAATGCTTATCAAATAAGCGGAGAGGAACGGTTCTTACAGGCATCTCTGAATAGCTGGGACTTTGTAAAAAAGTATATTATTGATAAGCGTTACGGTGAATGGATATGGGCCGTTGACAGTAATAGAAATACAAATCAGCAGCTGGAAAAAGTTGGCCTGTGGAAGTGCCCCTATCACAATGCGCGTGCATGTATTGAAGTAAGAGAAAGACTAGGTCATATTCTTAGTTCTTAAGCAAATAGATATTTATAATTAAAACCGTCAGTAAGGAGGATAATGAATCAGAACAAACAAACAATCATTGGCCCCGCATTACCTAATATTCCATGGATGGAAAAACCCAAAGGTTATAGATATGTGGTATGGCGTTATGAAAAAAACCCTATTATACCAAGAGACCTCATACCGTCTTCCAACAGTATCTTTAATAGTGCCGTTGTGCCGTTTAACGGAGAATTTGCGGGAGTTTTCCGCTGCGATGACCGCACCCGAAACCAGCTGCTTCACAGCGGCAGGAGCAAAGATGGCATCAGCTGGAAATTAGAAAATAAACACATATCTTTTATCTGTGATAATCCTGAAATAGGTAATTTTGTTTACGGTTATGATCCCCGCGTATGCTGGATTGAAGACAGGTATTATGTTACATGGTGCAACTGGTACCACGGCCCTGCCATAGGTGTCGCATACACCTATGACTTCAAGGAATTCTACCAGCTGGAAAACGCATTACTGCCTTTTAACAGAAACGGGGTATTGTTTCCCAGAAAAATAAAAGGTAAATATGCCATGCTCAGCCGTCCCAGCGATAATGGACATACACCCTTTGGGGACATTTTCTACAGTGAAAGTCCCGATATGTGTCACTGGGGCAGGCACCGTCATGTTATGTCCACTACCTACGGGTGGCAGGCCACTAAGGTAGGAGCGGGCCCAACGCCAATCGAGACCACAGAAGGCTGGCTTCTTATATACCACGGCGTATTGACTTCCTGCAACGGATTTGTATACAGCATGGGTGCGGCATTGCTGGATATTAAAGAACCCTGGAAGGTTCTCTACAGGACCGAGCCTTATTTGCTCTCGCCCCAGGAAATATACGAATGCGTCGGGGATGTGCCCAATGTAGCGTTCCCGTGTGCCGCATTGTGCGATGCCCCAACCGGACGAATAGCAATTTACTATGGAGGCGCCGATACGGTAACCTGCCTGGCTTTTGCACAGGTTGATGAGCTTATTGACTTTATTAAATCAAATTCAAGGGTGTAACCAGCTTTAACTTCAGGATACTTACTGTAGAAAAAGTGGGTTTATCTTTTAATATTATACTTATTATGATTCTTTTTTATAATTTCGCGGCTATATGCCGTCATGGAAGACTTTGTAATCGCCGCTCAGAAAATACAGAACCCTTTCGCCTATATTTACAGACTGGTCGCCTATTCTCTCAAGATATCTGCTTGCCAGCACAATATTGGTAACAAATTTTATATTTTCCTCGCTCATATGGGAAGTAAACAATCTCCTAAAAATCATTTTCTGGATATCGTCCACCATATCGTCGGATTTTCCCAGTTTTGCGGCCAATTTTATATCTTTATTTTTAAAGGACTCAAGGGCTCTGTTTAATTCCGGTTTAACCAGATTTCCCATCTCAATCAGCAGATCCACGGTTTCTCTATCAAGATATTTCTTTTTTTCTTTAGCCAGCCTTTTTACAATTTTAGAGATATTTACCGAAAGATCGCCGATTCTTTCCAGATACTTTATAATTATGCTCACGGAATGCAAATACCTCAGGTCCACTGCAACCGGCTGATGTTCTGCCTGAAGAATAATGCACTTTTCCTCAATCAAAATATCATATTCATTAATTTTTTCATCTTTTTCCACTATTTCCTGCGCCAGTTCCGTATTCATCTCGACAAAGGCTTTTATTGAATTATATACTGCTTCCTGCACCAGGCTCCCCATGGCTAAAACATCCTCCGTAATCTCATCCAGTTTCTGGTGGAATGTCTTTCTCATTTTCAACCCCTTGACCGATATTTTTAATAATATGAAAAGTTTATCACATAGAAATAAATTTTTCTTAAGAAAGAATTAAATAAATATTAAAAATATATTAAATATTACCGGTTATCTTATACCCATATCCGTGGACCGTCTTTATAAATTTCCTGCTAAATTCCTTATAGGACATTTTCTCCCTTATTCTTCTTATATGGACATCCAGTGTTCTTGTATCTCCATAATAATCATCTCCCCATACCACTCTTATCAATTCCTTACGCGGAACGAGATTGTCCATATTTCCCAGCAGCAATGAAATAATTTTAAATTCCTTTGGATTCAGATCAATCTGATTATGGTCAAGCAGTATCTCGTGTCTTGCTCCATCGATTTCCAGTTCCATTTCCTTAAAAATAAACTTTTGTTTGAGTTCCCCGTCAGGATTTATGTTTGATCCGCTCCCGGCTCTTTTTAAAATATTTTTTACCCTGGCCACAAGCTCCCTCACTCCAAAAGGTTTTACCATATAATCATCTGCCCCCAGTTCCAATCCTAAAACTTTATCAAACTCCTCACTTTTGGCGCTCAGGATAATTACAGGCACATTGGTCTCCCTCTTAATTTCCCTGCAAATATCAAAACCGTCTATATCGGGGAGCATCAGATCCAGTACAACCAGATCGGGCTTTTTTCTGGCAAAATATTCCAGAAAATCCTTTCCCCTTTTAAAGCTTCTGACCCCATAACCATCTTTAACCAGATTATATTCCAGAATTTCTAAAATATTTTCTTCGTCATCTACAATAAAAATTTCCTTTTTCATAGCATAACAGATTCTTACAAATCTAATATTTTATCATTTTTTGGGTAAAACTATACTGAACTTAGTCTCCTTGTGCGGAATACTGGTAACATTTATCTCTCCCTTATGAAGGTCTATGGTATGTTTTACAATAGAAAGGCCGAGCCCCGAGCCAATCCGTTTTGAAGACTTGTGACTTGCACCCCTGTAAAACCTCTGGAAAATATAGGGGAGCTCATCGCTTCCGATCCCAACTCCATCATCGGTAAATGTGAGCAGGATTCTTTCGGCATCTTCTTTGATATCTATGTTCAAACTGGCGCCTTCCCCGGCATAAAATATGGAATTTTCAATTATATTTCCGACCATCTGTTTAAAAACTTCTTCATCGGTCCGGCAGTTAATCGGATCATTGCTAAATTTAAAGTTCATTTCGATATCATTCTGCTTTGCCAGAAAAGAAAGAGATCCTATGACTTCCTCTATTATATCCACAAGATTATATTCTTTCTCAAATAATACGTTTCTCTTATATTCTATATTGGACAAATTTAAAACATCTTTAATCAGGCAGCTAAGCTTGTTTACTTCCTCCAGGCTCCTTGATAGGTAGCTTTTCACCTTTTTTTGGCTTATTGAATTATCGTTTAGGACTGTTTCAAGGTACCCGCCTATTGAAGTAAGCGGGGTCCTCATTTCATGAGATATATTGGCCACAAACTGGCTCCTCAGCTTTGAGAATTCTACTTCCTGGGTTATATTCCTGAAAAATATTAAAAGCTCAATATCTCCGGTCCCTTTTTTGTCATACCCGGTTAAAATGAGCGGAATGACCTCGACCTCAAGATACTTTTCTTCGTCTCCGTAAAATATTAAATTGCTTTTCAGGGGCAGGTGTCCGTTAAATGCGCCGTCAATCAGTTTTTCAAGTTTCTCATTTTTAAGGATTATAATTGTTTTACTGCCCAAAACATTTTCCCTGTTAAGATAAAAGAGATTCAGAAGGCCTTTATTGATTCTTTCTATCTTCCTTTCGCCGTCAATTACCATTACTCCCTGCTGTATATTATCCAGGATTAAATCAACCAGCCCGGATTCCTTCTCTACGCTTTCTTTAATAAGGTCTATAATTTTCAATATATCACTGTTACCCTGCTTTTCCCTGGATTCCATAATATCCGCATCCTGCACCCTTGAGTTCCTTTTCTCAATACCTTTTATGGAGCAAAGGCTCGATAATATTGATTTTATTGATTCTGAAAGCTTGCGGCTGATATCTTTAATTTTTAATGCATATATAATCAGAATCCCAATCAAAACCAGGATTGCTGCAGCAGATATATACAATAATATTTGGTAAGGCATTATTAAAAATCCGGTTCTATAAAATTAAACAGCTTTTAAAAAATTATAACATATGTCGTTTTACATAAGTAATCATAGTGTAAGCAAGCCATTTTAAGCGGATATTATTGGATATTTTAATTCTAAGCCTGGCCCCTATTAGTATGGTGGCGAGACGCAGAATTGAACTGCGGACACATGGATTTTCAGTCCACTGCTC
>CAZBSE010000028.1:3013-15812 GCA_964494385.1 uncultured Actinomycetota bacterium | reverse complement strand
TACCCATAATTATAACTATTCCTGCATCGTATGCTTTCTTGATACCTGTAGCTATTGCTTGTGAATCTACAGGAAATATAACAATTGCATTAGGTTTCATTGCAATTGCATCATCCAATTGACTGGCTTGAAGCTGTGCATCAAATTCTCCGTCAAACATGAACATTTCAATACCAGCATCATTTAGCCGCATTTCCAGATTTTCAGAATACAGAGGTGGATAGGGAGATTGCATTCCTATATTTAGCAATACAACAGTTTTTTCAACTGCTTCCTCGACAACTTCCTCCTCTGCTGCTTCCTCGACAACTTCTTCCTCTGCTGCTTCCTCGACAACTTCTTCCTCTGCTGCTTCCTCGGCAGCTTTACAGCCAGAGAGCGAGAATACTGCCACCATCGAAATGCTCACTGCCATCACTATAAGCAATAATAAAATTTTCCTCATTTTCTTACTCCTTTTTTTATATTAGTTTTACAAATAGACACGTAAGATTTACTTTGGGATAGAGACTCCTTAGGTAAATCTTGCTTTTTTTACCATAATGACCTCCTTTCTAAATATACATTTATCTATATTAACTATAAGTACTTCTTTTTTTGGATATTGATTGAATCAATAACAACTATTAAAATCAGCAGTAACCCTCTTATCATTTCCTGTATGAACGTTGATATTTTCATAATTACCATTGCATTATTAATAATGCCGAGAAGCAGAATCCCCTGAAATGCTTTAAAAATACTTCCCTCTCCGCCTTCCATACTTATTCCGCCAAGCAATACAGCAGTTATAACAAAAACAGCAGTAGAACCCCCGATTCTGCCTGACGCTATATTTAATTTGCCCGCTAACATGACACCTGCCAATCCCGCTAAAAATCCAGTTATTGTAAAACAAAGTATCCGCACCATGTCTACCTTAAGCCCAAAAAATTTACTCGCTGTGGCATTGCCTCCTATGGCAAATATGTGCCGGCCAAAAATTGATTTCTGTAAAATAATTTCAAATATTATCATTAATATAATAAAAACAATAACCGGTAAAGGTATTTGGAAAAGTTCAGTCTGAGAAATTAGTATAAAATTTTCATTTGTGCCTTTTATTGTATGCTCTTTTGTCAGTGCAAATACGATCCCGTTTAAAAAGACCATTGTGCCCAATGTGACAGCAATTGATGGTAGTTTAAGCTTTGTGGTAATCAAACCATTCATCAAACCGATGATAATGCCCCCTGTAATTCCTGCAAGTATTCCTGTAAATACACCATAAGACTGGAACATTACCGATAGGGTCGCACCGAATGCCATAATAGAACCAACTGAAAGATCTATCTCTCCAATAATGATCAGCAGCGCCATTCCGATGACAATCATTCCTTCAAATGATATAGTTTGGAAAATATTTGTTATGTTTTCAAAAGTTAAAAAATAATCTGAGCTGACCGACAAAAATATTCCAATAGCCAATATTATTAACAATATCTTTTGTTCAATTATGAAGTTTCTAAATTTTTCAATTTTCAATTCTTTTCCTTACTCTAATATCAACAATTATGGCAATAATTATCAGAAATCCTTTTACTATATTTTGGAACGCATATGGGATATTGTATAATGTTAGAATATTAATAATTATTGCTAACAATAGAACACCAATAATTGTTTTAAATATGCTGCCTTTTCCACCAGCTAAACTTGTGCCGCCAATTACTACAGCAGTTATAGCATCAAATTCAAAACCGACTCCTGTTACCGGACTTCCCGTTGTCATTCTAGAGCTATAAATTAAAACAGCTATGGCAACAGAGACACTGGATATTATAAATGCAATGGTCCGTATCCTATTGGATCTAATACCTGCAATCTCTGCTGCTGAAGTATTTGTCCCAACATATTTTATTTTTCTTCCTAAAGTTGTGTTATTAAGTAATATTTGATAAATAATCGCTATTATAAAGAATACATATACATGAATTGGTATCCCCAGTAATCTACTCCGCCCGATAAATCCGTACCAGGTACCGGTAACTCCGGCTATGATAGCTCCCTTCGTATAGAGTAGAGCCATTCCGGAATAAAATGAAAGGGATCCTAAGGTTGCAATAATGGAGTTGACTTTAAACTTTGTGATAACAAAACCATTTAAAAAACCTATGATGATCGCTAGTACCAATGGCATAACGATTCCCAGAAAGTTATTACTCTTCTGGAAAGAAATAGAAACAACATTCAGCAAAGAAAAAACAGAGCCTACCGATAGGTCCAGACATCCAGTAATTACCACTAAAGTCATTCCACAACTTATAACTCCGATTACTGTTACTTGTTTTAATAAATTCACAAAATTACCAGTAGTGCGAAAATTAGGAGTAGTAATAGAAAATATCACAATAAGTAAAATTAATATTATTAATTGTGATTGTTCCCTTAATATGTTTGTAAATTTATTTCCTTCTTGACTCATTTATACTCTCATTACTGATTTAATAATATTTTTTGTTGTCACATCCTTATCTGAAAATTCATCACGTATTTCTCCCTTTGATAATACAATTACTCTATTCGCTACTCTGATTATTTCTTGAATTTCTGAAGATAATATAAATACCGATACTCCTTCAGAAGCTAATTCCTTTATTATTTTATATATTTCCTCTTTACTCCCGACATCTATCCCTCTTGTAGGATCATTTAAAATCATTAACTTTGGCTTTATAGTCAGCATACGAGAAAAAATAACTTTTTGTTGGTTACCTCCGCTAAGATAAACGATTATCGTTGAAACAGAAGGTGTTTTTATTGATAATTTTTTGATATATAACTTAGTAAGTTCCGTTTCCTTTTTATTATTTAGAAAGAATTTATTTTCAACATTGAATAACCATAATGGAGAGATATTTTCCTTTACACTCATGTCTGAAAAGAGAGACTGCAATTTTCTTTCTTCCGGAAGATAAATAATTCCATATCTTATAGCATCAGCAGGATGCTTGATAGATATTCTTTTTCCTAAAAAATAAATTTCCTTAGATTGTGCCGGCCATAGGCCAACAATGCTTTTTACCAGTTCATCCTTTCCGGATCCCATTAATCCTGCTATTCCGAGAATTTCCCCTTCGTGCAACCTCATATTAAAATTTATAATTTTATTTCTTATCGATAGTTTTTTAATTTCAAAAATTGTTTTTTGCTCTTTAAATACATTTTTTTTTGCGGTCTTTAATTCATGCCCGATCATTAAAGAAATAATTTTGTTGGTATCGAATTCATTTTTTTCCATTACTCCTTGATTTTTCGCATCTCGAAAAACACTTAACCTGTCGGCAATTCCAACCACTTCATCAAGTCTATGCGAGATGTATATCACACTGATTTCTTTCCTTTTAAGCTCTTTAATTATTAAAAATAATTTTTCTACTTCTTTTTCAGTGAGTGAAGATGTAGGCTCATCCATGATTATGATTCGAGCATTTTCAACTGTTATAGCTTTAATTATCTCTATAAACTGCTGTTCAGCTATAGTAAGAGAAGCTAATTTTTTTCTGGGATCTATATCAATATCAAACTCTTTCAGTATTTCTTTTGTTTTACTGATTAATTTCTTGAAATTTACAAAGCCGGGGATCCTGCTCCTTGGTAATTTTCCTAAAAAAATATTTTCAGCAACTGTAAGCTTCTGTATATTTTCTAACTCTTGATATATCATACTTATACCAATGGCTCTTGAGGCATCTACATTCCCGATATTTGTTTCTTTACCTTCAAACAATATAGTGCCCGAATCCTTCTTGTAAGCCCCTGAAATGATTTTCATAAGAGTAGATTTACCGGCACCATTCTCTCCGACAATTGCATGGATTTCTCCTTTTTTCAGATTAAAATCAACTTCATCCAATGCTACTGTACCGGGAAATTTTTTTACGACTTTTTTTATTTCTAATAACAACTAGTTACCTTTTAAAAATTTTATAATAATTTATCCAGCACCACACCGATCGAACCAACCATACCAGCCTTTTTTCCTAATTGTGAATATTTAATCATAATATTTTTTTTGATTGAGGGTAAAATATTCCCCTTGGCAACTTCAACAATTTTATTTATAAAGTAATCTCCCCCCCCTGTATATTCTCCACTAATGATTATTAATTCTGGATCTATAACCGCTACGATTATTGATACTGCAATACCAAGCCAATATGATATCTCGTCAACAATTTTTATAGATAATTTATCACCGCTATTAAAACACTCAAATAAAATTTTTGATTCGACTTTAAAGTTATTATCTTTATATCTCTTAATTAAAATTGAATCTTTATATCTAGACAAATTCATATATTCTTTTATCAGTTCATTAATTCTTAAGGTATTTGCCAATGCATTAAGACATCCTTTATTACCACAAACACACTCAGGACCATCGGAACTTAACTTTAGGTGCCCAAATTCCCCGGCAAAAAGATTTCTACCTGTTATACATTGGTCATTTATAAAAAATCCTCCGCCTATTCCATAACCTGTTAGAATTACAGCAAAATTATTTAATTTTTTCGCTAAACCAAACATCTTCTCTCCATAAGATCGCACTCTGTTTTCATTACTTACAAAGACATCAATTCCCATCCTATCCTTTATAATTTTTGCAATTTTTATATTCTCCCAGTTAGTCATATAGGGCAGCAAACGAATAACACCTCTTTTTTCATCTACTATTCCAGGTACACCAATTCCAATACCCAGCACCTTACTTTTTTCTATATCAGCCTCTTTAATAATTTCTTCAAACATTTCAATCATTCTTGAAATTATTTCTTCATGGCTTGCTTTAATGTTATTTTGAATACTCTTTTCAATCATAATATTTGCATTATAATTCGCTAATATCCCCTTGATTTTCTTCGGACCCATCATCGAACCAATAATATATCCGGCATTCTCATTAAATTTTAATAATACCGGTCTCTTCCCGCCTTCTTTTGTCGATTTTCTTAAACCAACTTCCAGAACCAGATCTTTTTTAACCAATTCTGTTACTATATTATTTATAGTCTGTTGAGAAATATTAACTCTTCTTGCAATATCCGATTTTGTCACCAGAGAGTTTTCTCTTATAATATTTATAATTGATTTTGTATTTAATGTTCTTATATGTTTAGGTTTTCTCGGATTCATTAGAATAACATACTAGTTTTTAAACTTTGTTTATATAATATTTTGTTAATGCTTATTTGTCAACCTTTTGTTACTTTTGTTATTTAAAAATTAAAAGTACAGCCTCCTGAAGTTATGGACGAGCTGCATTAAAAATTGGCTTGTTTCCAGTTCAAAAACCTTCTTGATCGAACCTGACTGGGAAAATAAAGATAATATATTGAAAAAAAATGGTATTTCTATATCTTAAGGATCATGAAATTTTATGCGGGATTTACTGATTTCTTAATCTTATAAACCTTCCTGTTGTAACCAATGTTATTTTAATCCTGCCATCATTCAAAATTCTATTGTCTATATACCTCTGTATATTTTCTATTTTTATAAATCCCATCTTTTCAGTTTCTTTCCGCGCAAATTCCGAATAAAGCAGGACATCGGCTCCGGTCAGAATTCTGGATATGGCCACAGCTTTATGGCCCCCAAGAACAAATTTATTTTTTAGTTTTTTAATCATCGAATTATAATCCCTGCAGCCTTCCATCCACTGCTTAAATGTTTCTTCGCCAAATCCTTCACTGCAGGAAGCGATAAGAATTATTGTCCCTTTATCAGCAACTACTTCTCTTACATTTTCCAGAGCTTTATGAGACTGGTATAAATTTATATCCTTTGGATATCCGCCCTGAGAAGTTACTACCATATCAGCGGCATATTTGACTTCTCTCCGGTATATGGAATCATATTTGCTTATGCCTTCAAGATAAGCTTCGTTGTTCTTTCCTGCCACAGCGGCAATTATATTTCTTTTATCATCCAGTATTACATTGAATATAAAATCAATGCCTGCAATTCTTCCCGCTTCTTCGATATCCTGCCTTAAGGGATTGTTAAAAAATTTACCCCCGGCCGCTTTTTCATCCAGCATCATTGAATGATTCGATTGAATTGAATTCCTGCTGCATATCCCGGGCATAACCGCCTTTGATCCGCCGCTGTAGCCGGCAAAATAATGGTACCCGATATTACCTGTTGCAATTAGAAGATCGTGCCCTGCAGCTCTTTTAAAAATTTCTACCGGTGTCCCCCTGGTGGTACGGCCGATCAATTTTGTGTCTGAAATATCCGAATCTATTATCTCTACACGGCTATAAATATAATCACCTACCAGTTTCCTTTTTTCATCGGCAGTGTGTCCTCGATGAATTCCTGTTCCCAGTATGATTTTAATATTTTTATTTTCTATACCGCCTTTTTTTAGCTCTTCTAACAACCGGGGCAGGAATTTAAACGAAGGACAAGGTCTGGTAATATCACTGGCAAGAATGCAGGCACTTGTTTTACCGCGGGCTAATTCCCGCAGTCTTTTGGATTTTACCGGATTTTTTAAAGCACGGGTTATGATTTCGCTTTCGCTCAGATCGGTTTTTTTGATTTTTCCTGTAATAACATCGAGTATGTTCTTATCCGGTATATCCAATTCTACTTTTTCTTTTCCGTAAGGGAATGAAATTTTCATAATATTTTCTTGACAATATCTTTTGCTTTCTTTTCAATTAGCGCCAGATCCACTTTACGTTGCTTATTATCTGTCTCCATAGCAGCTTTGGCAACGCTTACTGCAACGGCAGGAAGGACTCTCCTGTCAAAGGGCTTGGGAATAATATAATCTTCTTTTAAGCTGTCGCCTACAATTGCAGAAATAGCCCTGGCCGCTGCCAGTTTCATGGGGCTGTTTATTTCTATTGCTGCCGCATCCAGAGCACCCCTGAATATTCCGGGAAATGCCAGAACATTATTAACCTGATTTGGATAATCACTTCTGCCGGTAGCCATAATATTGACCCCGCATCGTCTTGCAAGTTCCGGTTTGATCTCAGGTTCGGGATTAGCCAGAGCAAATATAACCGGATTTTTCTTCATCTTTTTTACCATTTCAGAAGTCAGTGTATCTGCTGCCGAAACGCCAATAAATACATCGGCATCTTCCAGGGCGCGAAACAGATCCCCGCTTATATTCTCGGGATTGGTTAGCTCCGCAAGTTTCTGTTTTGTATTATTTAAATCCTCCCTGCCGCTGCTAATTATTCCTTTACTGTCGCATGCTACTATATTCCGTACATCGATACTGCCAAGTAAGTTTATAATAGAGGTACCAGCCGCCCCCGCCCCGTTGATTACTATTTTTACCTTCCTTATATCTTTTCCGTAAATCTTTAAGGCATTGAACAGACCGGCTAGTGCCACAATTGCGGTTCCATGCTGGTCATCATGAAAAATCAGCATATTTGTTTCTTTCTTTAACCTATCCTCAACTTCAAAACACTTGGGAGCCGCAATATCCTCAAGATTTATTCCCGCAAATGATGGTTCAAGCATTTTTACGGTATTAACAATCACCTCTGTATCCTGACTGTCTATACATATCGGGAAAGCAGATACTCCCCCAAACTGCTTGAATAACACACATTTTCCTTCCATTACTGGAAGTGCCGCCCTGGCCCCTATGTTTCCCAGACCCAAAACTGCTGAACCGTCAGATACCACAGCAATCATATTGCCCCTGGCCGTATATGTATTAAGTTCCAGAGGATTTCTGGCAATTACACGGCAGGGTTCTGCAACACCAGGGGAATAAGCAAGAGACAGATCATGTTCATTTTCAGTTCTTACTTTGCTTATTACATCAATTTTCCCTGTATTTTTCTTATGCATTGCCAGTGCCTCATCATAGATATTCAATTTATTCTCACCTTATTTTCCGTTTTCATAATCAATTTTAATAATTTTTATAATACCTTCTTTATTTTTTTTTGCATCTATTATAGAGAATTTTCTAACTTTTTAATTATTTTCTCCAGGATTTACAGTTGAAAAAGCTTGACTTAAAAAAAGCACACTGACCTTTATTCAACCTGCATGTATAATTTTATTAATGGCAGATTATGACATATAATAATATCCATGAAACACTTTGAAGATACGGATATAGGAAGATACAGGGAAAAAAACGAAGACTATTTTTATGCCGGGGACAGGCTGTTCATTGTTGCTGACGGCATGGGAGGACACAGGGCCGGAGAAGTTGCCAGCAGGCTTGCCGTTGAGACCTTCACGGAAAATTTTTACCGCATCGGCAAAAGTAAAAATTTAAAAAAAATCGATGACGAAAAAAAAGATTCCTCAATATCTGATACCATTAAAGAATTACTGGTAGAGAGTATTGAAAAAGCCAATAGTGAAGTATTTAAAAAAGCAGCTATGGATTCCCGGTATTACAGTATGGGAACTACTTTTACGGCATGTTATATCCACAGTGATAGGGCATATATAATCCATATAGGCGACAGCAGGCTTTATATTAAAAGAGGAAGTGAGTTTAAACCTCTGACTTCAGATCATACCATAGTAGGTGAATTATTCAGAAGAGGAGAAATAAGTTATGAAGATACTTTTAACCATCCTCAAAAAAACTACCTTACAAATGTTCTGGGAATCACGGAAGATATAAATCCTGATTTCATCTCATACAAAATCATACCCTTGGATATACTTCTTTTATGTTCGGACGGACTTAATTCAATGCTGAAAGATGAGAACATAGCCGGGATTATCGATAAACATAAAAGTGTCAAGGATATAGTAGAAAATCTTATAAAAGGCGCACTGAAAAAAGGCGGCTTTGATAACATAACAATTATAGCAATAAAAATTTGAAGCATGCACGAACAAGATTTAGATAAATATAAATTAATTTCCAAAAGATACAAAATAATTAAAAAAATAGCCTCCGGGGGAATGGCCGATGTTTTTCTGGGCGTTGATTTAAAACTCGATAGAAAAGTTGCCATAAAAATTCTATCCGCCAGCAATGCCAGAGATAAAAATTTTGTAGCCAGATTTAAAGGCGAAGCACAAATCCTGGCGGGGTTAAACCACCCTAACATTGTACAGGTATATGACTGGGGAGAATTTAACAGCTCTTATTTTATCTGCATGGAATACATCGAGGGAGAGAATTTAAAAGAAATAATCGAAAAGAAAGGTGCAATCCCGCCTGATACCGCAGTCGATTATGCCATACAAATATCCGGAGCCCTGCATATGGCCCATAAAAACAACCTTATACACCGGGATATAAAATCGCAGAATATACTGATAACCTCTGAAGGTAAAGTTAAGGTTACTGATTTCGGTATTGCAAAATCCATGAATACCGACCTGACCAGGACGCTTAATATAATGGGTACGGTTCATTATATATCTCCCGAACAGGCAAAAGGAGAGGTACTGGATCACCGGACCGATATTTATTCACTGGGCATTGTATTATATGAGATGCTAACTGCAGATGTTCCCTTCAGGGGAGAAAATTCTATCGATATCAGCCTGAAACATATAAGTGAAATACCCTTAAAACCATCTGAATTAATAGAAAACATACCGGCAAGACTGGAAAAAATAATAATGCATTGCCTGGAAAAAAATCCTCTTTCCCGCTATTCAACCGTAAAGGAACTCATTGTTGACCTTCGGAAATATTCCGCCGGCAAGCCTCTGGGTCTTGGCACCAAAGAAAAAAGTACCAATAAATCAGGTTTACTCATAAAGAAAATAAAGCCGTATATAGCAACTATCATCCTGGCTGTTCTAATGACCGTCTTTTTAACACTGTTTATGGTTTACAGTTTTAAATATTATAACCACAAAACTTCAGGCCAATCAGTAACGCCTGTCCCGCTTCTTGAAAATGTACCGGTTGAAAGTGCAAGGGAAATCTTATCATTGTTCAACCTGAATCTGATAATAAAAGATGAAATCTACAGTTCTGAAATACCTGAGGGGTCCATTATAGAACAAATACCGGAACCAGGCAGTAATATTACGTTCGGCAGCAATATTGAAGTAATAATAAGTAAAGGCCTCGAGATTACATATATTTTAACTCCTAATCTGATAAGCCTGGATATAGAGGAAGCTCTGGATATATTAAAAAATGCCGGACTTTCAGGAGAAATCGTTTCCAGGGAATACAGCAGCACTTTTAAAGAAAACCTTATTATAGACCAGCAGCCGGATGCCGGTAAAGAAATTAACCCGGGAGGATCAGTCGGTCTGACTGTCAGCGAAGGCGAAGAAATTATCATCATTCCTAAAATTATCGGTCTGGATTATATTTATGCCCTGAATTACTTACAGTCCCTGGATCTTATAGTAAAAAGCAGTAAGGCCCCGTTTACAGAAACCATAAAAGAGCCCGGAAAAATTATCGAAGTAATTCCGCTTCCCGGTTCCGAAGTTAAGGCAAAAAGCGTAGTCGAACTGGTGATTTCAACCAGTGAACAGCTGGTTCGGGTCCCTGACCTTGTGAAGCTTTATTTTGAGCAGGCTAAAAGTATACTTGATTCTGAAAGTATTAAATACGAAATAAGCTATGTAGATATAAATTATTCCATACAGAAAGGTTTGGTTCTCGGTCAGAATCCAGAGGACGGGACCTATATTTCCCCGGATTCCAGCGTTATGATGTTTGTAGGCAATTAAAGCCTGCTACTCCCTGGTAAAAAAACCCATGCTCTCGAACTTAAGCGCTCTTTTGGATTTCAGGTCTTCACCGGAAATATTAATTAATCTTTCCAGTGAGACGGTAATATATTTTTTTACAATCTTTATCATTCTTTTAGGGGCATTCTGCGCGCCACCGATAGGTTCGTGTATAATTCTGTCTATTACTCTCAATCTGAGTAGATCCCTTGAAGTCATCTTTAGCTCCCTGGCGGCCAGCTTGATACCGGAAGGATTCTTCCATAGGATAGCTGCGCATCCCTCAGGGGAGATAACCGAATAAGTTGAGTTTTCCAGCATCGCCACTTCATTTCCCACAGCCAGAGCCAGTGCACCGCCGCTTCCGCCTTCGCCGATCAAGATTGCAATTACCGGTACCTTTACCTTGAACATAAGCAGAATGCTGTTGGCAATGGCACTTGCCTGTCCGTTATCTTCAGCCTCAAGGGCTGGGTATGCCCCGGGTGTATCTATGAATGTAATAATAGGAAGACCAAATCTATCGGCCAGCCTTATAACTCTCTGAGATGTTCTATATCCCTGCGGTATACTCATGCCAAAGTTATGTTCTATTCTCTCCTTTATATTCTTACCCTTATGATGACCTATAACTGCAACAGACTTTCCGTTAAGCCTGCCCAGACCTGCAATAATTGATTTATCCTCGCCGGACAACCTGTCACCGGAGAGTTTTACAAAATCTTCAAAAATTCCATTTATATAATCTATGCACTGCGGTCTGCCTTCATGTCTGGAAAGCTTGACAATGTTCCATACTCTTATGGCATCTCTTTCAACTCTCTTATAATTTTCAATTTTACTGGCAAGATCTTTCTCTGCATCTTTAAAATGTATGCCTGTAAAAAAGGGGACCTTTTTTAATTTTTCCAGCTTTGATAATGAACCCAGGATTTCTTTAAGATAACTTTTTGGAATTTCTTCCAGCTTCTTTAAATCCATATCATCCCTTAAATATCCTTAATAATTTAGCCAGGGTGTCCCTGAGGTCACCTCTGTTGGTAATCATATCCACCTGCCCGTTTTTTAAATTTCTTTCTGAAGTTCCAAAATCAGGGGGAAGATTCTTTTTTATGGTCTGTTTTACCACCCTGGGACCCGCAAAACAAAAAAGGGCGCCCGGCTCTGCTATTATAATATCTGCAATAGTGGCAAAACTGGCGCTGATGCCCCCGGAAGTAGGATTGGTAATTACGGTAATAAAAAGATTTTTTTTCTCCTTTACCCTGTTAATGCCGGACACTGTTTTTGCCATCTGCATCAGGGACATTATGCCCTCCTGCATCCTCGCTCCGCCGGAGGTACAAAATATAATCAGGGGAATTTCCTTTTCAATACAATGATCACATAAAAGTTTGATTTTCTCTCCTACCGCACTGCCCATACTTCCGCCCATAAATCTAAAATCCATAATACCCAGAGCAACATCATTCCCGTCTATCTTTGCCTCACCGGTTATAATTGCCTCATTTAGGCTGGTTTTAAGCTTTGCCTCTTTAAGCCGTGTGCTGTAGGATTTAAGGTCATAAAAATTTAAAAAATCGACCGAATTAATATTTTTTTCCAGCTCGGTAAAACTGCCGCTGTCCGCTGTAATCTGCAGCCTGTCCCCGGGATTTATGTAATGATGATGATTACAATACGGACATACCCAGAGATTTAATATAAAAATTTCATTTTCAATATCTTTATTACAGTTTTTACATTTAACTTTTTCCATCTTTTATCCCGGTTAAAGGTATTTTTTAAATCCCAGCGTAACGTTGTGGCCGCCAAAACCCATAGAATTAGAAAGCGCTATATTGACCTCTCTCTTATGACTCAGCTTTGCGGTATAGTTTAGGTCACACCTATCATCGGGATTATCCAAATTTATGGTTGGCGGTATAATATTATCTTTCAAAGCCAGTATGGTTGCTAAAGCTTCAATTGCGCCCGACGCTCCCAGGCAGTGGCCGGTCATTGATTTGGTTGAATTTATATTTATATTATAAGCATGCCGGCCGAAACATTTCTTTATTGCATTACTTTCAATAGCATCATTTAATTGAGTTGATGTCCC
>CAZBSE010000028.1:0-2913 GCA_964494385.1 uncultured Actinomycetota bacterium | reverse complement strand
AATCCGTCTCTGTCCCTGTCAAACGGTCTGGAAGCTTTCTCGGGCTCATCATTTCTGGTAGAAAGGGCCTGCATATTGGAGAACCCCGCCATTCCTATCGGAGTAACAGCTGCCTCGCTTCCGCCGGCAATCATTGTTTCTGCGTCTCCCCTTCTTATTATTTCAAATGCATCGCCTATGGCATTTGAACCTGCGGCACAGGCCGTAGTGGAAGTACCTACGGGACCCTTGGCTTTGCTTATTATGGAGACCTGAGCGGATGCCATATTGCAGATCATCATGGGGATAAGAAAAGGGCTTACTTTATCGGCACCCTTATTCAGCAGTCTCTCATGCTGCATCTCTAAAGTTGACAGCCCGCCTACTCCGCTTCCTATATAAACTCCCACTTCATGTTCATTGGCGGAGCTGATCTTGAGACCGCTGTCTTTTATGGCATTTACTGCTGCAGCAACCGCAAACTGGGCAAATCTATCCATTCTTTTGGCCTGCTTGAAGTCCATATAATCTTCAGGTTTAAAATCCCTGACCTGCGAGGCTATTTTTGAACTTATCTTTTCAACATCAAATCTGTCGATTCTGCTTACTCCAGATTTCCCTGAGACAATGTTTTCCCAGAATCTGTCTACATCGAGCCCTAATGACGATATTACCCCCAGCCCGGTTACAACTACTCTCCTGTTGTTATTGTTTTGTTTCATCAATCGTTCCTCTTTTTGCATAAATTCTTATCCCTGGATTAAATGCCCATTCCGCCGTCCAGATTAATTACGGCACCGGTTATATAACTGGATTCATCACCGGCTAAAAAAAGTGCCGTTTTTGCTACATCGCTTACACTGCCCAGCCGTCCAGTGGGAATCTGTTTCATTAACTTTTCCTTCATTTTATCGTCCAGCTTATCGGTCATTTCAGTTTTAATATAACCCGGAGCTATGGCATTGACCAGTATATTCCTGCCGGCAAGTTCCCTGGCCAGAGTTTTAGTAAGCCCTATTATTCCGGCTTTTGATGAAGAGTAATTGCTCTGGCCCGCATTTCCATGAACTCCCACTATTGAAGATATGTTTATTATCTTTCCGCTCCTGCTTTTTATCATATGTCTGGCGGCATATTTGCAGCAGATAAAAGCCCCGGTCAGATTTATATCAATCACCTTTTTCCAATCTTCGATGCTCATCCGCAGTATTAGATTATCCCTGGTGATCCCGGCATTATTGACCAGGATATCAATTTTATGTTCAATTTCTATAATCTTTTCAATGGAGTCTGCTACATTTTTTTCATCAGTTATATTAACTTTTAAAAACTTTACTTTACCGCCGCCGTAAACCGGTGTAAACTCGCTTATCGTTTTATTTCCCTCTTGTTCGTTAACATCAAAAATATATACAGATGCGCCTTCATCAAGAAAAGTCCGGGAAATCTCTTTTCCTATACCCCTGGCACCGCCGGTTACCACCGCTGCTTTATTTTCAAGCCTCATATATAAATCCTTCCCTTACAAGTGAATTTTTTAAATCCTCGATATCTTCCGTCTTGCTGGTGTTTAAAACCATAACTTCTCTGCCTTTCTTTCTTGCAATCCTGCCAACCAAGCCGGACAGGACTTTCCCGGGACCAATTTCTAAAAATACATTGATACCACGGTCAAGCAGGTACTCAATACTCTCTACCCATCTTATGGGATTTGTCAGCTGCCCGGTTAAAGTTTTTACCAGATCATTTTTATTTTTATAGCCCACTTCAGTAGTTGAAAAGAAGGGAAGCTTCATATCCCCGAATTTAATATTCTTACCAATAAATTCTTCAAGCCGGTTAGATACTTCTGCCATCAGGGGACAATGCGAGGCAATATTGACTTTAAGCGGTATTACCCTTTTTGCTCCATGTTCTATTAAATCCGATACTGCCTCTCTGACTTCCTGTTTGTATCCGCTTATTACTGTCTGCGAATAATCATTATAATTGGCAACATATACTTTGTCCTTAAAACCGGCCAGAACACCTTCAATCACATTTATTTCAGTTCCCAGGACAGCAGCCATCATGCCCTCTGTTTTTTGATTGGCCTCACTCATGATCTTTCCCCTGTACCACACCAATTCAGCCCCCTGCTTGAAGCTATAAGCACCGCTGCTGTAAAGTGCGCTGTATTCCCCCAGGCTGTGGCCCAGTAAGGTACTTATAAGTCTTTTATTTACGGAAAGCTCGCCTATGATATAGTCATTTAACGCACAGCTTAGACTATAAATTGATATCTGGCTAAATCTGGTATTGTCAAGCAATCCTCTGCCGCTTTCACCGCTGATTATCTCCATTAAATCTCTGCCTGCAATCTTACTTGAAATCTTGAAATACTTACTGTATTTATTATTAATATCCAGAAATTCTTTACCCATATCAGGATACTGCGAACCCTGACCCGGAAACATTAAAACAATACCCTCTGGATTTACTGCATTTTCTTTTTTTCTACCTTTCAATTAAAACTCTTTTCAACTCAAGGCAAACATTATATCCGCGGTACAGGCAATATCATCTCCCACCATAGCTCTGCCCCTGGCTTTGCCGACATTTCTTTTGAAATTTTCCATTTCTACTTCTATCACCAGTTCATCTCCAGGCCTTACTATCCTTTTGAATCTTGCTTTATCTATACCGGCAAATAAAACCAGCTTGCCTTTGTTTTCCTGCAGCATAAGTACTGCAATTGCTCCTGCCTGAGCAATGGCTTCAACTATTAATACTCCGGGCATTATGGGATTAGAGGGAAAGTGTCCCTTAAAATAATATTCTTCCTGCCTGACATACTTTATCCCCTTGACTCTCCTGCCCGGTTCAATTTCGATAATTTTATCAATTAAAATAAAGGGTTCTCTATGAGGAATAATTTTTTCAATATCTTCCCTG
>CAZBSE010000027.1:0-17393 GCA_964494385.1 uncultured Actinomycetota bacterium | reverse complement strand
GAGTTTGTTTACAGAAAACTTATAAGAAGAACCATCAAATCCTCAAAAAAATCTTGAAAAACGCCTATTATCTGGCGGGATTTCTATGCAGTATATATCGGCTCCCTATTTGGACTGGACTGATTTTCTTTTTATATAGTCCACTGTCTTGTAATAGAATACCTTTATATAATTTGTAACAATAAACATGGTAATTGCATAACCCCATACGAATCCTGCCAGTTTCCATCCTATCCCGGTCATCAATAATCCGTATACTGCAAAAAATGTTGCTGCAATCTGTGTAAATTCCGCGGTAAGGAACAATCTGGGTGAAGGCAATGGTCTAGTCCAAAAAGATTGCTTACCGGTTCTGGTAAGGTAAATTGTCAAGTGTCCCGAAACAATTAATTTTAGAAAAACAAGAGTCTGAATTATTGATGGATCAAGACTAAGGACATTTCTGGCAATCAAGAAAAAACCAAAACTTGATATCACCCCTACAATTCCCAGCATAGTGGAAACCTCAAGAACGCTGCTCATCTTCCAGCGGACTGGGCGTTTTAGAAGTTTTGCATTATCATATGCAATCATCATTATAGGTATGTCATTAAGCAGGGCAAGAAGAACGACCATTATGGCAGTTAGAGGGTAAAATTTGAATATTAAGATGCTTAAAACTAAAAAAAACAGGACCCTTATGGTTTCAGCTATGCGATAGATCGCATAATTGTTCATACGCATGAATATTTTTCGACTCTGTCTTAATGCTTCGACAATCACAGATAGGCCCGGTTTGGTAAAAACTATGTCTGCGGCGGATTTTGCAGCATCTGTAGCTCCGGCGACTGCAATCCCTATATCGGCCTTCTTTAGTGCCGGGGCATCGTTTACCCCATCACCTGTCATACCTACGATATGATTTTTCTTCTGCAGCAGTTCTACAATATGATATTTATGTTCGGGAAAGACCTCTGAGAAACCATCAGAATTTTCAATAATCTCTTCGGCTTTATCGTCTTCCACATCTATTAATGATGATGCAGGTATAATATTTGTGCCTAAATTGACATCCTTCGCTATTTTCTTAGCAATAGCGGTATGGTCTCCTGTCAGCATCTTGACATTCAAACCCATAGACTGCGCTTCTTTTATCGTTTCTGCCGAATCTTCACGGGCAGTATCAGATAGTCCGATAAGACCGATGAAATTCCATTTTCCATTTTTACTGGTTTTTGCGATGCCAAGTGCACGATATCCATCTTTTGCCAGACTGTCTATTTTATCATTGATATCTTCAGCTAATTTTTTATCCTCGCCTATCAATGACAGGATTACCTGCGGTGCTCCTTTTGATACTTTAAAATTATTTTTACCGGGACCTTCCACAACAGACTCTGTTCTTTTTTTAATGGGATCAAAAGGTTTAAAGTCCAAGACTTTATAGTCACCAATAGATTTAGTGACTTCCTTTATATCTTTACTACTGGCTATGATTGCATTATCGATGGTATCTCCGTCTTTTTCTCTTGAAGCAAGACTGCCGCAGAGGAATACTTCATTTTTACTAAAATCCCCAATGGGTATGACTTCCTCTACGGAGAGTTCGTTTTTAGTAATGGTTCCTGTTTTATCTGAACATAGAAAATCCACACCAGCCATCTCCTCAATGGCAAGGAGCTTGCTGACAATAGCACCCTTTCCGGCAAGGACAGTAGCCCCGACTACCATAGTGATCGACAATACTGCCGGAAGAGCAGCCGGTATAGCTGCTATTATAAGGACCAATCCAAACTGAAGGGTTTCAATGACTTTCTGATGGCGTAATAACTCTACTGCAAATACGATAATAACTAATGCAATAGACATGATTATTAAATAATTGCCTATCTTCATGACAGCTTTTTGAAAATGGCTTGTGGTTTTTGCTTCCTCTACCAGTTTAGTTGTTTTCCCAAAATAAGTATTCATTCCAGTGCTTATAACCAATGCGTTCATCTCGCCCTGGCGGATAATGGACCCCGAATATCCCACATCCGATGTGTCTTTTTCTACTGGTAATGATTCCCCTGTCAGCGCAGATTCATCCACAGATAAATAATCACCTTCAACAAGCTTGATATCGGCAGGTATTATATCACCCAGACGGACTCTTATCATATCCCCTGGTACAAGTTCTTTTGCCGAAATTTCCTGCCATTCCCCATCGTGAAGCACTCTGGCTTTTATAGCCAATCTTTTTTTTAACATTTCTATTGCGTTATCTGCCCTATGTTCTTCAGAGAATCTTACAACTGCATTGATCATCAACAGTAAAAGAATAACCCCGAAATCCTCCCAATGTCTTAGGACAGCCGAAAGGATCAATGCTATTTCGATCATCCAGGGAATAGGACCCCAAAAATATTTAAGGAATTTTAATAAGGTGTTAGTCTTTTTTTCTGATATTTCATTTGGCCCAAATTGGTCCAGCCTCTTTTTTGCCTCATTGCCGGATAGTCCTTTTTTGCTTGAAGACAGTTTTTTAAATAAATCCGCAGTACTAATATCTTTTGCTTTTTTTGTGTCAATAATACTTTTTTCCATCTCTGATCGGATAAATATTATTTCCTGGTTCTTATAATTATTATACTATGTTAAAAAGATTATTACATAAAAAAACTATGATCTTTTTTCCGTAATATGCCTGGATGGAAAGGACATCATCAGATTCACTTGAAAAACCGGGTTAGATACATGCATATCATCTCTTGAGGGTGTTTTTGGATGAATGAAACCTTTCTGCATTCTTTATACCTCTATAGATATTCTATCTTTATATCACTTCTATTAATTTCTTTTAATGCCTCTTTATAGGTCAAAAGTTTTCTTTTAGCGCCCTTGTACTTCAACACAGAATGGGAATTTACAATAGCCAGTTTCATTGATAATCTTATATCACCTGTCTTTATCATTCCGGCTAGGAAAGATGCAGCAAAACTGTCCCCGGCCCCGGTAGACTCGACCACTTTAACATTCTGTGGGAAGATCTTAAAATAAGAACCGTTGACATCAGCACCGTAAATCGGGTTTTCACCATCAGTTATTATGGCTATCTCAGGTCCCAGTTCCCTTAAACTCTTTATTTTTTCAAAAGGCTCCCCTTTACCCACCAGTAAAGAGGCTTCTTCTTTATTTAGTATAATGATCCCGGTATTTTTTAATATTTTACTTAGATATTGCTTTCCTTTCTCGGAGAGATAGTTGCTTGTATTAAAGCATATCTTTATATTATTTTTAAAAGCAAAGTTCGAGAGTTTTTCCAAAGTCCTGAATGATTTATCCAGCATGCTTGAAAAATAAAACCACTTGGTCTTTAACTTTTCTAAATCTATCTCTGAAAAATCCAGACTATTATTGGTACCTTTAAAAGTCAATATTGTTCTTCTTTTTTCCAGACTGTCTAAAACCACCGAATAGCCGGTCTTTTCTTCCGGATCCTTGCTTATGGAACCAAGGAATTCCACCTTTTCATTTTTTAATTCGTCTAAAATTTTCAGGCCATTCTGGTCATTTCCGACTTTACCTATATATGCTACCTTTAAGCCCAATCGTGAAAGAGCCACTGCAGTATTGGTGCCTCCTCCGCCGGTTAAAAAATAAAGAGTGTTTATAAGAAGCTTTGCCCCCACAGGATAGCAAATATAACCTTCCTCATCATTTTTTGTTCTTATAGATATGGACTCGGATCTATCAGTATACACGAACACATCAACAGTACCTGATCCAACTGTTATAACATCATACATTATGTTTGATTCCTCCTTTTGTCTTGTGTTGATTGGCTATGAACTCAATAGCTTCCTTTATTTTTTTGTCTTCACCTAAATAATATTTATTCGAAGGCATTAGCTTTTCATCCAACTCATAGATCAGAGGTATACCCAGAGGAATATTTACATTCGCAATTTCACTGCTGCTTATATTATCAAAGTGTTTTACCAGAGCCCTGAGACCATTCCCGTGGCCTACCAATAGTACTTTTTTGCCGGATTTAATACTGGGTGCAATGTTATCGTACCAATATGGCAAAATTCGATTAACCGTGTCTTTTAAAGATTCTGAAGTAGGCAGCTCTTTTTTGGTTAGATTGGAATATCTAGAGTCATTGCCTGGATATCTGCTGTCATGTATATTAATTTCAGGGGGACGGATTTCATAACTTCTTCTCCACTTTAGAACCTGGGTTTCTCCATACTTTTTAGTTGTCTCTGATTTATTTAAACCCTGCATGGCTCCGTAAAACCTTTCATTGAGCTTCCATGATTTTTTAACAGGTACCCACATCAGGTCAAGTATGTCAAGCACTATCCAAAGAGACCTGATGGACCTTTTAAGCACTGAGGTAAAGGAAATATCAAATGTAAACCCCTCCTTTTTAAGAATCTCCCCGGCTTCCTTTGCTTGTTTTATTCCTGCGGAAGATAAATCTATATCAGTCCACCCGGTAAAGAGGTTATCTCTATTCCAAATACTTTCGCCATGTCTTAATAATACTAATCTAAACATTTAAATTACCATCCGGGAGCTGCAAATTTTCTGTTAATATACCTTTATTCTATATTTTTAAAGCTATTAATTCAATTTATAAGAGCTTGCTTCTAGATCACCAACCTACAATCCCCTATAGGTCAACATATCTTAGGTTATCGGAGACAAAAATGACCGTTGGTTATAATATTAGATCAGAAAACACGTAGAATAGAAGAAATTTAAGAAAATCCAATATCTAGGTCTATTTTATTGTAGGCCTATATCATGCCACCTTGTAAAAATCTCAATACACATGGTCGCAGTCTATATAGTTATCCCGGATATATTCTTCTGTATTAGCCTTGCCCATGACTTATCTAACCTGCAATCTTTGTTTTCTTTCATAACCGGATAGTTATCTTCCAATAGAGTTAAACCTTATGCCCCTTACATTTACCATATTTGGGGCATTTTTCAAACACTATTTTAAACAGTTTATCGATATCCTCTTTGTATGCATTCAAAACATCTGCATTTACACTATAGTATACACGAAAACCTATCCTATTTGGTTCAAGTATACCAACACTTTTCAAAATTTTTATATGCTGAGAAGCAGCCGGTTGAGTAATCCCGAGCTTTTTTGCCAGATCAATGACACATAGATTATCTTCCATTTTAGATGCCAGCATCCTTATTATCCTAAGCCTTGTCGGTTCGCCCAGGGCCTTGAATATTTCTGACATTATTACCACTTTATCTTTCACTCGCTACCTCGCTATTTTATTCTTTAAAATCTCTTGGTCAAACTTTTTTTATGCCATACTATAGCAGCAGTAAAGAACAGGATACTAAACCCAATAAGAGCCAGGAGATCAATAATGGGACTGAAATTGCTTGTGCCGCTTATAGAATTTCTGGCTAAATCAGTATAATAAGTCAGAGGAGAAATATATGAAATAAATTTCCAGTTTCCCATATTATCAATGGGAACAAATACACCGCTTATAAAGATCAGGGGGAATTTGATCATACTCTGGAGCATCATTATATTTGATGGATTATCGGTAGGTGGAGCCGAAATCAGCAGGCCTAAAGACGAGAAGCAAAAAGCCGCAATAATGGTCCCTGCTACCAGGCTTAAACTTATTATCTCTACCCCCAGTAAAACAATACTTATTATAAAAATAAAAAAGGTTATGAACAGGCCAAACATAAGGGATGCAAATATATCCCCCAGAATAATTGCCCACAATGTAACAGGTGCTGAAACTAACCTTTCAAAAGTCCGCATTCTGGTTTCCCACGGTGCTACTACCGGGCCTATAGATGAAGCAGTAACAAAAAGTGCCATACTCATCAGTCCGGGTATTAAAAAATTAAAAGAAAGATTTCTTCCCACAGCAAAAGCAACAAATAAAAAAGACGGCATAAGTATTCCGGATATTACAACCGGTCCTTTTAAATAAAAAATAAACAAATCTTTTTTAGTAACAGCCAGAGACTTCCTTAACTGCCCGATGAAATTCATTTTTCTTACTCCTTTGTCAGCCTTACAAATACATCTTCCAGGTTAGGTGCTATTGTATTAATTGATATGATTTTACTGCCGATAGAATCTGAATATTTAGCCAGCAGTGGAATAACTTCTCCGGTTCTTCTGCTGTATAATCTTAGTTTATCTCCAACTTTCTTTACCTCAGTAACCACATCGCCAAATAATAATTCCTCCGCCTTTACTTCCTTATCAAAAGCTACTTCAATAGAGGCTGTACTCTGAAAAGTGCTTTTTAGTTTTTCAGGGGAATCAATAGCTACGATCCGGCCGTGATTCATAATTGCCACTCTGTCACAGAGCTGATTTGCTTCTTCAATATTATGAGTTGTCAAAATTACAGTAGTCCCTTTGCTATTGAAATCTTTTATAAGATCTCTGATCAATCTGACACTCTCTACATCCAGTCCAGAAGTAGGTTCATCTAAAAATAATATTTTAGGATCATTTATCAGTCCCATAGCCACGATCAATCTCTGCTTCATACCTTTGGAAAAAGTCTTTACCTTATTATTTCTTCTCTCATATAATCCAAAAAGCTTTAACAGAATTTCAGCTTTTTCCATTATTTCTTTTTTCCGTATCCCGTACAACTCCCCCATAAGCAATAAATTCCTAAATGCCGAAAGATCTACATATGCATTTGCCATCTCAGGGACTATTCCCATAAACTGCTTGGCTTCCAGCGGATTTTTTTGTATATCATATTCTCCTACTAAAGCAGTACCGCTTGTTGGTTTAAAAATTCCTGTAAGCATCCTGATGGTCGTCGTTTTACCGGCACCGTTGGGACCGAGAAGACCAAAAAGTTCTCCGCTTTTTATCATAAACGATATTTTATCCACTGCTTTAAATCCATTAAAGTTTTTGGTTAAATCTCTAACTTCTATTGAATACATTTTTATCACCCATATCTAAATTATTTACCATCCTTAATTAATTAACTCCTAAAGCCGCACCTCGAGCTATATAAGTCTATAAGCAATTACTTATTACAAATGATATACTAAATCCTAAAAAACACAAGTTCTTTTCTGATAAAAATTGCCTAAGCACCGCCGGTATTTCAAAATCCAACAAAAATTCTTTTGATATGCGGCTTCATAGGAATTGCCGAGATTGCCTTCTTAAGAAGTTGGGGAATAGATGGTAGAAACTGGCGTACACGGACCCAGTCCATTCTGATTATTTCGGAAATATCCGCTCATATTAGTATATTTTAAGCAGACAAACAATAACATTTCTCTATTACAGACTCTATATAAGATTTGTTGTCCTCAGAAAATAAAATGGATACTTCTAAGTGTATTAAATGCGGTCAGTGCGAGAAAAAATGCCCCCAACATATAGCCATGATGGATGAACTTAAAGTAGCAAATAAATATTTAACATCCAAATAAACTTTTAGTTTTGATCCGCAAAGCGCCACCATGCAAGTGTTCCAATCAGTCCGGCTAAACCTGTAAAACAAAGAATGATGTAACTTATAATTTCCAGATGCGGTCCCTCTGCTCCGGCAGCTCCGCTATAAAGAGAAGGGATCATCCATGGGAAATATTGTCCAAGACCCAATGCATTGATGAACTGCCCGGCTATAAGAGTGACTATCACAAAACCAATAGGCGGCAAGTATCCCCGGCCATAACTTGCGAAGAAGGCTACGGTGGGACAGAGCAGTATGGTGAGAATATAAGTCATAATAACGGTATAAAAGCTTTGCAGGGCAAGTCCCCCCGACCATCCCGGAATATGAATCATCCATCCTGCCGCCAATCCGACAGCAAACAAAACAAGGGTAAGTAAAAGGCACCAGACAGCCGTTACAATTAATTTCGATAAAACAATGACATACCGGGAAACGGGCAATGCAAGCATATCCTTTATGGTACGATCAGAATATTCTCTTCCAAAAATCCAGCTTGTTACAAACCCGAATCCTATTAGCCCTATCATACTGACTATCTGCATGAACAGATTGAAATATGCAGACCAATCAGTCTCTTCCCCAAAAAAGGTTGCTTTGGTGCCAAGTAGACCAAGCTTACTGACCAGTTCGGGATTCTTTGCGATAAATATTAAAAGCCCCATAAAAATAGAAATAAAAGCAAAAGCCAGAATTGTTATCGGAAATATTCTTGACTTGCGTACTTTGAGGCTTTCGACCCACAAAGCAGATAAAATACCTTTCATTTTATATTTCCCCCATTCACTCCGATTATTCTTAAAAAATATGACTCCAGATTTTCCTCTTCTACTTTCAGCATTTTTGGCGGAAGGCCCGCATATACTAAAATATTTGCGATTTTTTCTGGGTGTTTTATTGCGTCATCCTCTTTTACTTCCAGCAACCCTTCTTCGGATACGTTTACCGGAAATCCGTTTTCAAGAAGCTTTAATCTTGCTGCTTCTTTATTATCAGCATCAAGGACGAGCCGTTTTTTGCAAAGGTTCTCCAATTCATTTGTGTCTATTTCCTGTATCAAGCTGCCCTGATGAATGATTCCAATCCTTGTGGCAAGTCTGGATATCTCACCCAATATATGGCTTGATATAAATATTGTTACTCCATGATTGCAGGCAAGACCTTTTAACAGTTCCCGAATTTCCACAATTCCAGCCGGGTCCAGACCGTTTGCAGGCTCGTCCAGAATTAAAATATCTGGATTGTGTAAAAGTGCTTTTGCCAGACCAAGACGCTGGGCATTGCCCAGGGATAGATTTTTTGCTCTTACCTCTTTATATGAATCTAATTTTAGCCTGGTAATAATGGTGTCAATTGATTTTCTATCAGATATATCGCGCAGGTGTCGTATAATCTCAAGATTTTCACTGACTGTAAGTTCAGGATATGAATATTGTCTTTCCAGAAGATATCCTACATTTTTCCATAACCTGTTATTCCCGGCACTGACTTTTTCCCCATATAAAAAAGAAGCACCTGTTGTAGGATTTATTATTCCGAGTAGCAGTAAAATCGTTGTAGTCTTGCCTGCGCCATTAAGTCCCAGAAAACCATAGATTTCTCCTTTTTTGATAGATATTGAAACATTTTTTAAAGCATGAACCTTGCCATAATGTTTCGTCAAATGTTCTGTTCTAATTATACTTTTCATAATTTATACATCTCCTAATCTCTATTTTGCGGGTATTTTACTTATATTTTTAAATATTTTAACTAATAATTTTTATATCCTAACCGAATTTATTTGAAAAATCAATATTTATGTATTAAAATAGTAAATAAATTACATAATTATTAAAATATCAGGAGTTTTTTAATGAATGGATTTGAAAGAAGACGTCAGCAAAAAAAAGATTCTATATTAAAAGCCGCGAAAGAGCTTTTTAATCAATATGGTTATAATAAGGTCACAATTGCCGAGATTGCCAGGAAAGCTTCTGTTTCGCAGGTATCAATATATAATTTTTTTCAGAGTAAGGAAAACTTAAAACAAGTACTATTGAAAAAGCTTTTAAATGATAGTCTGCTTGGAATAAAACAAATCATGGGAAGTCAGATTTCTTTAAAGATCAAATTTGAAAAAGTAATCTCATTAAAAATTAATTTTTTAAAAGACCTAATCAACCATTTTTTTCCCAAATATATCGAAAGTAATATTAATGAAGAGAAGGCAGCAGTAGAGGTTAATGAAAAAATAGAGAGCCAGATCTTTGACCTTGTTGAGGATGGGAAAAAACAGGGATTAATTAATAATTCAGTTTCTACGCAGGCAATAAGTATCTTTCTGGAGATTATCCAATATTATTTTTCAAATAATCCAAGTACTGCAGCAAAATTCGAAGAAAATCCAAAACTTGAAAAGGAAATATCTGCTTTATTCTTAAAGGCTATTACAAAATAATTTTAAAATGTGTTTTTTTATTTATATTTATGAAATCTCAATGGCCCTTAACTGTAGATTTTTGTTTGACTTTAAGATAAAATATCGATAATTGGAAGGGTGATATTATTAAAGTATATAGATATCTGTTTTTACTTTTACTGATACTTATTCTCTTAGCAGCCTGTCAGAAAACAGAAGAGTTTGTTATTGATGAGGATATTCCTTTGATTAAAGAACAGGAAACTGTTACTGAAGAAACTGCTATAGAAGAGGATATTCCCTCACTCAAAGAGGTCTTTAAGGATGATTTCTATATAGGTGCAGCAATAGAACCGCTTCAATTGGAAATACCTGCCCAGAGAGAGTTATTATTGAAGCATTTCTCAAGTATTACAGCAGAAAATGCCATGAAACCTGAAAACATCCAACCCATAGAAGGACTTTTTGATTTTGAGGATGCTGATAAAATCGCCGATTTTTGCAGAGATAACGGGATCGCCCTGCGTGGTCATACGCTTATCTGGCATAATCAGGTACCCGACTGGTTTTTCTTAGAAAACGGTGAACAGGCAACTAAAGAAAAACTTAAAGAACGCATGAAGACTCATATCACTGAGGTAATGCAGCGATACAAGGGGCAGATTTATGCCTGGGACGTGGTAAATGAGCCAATCGATCCTGATGTACCGGATGGATTCCGAAGAAATAAATGGTTTGATATATTGGGGGAAGAATATATAGAGCTTGCGTTCCGTTATGCAAGAGAAGCAGATCCGGAAGCAAAACTCTTTTTAAATGAGTACGACACTACAAACGCCAATAAGCGTAAAGCGATTATAGACCTGGTTAAAAAACTTCAAGCCAAAGGTGTACCTATAGACGGTATCGGCATGCAGATGCATATTTCACTTGAAAAACCCACTCTTGATGACTTTGAAAAAACATTAAAGGAGTTTTCCGAACTAGGGTTGGAAATTCATATCACTGAACTGGATATCACCGTATATGAAAGAAAGACACAGTCTTTTTCAACTATCAGTGAGGAGCTTTTAAACGAACAGGGGCATCGCGTAAAAGATTTATTTACCATCATGAATAAATATAAAGAACATATAACCAGTGTAACCTTCTGGGGTTTGACAGATGAGTACACCTGGCTCAGGTATTATTTTACAGATCGTAATGACTGGCCTTTACCCTTTGATGAAGAACAAAAAGCAAAACCCTTTTACTGGGGAATGATTGATCCTGAAAAATTAACTCCCAGGATCAACAAAGCAAAAGTAATTCAAGGTACTGCTGTAATCGACGGGAAAGAGGATGAGATATGGCAGTTCGCTGAATATTTTCCCAATCTGCCTGCCTCCCAAGACCTTAATGTGGAAGCCAAAGCGCTCTGGGATAAAGAATATTTATATATCTTGCTTAAAGTATCCGATGAGAGTCCCGGGCAAGATGATGCCGTTGTTATTTTTATTGATGAGAAAAATGACAGGTCAGATTCCCTGAATGAAAATAACAGGATAATTGAATTTGCTCTTAACTATGACTGGAAAGATACTAAAGATGCTGCTTTCAATAAGACGGACAGCGGATATATTTTTGAAACACGTGTTCCCTTTGAGTATATAGAAGGCAGTGAAAGCATAACAATGGGATCGGATATCCAGGTTAAAAACGGAGACCAGGTGTTTGCCAAATGGAATGACAAGAATAACATTGCAAGCCAGATACCCAAATACTGGGGTACACTTAATTTCGTAACGGCTCCCAGCGGGGCGACAGCAAATTACGGGACTCCCGAAATCGATGGTATCAAGGATGAAAAATACAATGCAGGTAATCCTCTGGTTGTCGAGAAATTTATTCAGGGTATAGAAGACGAAGAAAACATATTCCGGGGTGCAACTGCAAAAGCCTGGGTATTGTGGGATGAAAACGCACTCTATGCATATATGGAAGTAAATGATCCTGTGCTAAGTGATATCAACAAGGTTGTATATATGCAGGACAGTATTGAGTTTTTTATAGATGAGAACAATAATAAAACAACTTCCTATGAACAAGATGATGGCCAATTCAGGGTAAACTTTAAAAACGAACAGTCTTTTGGTTCTACAGGCAGTGTGGATGGTTTTGAAAGTGCAGCCCGGGTTATCGAGGGAGGATATGCGGTTGAAGTAAAAATCCCGTATCGAAACCTGACGGCACAAGACGGTATAATTATCGGCTTTGACCTTCAAGTGAACGACGACCAGGGAAGTGGAAAAAGAGACAGTATTTCAAAATGGAACGATCCCACCAACGATTCATGGCAATCGACCTCAGGATTTGGAGTTTTAATCTTTAAAAAATAAAAAATTATTATAATACTGGTATGAAAGCATTTTTATGACTGAGGGTGTGACCTTCTTCCCAAAAACTAATCCAGACACAATGTTAGTATTTACCGTTTTTGGGGGACCCTCAACTTCCGCGCCAGTTATATTTATATTTTACTGTTTTCGAGATAATTATATAACAAAGCCCAATAGAATAAGCTTAATCAGGAAAGCGTTATCCCCTTCTTATGATCAACGGTATATTTGGCGGATTTGATCAGGGATTAATAACTGCAAAGGATTATTCTTATGAGGGATTCCGCACCATTGTTCACTCCCGTTTCGGATACTTATGTACACCTTTACCTATGAATGTATTACCCCCCGATCAGGCTTATGCATTTGCATCCTTACTGGACTCTCCAAATATTGATAAAACATTAGTTATAACTGCTTCTGCAGGAGGAACCTCTACAATTCATGCCCTGCGCCACCCTGATCGTGTCTCAGCTCTGGTACTCATTTCTTCAAATGCTCCTGGCGAATCAGAAATAAAATTACTCACTAATACAATAAAGGTAATTTAATTGATGCTGCTGCAGTTATATGATCACTACTGAATTTTTAAAATGATTGATAGAAGAATTAAAAACACTGATGAAGTTAAAGATAAGTTAGAAAAATCGGCAGTACCACTGACTTGTTCTTAACTCACAGCTTTTTTCTCTTACCATAGTAGTATTGACTGAGTGGCCACCATAAAATAGCAAAGGATGGATATATCGCCCAAATTTGATGTGGACTCTCCATATAATTTATAGCCGAGAAAAACAAGATAGTGATGGCAGCAGCCCATATTGAGAATGTAAAGATTTTCTTTCTGCGATAAAAATATATTCCCATTACTATCCATAAGAATGGATACAGGAGATACAGAATCCATAAGTAATTAGGTGAGAATATCAAGTTGAGTGTTGCATAATAAACGGTAAATATCAACAAACTTGAGAACAAAAACTTAATGTTAAAAACTTTATCTTTAAAAGCTTTACAAACAGGCCACCAAATCACTGGCAGAATGATATAAAGATACCAGGGATGAGCATCTGGCGTCAGTATGAAATAATCCATAATATAGTATGCAATAATAACTATAGCCCCGATGATTGAGAAAGTCAGGGTTTTAGCTTTTTTGCCTAAGCATGTAATTAATGGCCACCACAAAAAATAAAAAATTGTATGCTGCACCCATATGTAACCGGGGCTCACAAAATAATTAGTCAATGTAAGAAAAACAAGTGTTGTAAAGCTCATAATGATTGAATAAAGCTTTATTGTGCTTTTCTTTACAAAGAACATGGATAACGGCCACCAGATTACAGCGTACGCAGGGTATATAAACCATGTAACATTCGGTGATGAGATCAGGTTCACCAAGTAGAAGAATGCTATCGTGTATATGCTTCCTATTATAGCCAGCAGTTTATATTTTCTTATCCTTACAAGTGACAAAGATAACGGCCACCACCACACTGCAAATATAGGGAATATGCACCATAAATATGAGGGTGATGTTAATAAATTTACCGCAATCATAAATACAGAGACAAGTATGCTACTTATAATAGAGAAGACTACAGCGTTTCTGTTTTTGTTGTAGAACATAGCAATTGGCCACCATAAAGTCGCAAATGCTGGATATATAAACCATGTAACATTCGGCGATGAGATCAGGTTCACCAAATAGAAGAATCCTATAGTATATGTGCTTGCTAAAACAGAGTACAGCCTATACTTTTTCGCCCTGCATAATATCAGAGACAATGGCCACCACCACACAACGAATATGGGGAATATGCACCACAGGTACCCTGGAGATGTTATCAAGTTCACACTAAGTACGAAAACTGATATCCACACACTCCCTGCAACAGAGAAAGCAACTATATTTTTATTTCTGCTGCATGTTACAGCAAGAGGCCACCACAAAATAGCAAATGCAGGATATATAATCCAAGGATGGCCCCAGGATGTAGTGTAATTAATAAAAAAGAGAAACGCTAGTATTAAAGGCGGAGCAATATATGAAAATAAATAGGTTTTATTTTTCATTTCATACCTCATTTTTTTTTATTCTAAGAAATGCAAATAGTGTGCCCAGCGGCCACCACAAAATTGCAAATGTGGGGTATACAAACCATATAATATTCGGTGTGTAGTAAAAGTTAATAAACAAAAATAATCCTATAATCAACACGCTTCCACATATGGAGAACCATAAGTGATTTTTGTATCTTGAGATATCTTTCTTTGCTGATTTCGGCTGAGCTGCTTGCATTAGATTATTCCTGATCTCGCGCATATCGCCAAAGTCCACAATACTCTTATTGGTTGCATCTTCTTCAGTTTTACCTTCTTTCATTAGATCCTGCACCTTTTCTTCAAGGTTTTGCATGATCTCTTGTTTGATGTTTTCTTTTTCTACACTATCCGGGATATCTCCAAATAGTTCTTCTAAATAATCTTTAATCGTTACCATCTTTTACCTCCAAAAATGTATTGATAATGTCCTTAATTGTTTGCCATTCGCTTATTTTCTCTTCAAGGAAATCTCGACCTAATTGTGTAATTTTATAGTATTTTCTTTTCCCGCCGTGGGTAATCTGTCCGCTATAGGATACTATATATTCGTTTTTCTCAAGTCTCTGAAAGACAGCATATAGCGTAGCTTCTTTTACTGTAAGGCGATTGTTCGTCCGATTTCTTATCTCTTTGGAAATTTCATACCCATAACTATCTTTTTCAAGAATCAGTTTCAGAATAACTGCATCTAAGTGACCACGGATAATATCACTACTAATCATATTTCACTCCATATGATATATATTTGTGTAATTTAATATTACTCTATCACATGGGGCAATAATATATTAAATTACTCTACCTGTCAAGGTAATTATAAAGATATATTTTATAATAAAAAAGCATGGAGAGACTCCTCTCCATGCTTTAAAAAAATTAAATCTATTTTCCTTCCGGTATATATTCGATCATATCCGATACGGTATAATCCAGGGCTTCACATATTTTTCAAGCACCTCGTAAGTGATTTGTTTTGCTCCTGTACCGCCATTTTAATTTTGTTATCTATATTGGGGTATGCTGGCTCCCCGTATTGGACGCTTTTAGAACTTTTTAATTGATTAACACCCTCTAATACTTTAATATAAACCACAAACTATTAAAAAATAAATACTTCAATCTTATCAATATGAAAATATTATTAATATCAATCGGTACCCGCGGAGATATGGAACCTTTTTTGGCCATTGGGGATATACTAAAAGAAAAAGGACATGAGGTATTATGTGCTTTTCCAGAACATTTCAGAAGTCTTGCTAAAGAATCAAATATTGAATTTGCTTCCCTAGGAAAAAAATATACTAAGCTTCTGAATAGTGACGCTTGGAAAGCTTTTATGGGAGGAAGCAGCACAGGATTAAGGAAACTATTTTCATTAATAAGTCTTAGCATAGAATCTTCGCAAATAAACAAGGAACTTATTTTTAAACAATATGAAATAATTAAAAAAGAAAGACCAGATAGGATTTTATATAATGGGAAATCCATTTACCCCATAATATGGGAAATAAATAATAGGGGAAAGACCATTCTTATAAGTCCTGTCCCCTATATTCATTATGTTAAAGATCATACTCATGTTGCCTTTCACAGCAATTTTGGTTCTTTTTTTAATAAGCTAACCTATTCATTTGCAGATTTTGGATTAGTTATAACCATAATAATTGCCATTAAGTGGCTAAATATCCAGAGGAAAATAACCCAAAGAAAAATTAAAAAAACCATTTCATCCAGGAAGGTAATTTATACAATATCTCCTACTCTTTTCCCAAAGCCCGAATATTGGAATAAAAATATTAAAGTATTGGGATATCATGAAAGAGATAAAACCATAAACTGGAAACCTGAAAAGAATCTGGAAAAATATATGGCAAAACACAATAAGATATTATTTATTACATTTGGAAGCATGGCTAATCCCAATCCTGAAAAAAAGACAAACGTTATTTTAGATATTTTAGAAAAACACAATATTCCAGCAATTATTAATACTGCTTCTGGAGGTTTGATTAAACCTACTAAATATAATACAAAATTATTTCATTTTGTTAAGCAAGTCCCCTATGATTGGATCTTTCCAAAAATATATGCTGTTATTCATCATGGTGGCTCAGGGACAACTCACACAGCAATTAAACATGGATGCGCAACAATGATTATCCCACATATAATTGATCAATATGCATGGAATAATCTAGTAAGTGAGTTAGGTATTGGACCAGTAGGTATAGCTATCAGTAAAATAAAAAGTAAAAATCTTGAGCCAAAGATATTAGATTTATTTCTAAATCAATCTTATAAAATAAAAGCTCATAAGATTTCAAAAAAAATTAAAGAGGAAAATTTTAAAGAAAAGTTATACGATACTATTATAGAATAATTCAAATCTTTGGTGGGTAACTGGAGAACCTAAATTTGCTTGTTCCCCTTAGTGGACACATTTCGAACTTTTTATTTTGATGAAATCATAGATTCAGAATATGGATTAAAGATAATTAAAACTAATTTTATATTTGTATAATGAATTGTTTGTATCATTTGACTGGCCACTGTACACAATGTAGAAACGCGATAATGGCTTAAAGTTGAGATATTTTTATACCTGAATTGTATTTATAATGACCGTCTAGAGTGGACAATAGTACTCAAATGAAATTATGAATTGTAATAATAAGCAAATTCTTTAATTTTATTCCAGAGGAATTCAAGAGAATTATCTGAATGAATGTTTGTGTCTTCTATATCAGCATACTCGATTTCAAGATAATTATTTTCATTGATAATTTCATTCACATCTAAAATATCTACTATCTCATTTTCTTCCATAACTGCTTTTATATCTAAAATCTGATTTTGGTCCGTTATCTCAATTATTTCTAAAAGTTCCTCTAAGCTATCAATATCATCCCCAGCATTTTTGCCTAAATTAGAAACTTTTTCTACTTCAGGTATATTCTCTTTGATGTTTATTTTATCAATCTTATTATCTTTTGCTAAGTCTTTTTCCTTAGCAGCATCCTTAGTAGCTTTTTCCTCTTC
>CAZBSE010000026.1:11303-17616 GCA_964494385.1 uncultured Actinomycetota bacterium | reverse complement strand
AAGAAGATTTTTTCACCATCCATTGACCAGGTTGGGCTGTCATCGAAGGCTGCAGCTTTATTATCAGTAACTTGCACAATAGTATCCGGCGACCCATCTTTATCAATGATATACAGATCAGCACCCTGCGGATATGCATAGGCATAGGTGTAAGCAATACGACTGCCATCAGGTGATATGTCAATGTTAATAATTGGGGAGTCTGTATTAGTTACCTGGATAATGTTAGAGCCATCGACATTCATCTGGAATATTTCGTAGTTTCCACTTCTATCAGAAATAAACATAATCTGGCTGCCGCCAGGTGTCCATCGCGGGCTGAAATCAGCTACTGTGGCCGAATAGATTCAAGATTAGAAGAAACCCCACTTACTTTGAAGCATCATCTTTTCGTATCATTAAAATATGCTCTACACCTGCTTCTATAAAAATATTACCTTTTGTTTTAAATCCTAACCGCTTATAAAATTCTTTGTTACTAACTTGTGCATGAAGTTTATATTTAAATATTCCCATTTCCTTACCAGTATTTACCATATAATTTACTAACTTTGAACCAATTCTACGGGATCTCCATGTCTTCCTTACAGCTATACGTTCAAATTTCAGCCAATCATTAATTACATGCATTCTTCCTGTCGCGATAGGCTCGTTGCCTTGCATGCCAAGTATATGAATTCTACTCAATTCATTCTCGTCGGTTTCTATACAATATGGGATATTTTGTTCTTCACAAAATACAGTAAATCTAACATTGTAAGCAGCAATAAGTTCTTCGAGGGAGCATATAATTTTAAAAGAAATATCTGAATTATTTTTCATATGATTCTATAATTCTATTTTTACTTTTTCGAAGGTTATATGTTTTCAAATGCCATAAATGATTTTTTATATTAGCAATTTTATAGTATTTAGTCCACACTATCAGAGAACATCTAAGTATACCATGATAAGTAAATTTACTTAGTAAATTTGAAACCTTATTTACAGATATAAAGTTTCCAGGATTGCACCAACAAGTTTTAAATTCATTGTATTAATCCCGGAAAGTATTGCAGTGAGCATTTATTTAACTTTTTAAATTACAAAATCTTAGTTATGTGTTAAAATGTTAGGCATGCCTAATAATTATTAAATTATAAGGAGGTTTGAATCATGAAGATATTAATCTACGGAGCCGGAGTAATCGGCAGCATGTTTGCATACAAACTAAAGAGCGGGGGAAATGATGTTACGGTCCTGGCAAGAGGCAGGCGACTGGAGCAGTTAAAAAAATACGGGATTGTCATTGAAGATAGGATTATGGATAAGCAGTTCCGAACCGATATCAATGTTACCGATAAATTAGGGCCGGAGGACTATTATGATGTAGTTCTTATTATAATGCAGTATCAGCAGGTAAGAGAAATACTGCCGGTCCTGAAAAAGAATAAAAAGGTTCCGACTTTTATTTTTGTAGGCAATAATGTCAATGGTTCAGAAGAATATTTAAAATTTCTTGGCAATCAGAGGGTTTTACTGGGATTTGGAGGACCCGGCGGATATCGTGAGAATCATTTTGTTATTGCTGCTTATGTGGATTATTGCATCCTGTACTTTGGGGAACCTGATGGAAGCATAAGCGGACGTGTTAAATTCATCGGAGATACTTTTCAGAAAGCTGGAATCAAGATTGAAGTTCCACAAAACATGGATGCCTGGTTAAAAACCCATGCGGCACTTATAAGCCCATTGGCAATGGGGGGATATGCGGCAAAAAATAAATGTGGAAGACTGGGAGATGATGATGAGCTAATAATTTTGTCGATTAAAGCATTTAAGGAGAATCTAAAAGCGTTAGAAGAAATGAGAATCCCAATACTGCCGAAAAAATTTAAAATAATGAAAATGGTGCCGGCATTTTTCCTAAAGAGGAAATTAAAGAATCTGATGAATTCGGAATTTGGAAAAATTGCACTGTCCGGCCACGGCGATCATGCAGGAGATGAGATGGCAAAAATTTCAAAGGACTTTAGAGAGCTTGTGAGAGATGCCCGGACCGATATGAGTGCCAATGGCTGTCTTTTTGAGCAGAGCTTTAAGTAATATTAAAAATAGTCCTTGACAAATTAAATCCTACTTGTATAATTAGTATGAAAAGTATAACTAATATGAAAAGTAGGTAAATATGGAAATACATGGAGAAAAAGGGAAGCATATATTCGGAACGGTAAAGGTCGGCGAAAAGGGCCAGATTGTAATTCCTAAAAAAGCAAGAGATATATTCAATATCAAGCCAGGGGATGACCTGTTGATTATAGGGGATGAAAAGAAAGGGATTGCAATTGCAAAAGCCAGTGTCATGAGAAAAATAGCACTAAAGATACTGCAGGGAATAGGCGAATCCGGAGAAAGTTCCGGCAAAGAAAAAGAATAAATTTTAGAAAATACAATAAATATTGGAGGATTTAGATGATCAGACCAAGAGTTATAGAAACAGATGAAGGTATACAGGACGAAATGGAAGTCAGGCTGTTTGATGATGCCAAAAGGATGATGAGGGATAAAGGATGGCTGGAGACAAGTGATATTATAAGAGCGGGGATAGATAAAGGATCGGTTCTTGAAGTTGGCTCCGGGCCCGATTATCTGGGACTTGAATGGTTAAAGAAAACTAAAGGGACCAGACTTACCGGAATGGAGATCAGTTCCAATATGATTAAAGTCGCACAGAGAAATGCCGGAGAATATGGACTTGGGCCGAGAGTAAGATATATTCTGGGTGATGCACATAAAATACCTTTTGGAGATAATGAGTTCGACGGGGTGTTCAGCTGCGAGTCCTTGCATGAATGGGCAGAGCCCGGGCTGATATTTAGCGAGATATACAGGGTCCTAAAACCTAACGGTAAGTTTTTTGTGGGAGATTTACGGAGGGATATAAATCCAATGATGGTATTATTAATGAAACTGCTTATCAGGACCAGAGAAATGAAGGAAGGTCTGGTATCTTCAATAAATGCTGCATATACTGCAGAAGAGATAGAACTTATTCTGTCAAAAACCGGGATTGGAAACTGCAGGATTGGCAGTAATTTAATGGGCATGGGCATAATTGGTGAAAAGCAGTAACAAATTAAGCAGCCCAGGACAGGAAAGGAAAATATAATGGAACAATTACAATCAAGCTTTGATTTCGAGTTCATGTGTCTGTCGTTTAAATTAAGAGATTTATTTAAGTCTCCTTTAAATATCCTAAAAGAGGTAAATATAAAGCCGGGGTACAGTGTTCTTGATTTCGGATGCGGTCCGGGGAGCTATTCTATTGCTGCTTCCGGGCTGGTGGGAGAGAAAGGCAGAATCTATGCACTGGATATTCATCCTCTGGCAGTAAAGAAAGTTAAACGTGCTGCTATAAAAGAAGGACTGCATAATGTAGAGACAATTCAGTCGGATTGCAAAACCGGCCTGCCCGACAGCAGTATGGATATTATTTTACTCTATGATGCATATCATGATTTATATAATAAGTTACCGGTGCTGGAAGAACTGCATCGTATTCTGAAACCGGAAGGTTTCCTATCTGTCAGTGACCATCATATGAAAAGAGAAGATATATTATCCGAACTGACAGGAGAAGGTTTATTTAAGCTGGGAAAAGAGAATAAAAAAACATACAGCTTTGTAAAAGTAAGTCATATTTCCTCTAAGAATTAAAAAATAATCTGCTCTATGCTATGCTAGCATAGGATGATTTTAATAACGTAATCGGGAGGAGTTTTATGTCTGAAAATGAAACTTTAAAATTTAAGACCGGTAAATTGAGTGCAAAGGAAATTGAACTTATACTTGATGCCTTACCTGTTGATATAACCTTCGTCGGCAGAAATGATGAAGTAAAATATTTTAATAAATTAGAGACCAGGGTATTTAAGAGACCAACTTCTGTAATTGGCTTAAAGGTGCAAAATTGCCATCCCAGAGAAAGTCTTGATAGAGTGCAGCAGATACTTGATGACTTTAGGGCCAAAAAGAGGAAAGTAGCTGAATTCTGGATTAATTTAAATAACCGTGTGATATATATAAGATACTTTCCTATTTATGATATTGGACATGAATATATGGGCTGCCTTGAAGTCAGCCAGGATATAACTGATATCCAGGAAATCAAAGGGGAAAAAAGGCTGCTTTAAAAATATTTTACATGCAGGCCAGTTTATGGCCGGACGGCTAAAAACTATTGGAAACTAACCTTATCGGCTCCCTGAACCATTGCTATCCAGGTTGATCCCGCATTGAATGATACCACATTCCCATTACCGTCTCTGAATGTATAGGGTTCAAAAGCGCTTCCGCGCTGCCAGCTTCCCTGAATGGCTTTTCCATCTAAGAACATATAGGCAAGTCCGCTTCCGGTGGTTCTGACCGACATATGGCCGTATTTATCCAGAGGTCCCAGAATGTCTGTTACCATTACCACTATATTTTTGACTGTTATCTGCTGGCCGGTATCATAATCAAGATGGGCGTAACCTCCCATATTCCGCAGGTAAAAATTACCGCTTCTATTGTAGACATATTCAAGGTTAAAACCACGGGGTGCATAGGCATGGGTGGAGAAATCTACATGGATATTGGTAATATTTCCTCTTGCTGCTTCAGATGCATCAGTTTTATAGGGGAACGGTATGCCCCCGCCTTCAAGAGGATATCCGATTTGCGCCGCTTTTTCTTTTAATTTTACCACCGACATAAAGGCTGTATGTTCCTGTATTGAACTCCTGTTCCAGTCCCTCCAGTAGGGGGCCTGTCCGGTGATGGAGCTGTTGCCGGACCTATCGGACATTGCACTTAGAACATATATTCCCATATCTTCTATTACCTTATAGCATTCCGGATAGGTGCCGAAGAAAGCATAAATCGGGTCAAAACCCCTTGCTATTTCTACATAATAAGGTCTTGCACTTCTGACCGGTCCCACCACGGAGGCATCGTTGGAATTATAAATGGCCACAAATCTGGTAATACCGTATTCATCTACGACTTCAAATACCACATCTGCAAAAATAAGTCCGGATTGGGGTCTGGCCGCAAAGCTATTTTCCACCATGACCGCAACGGGCCTGCTGCCCGTTCCCAGAACAGATGAGCCCGACACCGGCAGCTGATCGATATTTGAACGGTTTGTCCATCCGGAAAGAGGGATCATAAAGATAAAAAGCAGGACCAGAACAGATATAATAATTACAGGGTAAAACTTATTTCTTGTATATTTCATAAAATTATCTCCACTAATCTGAATTTAAATATTTTATACAGAATTATACTTTATAAAGGATTGGCATGGAAGAAAATTTTTAATTTTAAAAAAAGTATTTTTTTGTTTAAAATATTGTAAAATGAGTTAGAAATTTAAAAGAGCAAGAAGATAGGCTAATGGAAAAAATTGCGGTAGTAACGGACACAACATCGGATATACCTGAACAGCTTGTCAGGAAATATGACATAAAAGTGGTACCGCTGTATATCGGATTTGGCGGGAAGCTGTACCTTGAAGGAAAAGAAATAACCAGCAGTGAAGTATATCAAAAACTAAGATCAGGGGTGAAAGTATATACCTCCACACCTTCAGTGGGAGATTTTATGGAGGTTTATAGAGAATTAATAGAAAAGGAGAAAAAAACCTTGATTTATTCCGTGCATGTAAGCTCGAGGCTTTCTGCTACATCAAATTCGGCAAAACAGGCTGAAAAATTTTTCCAAAAAGCCAGAATAAAGATTATTGACTCAAGGACTGCCGCTGTTGGTCTTGGTTTTATTGTTCTGGAAGTTGCAAGAGCCGTTGAAAGAGGTGAAAGTGAAGAAACGATAGATAATATTATAGATTTTATGGTAAAAAGGAACAGGATGTTTGCAACTTTCGATAATTTTGAATATTTATTCAGGGGCGGAAGGGCGCCTTTTCTGGGGAAATTCTTATCCATGTCAATAAAGCTTAAGCCGATTATTACCATTGGCAGCAATGGAAAGGTGAAGTTAAAAAAATTTGTAAAAAATAAAAAAAATTCTATTATTGAGCTTTATAAACAGATAAGAAAAGATTCTTTTTCTTCTATGAAGAAAAAGATTGGGATATTTTACGGATCGGATATAAATCCGGCTCTGGAAATTAGAAAGATGATAAAAGGAGACAGGAGAATTAAAATTGACGAGTTGTTTTTAACTGAAATAACCGCAATTATGAGTGCACATACCGGCCCCGGAATCTGGGGGGTGGCTTCTTGTCCGGTAGTAGATAAATAATCCGGAAACTAAAAAATAAATACACAAAAAA
>CAZBSE010000026.1:0-11203 GCA_964494385.1 uncultured Actinomycetota bacterium | reverse complement strand
GTTATTGAAATAGCAGGAGGGCTGTGGACTGGCAGTCTTGCCATTATTTCCGATGCACTGCACGACCTTGGAGACAGCCTCTCGCTTGGATTATCCTGGTTTTTAGAAAAATACTCCAGAAAGAAAAAGGATGAAAAATATTCATACGGGTACAGAAGATATTCATTGCTGGCGGCGCTGATAAACAGCCTGGTACTGATTCTGGGATCAGTTTATATATTATCCAGGGCAATACCGAATCTGCTTAGCCCCGGGCAGCCCAATGCACGGGGAATGTTACTGTTGGCCGTAGGCGGAATAGTAATAAACGGAATTGCAGTGCTGCGGGTCAGGAAAGGAAGGTCTCTGAATGAAAGAATAGTTACCCTGCATCTTCTTGAAGATGTACTGGGCTGGGCGGCTGTCCTGATTATAAGTGTGGTAATGATTTATAAGAATGTTCCCATACTTGATCCTATATTATCGATAGTGATCACGGTTTATATTTTATATGGAATTTTTATTAACCTGAAAAAGACATTTTCTATTTTTCTGCAGGCAGTCCCCGAGGGAATAAATGTCAAGGAGACGGAAAGCAAAATTCTAAAGATTGAGAAGGTTATAAATATACATCATACCCATATATGGTCCATGGACAGCCTTAACAATGTTCTGACCACCCATATTGTGGTAAGGGATGACACAACTGCGGATGAAATAATTAAAATAAAGAAAAAAGTTAAAAAGATTACCGGATCCCTGGGGCTGGAGCATTCCACCATAGAAATTGAGCTGGAGAGTGAATTCTGCGGGTTAAGGGACAAAGAATGCTTTTGATTAGGCTAGTATTGCTCAATGTTGCAAAGATTCCTCGATATTCCAAAAAGAAGATCACCGGTTCTTTCAAGATGTAATATAATATCCGAAAAGACTACTCCAGAAAGGGGCATACATTCACCATTCTGAAGCCTCTTCAGATGGTTTGTTCTTATTTCTTTTACAATTGAATCTATTTCGGATTCAATCTTTTCACATTGTTTGAGCTGGTTTAAATTGCTATTCTCCATACCCGATATTAAGGAATTAAAAAGCTGATTTACTTTACTGTGTACGTCTTCCAGCTCACTGTATGCAATTTTACTAAAGATCATTTTGTTCTCTTCTTTTACAATTATGAGATACAATATGCTTTCGGCATGGTCACCTGCTCTTTCTGCATCATAAGCTATATGCAGCAGGTTGGTAAGTTTATTGGAAAGTGCCAGGCCCAATGACTTTTGGGATATTTTGGTCAGGTATCTTATTATATCTTCTGTAATGCTGTCTGCGGCTGATTCTCTGTCAAGAACTTTTTTTTCGATGATAATGTCCCTTTTATACATTCTTTCAAATGCAAGATTTAACATGTCCTGAGCTATTTTGGTTACTCTTAGCAGTTCCTTTTGCGCTTGCTCTAATGAAAGAGAGGGAGTCTGAATCAACCTGCTGTCCAGATACAGTGCATTTTTATGTACCGTTATATCCTTGCCGGGGAAGAGCCTTAGCACTATTTTTTCAAATAATTTAATCATGGGGAATAGGATTATGGTAGTAGCTACATTAAAGATAGTATGGATGTTTGCTATTTGATGCGGTATGCTCTTACCGGTCAGGTTGATAATTAAAGGCTGCAGTCTGAAAGCATATAATAGGATAACGAAGAGTGCGGTTCCGAAAATATTAAATAGCAAATGTGAAAAGGCAGTTCTTTTGGCAGTGATGGTTGTACCGATACTTGATATCAGCGCAGTCGAGCAGGTACCGATATTATCTCCTATGAGTATAGGAATAGCAGCTTCTATGGGCAGCAGCCCCTGGGCACCAAGAGCGATAAGCAGCCCTATCGTAGCCGAGCTGCTCTGGAGAAGAGCTGTCAGGCCCAGACCTGCCAGGATCCCGTAGAATGGATTCCTGCTGAAGACCAGGAGAAAATTTTTAAACATTTCATTATCCTTTAACGGATCCAGTGCTCCTTTCATTATAGTCATTCCAAGAAAAATGAGCCCCAATCCGATTATGGTCATTCCGATATTTTTAAATCTTCTTCTCCTGCTCAGGAAATGTATAAGGAACCCGATGATGATTAAGGGGAATGCCAGAATATCTATTTTAAATGATACTATCTGTGCAGTTATGGTGGTACCGATGTTTGCACCCATTATTATCCCTATTGCCTGTCTTAGAGTTATAAGACCGGCGTTTACGAAACCTACTGTCATTACGGATGTTGCGCTGCTGCTCTGGATAAGCATAGTTGTAAAAATACCTACCAGCACAGTGGACCAGTTTTTTTTGGTCAGTGTATTTATTACGGTTTTTAATTTGTTAGAAGTAATTTTTTGGAGACTATTACTGAGTCTGTTGATTCCAAAGATAAAAAGGGCCAGTCCTCCCAGCACCTCTATGACTAATTTGACATACATAAATTAGGGTAAGTATGAATTTTTAATGGTCAACAGTGATTATAATAAAATAAAAAAAATTATTAAATAAGAAATTTAAATGAATTCCTTTTTAAAAAAGCTTATTGAGAAAATGAATGCAGACTGATAAAAAATATATTACCTTTTCACCAGTCTCTGGTATTTTGTTTTAATTAGAATATAATTATTACAAATCAATTTGGTATGGTATTTACTTAAACCGTATGAAGATTTTTAGACTTGTCCTGCATAGTTTTATCCTAGCCGCGGTCAATATAATTTCGGTTATGTTTGGTTTCGGGATACATAGATTTTTAAAGCAGTACAATCAGCTGGCGGTTCAGGTTCCCACCGCAGTTATATTCTCTATTATAGTTTTTACCGCCTGGATCGTAATTATAAAATACAAGAATATATCCAAAATTTTCCCTGAAGGATGGCTGCAGTTCCTGTTAATATTTTTATGGTCGATTATCTGGCTGCCGATAATATTTCTTCCCCTGCACTATATTACCCAGGGATATCTTACTTATTTCGGAAATATATACTGGAACTGGCTCTTTCAGGTACCAGCCAATATGGCAGCAGTCTATTTTGCCTATCTTATAATAGGATCAAAATCAAAGAAGAAATAGAAATACAGGGCTAAAAAAGTTCCGGGTATTAATTTGAAAAGACTATGGCAGCCACTCTTCTGTTTCCCTTGTCAACCGCACCAATGCCTACCCGGCTATAATTGGGATTAAAAATGTTTGCTCTATGGATAGAACCATTCAGCCAGGTGTTGATTATGGTTTCAGGCGTGCCCGCCGATGGAGGTGCGCACTCGAATAAGTTCTCACCCGCAAAAGCATAAATCATCCCGTTTTCTCTAAGGATATCGGTTACACTTTTACCTTCCGGAGTATAATGGCTAAAGTAATTTTTGTTAACCATATCCAGGCTCCTGGAACAGGCAACATTTATCAGGGCCTGGTTGGAGTTCAGTACCTGAAGCCCCTTCTGTGTTCTCATTTTATTAATATAATAGAGTATCCGGGCTTCTATGCAGCCGGGACTTTGATCCTGGCTCTCTTCTGGAGACGAGCCGGCTGTATCAGCAGAAGATTCGGCTGCAGAAGTCTGGTTTTTTCCATCGTTTACAGGATCGTCCTTCGGACTCTCATGGATTTGTTCGATAAGATTATGTATGGATTCGGTCAGCAGTAAATTTATTTTTGTAAAACCGGTTCCGGCATTATCTGCAGTGCCGGAGTTTAAATTAATGTTATTCCCGGCGAATGTACACGAGTATTTTTTTAAAGACATATAAGAACTCTTATTAGAAATGTCACAATTAAGGTTAACGGTACTTCTGGCCTGAGTTAATGATGCTGCGCCGTAGGTAATACCCGATAAAAGTACAACAGTTACAATGAGGGATAGAATAAAGATTTTGTTTCTTTTCAGCCCGAAAATGATAACTCCTGTCAGGTGTATTTTACGAATTGTAATTGTAAAAATTTTAACAGAAAATTTCGGAAAAAAGAATAAAGCATCCCTGGAATATATGATTTTAGGAAGATTTTAAATAAAGAACTGTACGCCTGATTCCTGGGCCTGTTCGATAAAAAAACCAACTCCCACACAGGCTTCAACTTCATCAATCATTTTTTCCCTGGGAATTTCCAGGATTCCCATGCTCATCTGGCAGCCATATAATTTTACTCCCAGATCTATGGCCATCTTCCTGAGATCGGTCAATGTTGAAACATTTTTTGATTTCATCATTTTTCCAAACATCCAGCGACCCAGGCCGCCAAAACTGTATTTGCTGGGTGAAGCTTTGTTTATATCTCCTCTTTCCAGAAAACCTATCATTTTCCCCATAAAACTTTTGCCGGTCAGGATATTCTTCTTTAAAGCTCTAAGTCCCCAGAAAGTAAAGAACATGGTCACTTCCATGTTGGATGCGGCTGCACCGGTTGCTATGATAAAGGCAGCCATTAATTTATCCAGTTCGCCGCTAAAAATTACCATTGCCAGTTTTTTCTTCTTTTTATCAGTCATTTTATAGCTCCTGCTGACTATTTATTGTAATTTAATACGTCTGTTACGGTTTTATTTCTTGATTGTATCGATTCTCTTAGCACTTCGCTTATAAGGTCATATGCTTCTATAATTTTTGGGTTTGCAATCGAATAAAAAACATTGGTGCCTTCTCTTCTGGTATGCACAACTCCTTTTGCTCTTAGAATTGCCAGATGCTGAGAAAGATTTGCCTGAGATATTCCCGTCTTTTTTACCAGAGCGCTAACTGTCATTTCATCTCCCCGTATGGTATCGATAATAGCCTGCCTTCTCGGATTAGAAATGGTTTTGCATATGTCCGCATGCAAGTCGTAAAAGTCCTCTTTTTCCATAGAGACGCTCCTATCTGATTTTAAATCGCGGGTAAAGGTAATATGAATTAAAATAATACTATATATATTCTAATATTACAATATTCACTGTTTAAAGTATTTAAAAAAATATCGAAGGTACAGATGATATTATTTTAATAAAATTGATTTGTAACGTTTTTCCATAAAAAAGATATTAGAATTTGTTAAAATATGGAAAGAATATAAATTGTAGCGGGTTAGGTTAAAGCCTCAATAATAAATCTTATACCCAGGTAAAATAAAAACGCACTGCAGGCAGCCAGTATACAGTTGTATATTTTCTGGTTGAAGAATTTACGCCCCGTGTTTATTAAAAATCCGATAAATAAATACCAGATAAAATCTGCGCTGATGTGTCCGATATAAAAGGAGGAAATACCCGGGGTGTTGAATTTTACACTTTTTATAAGAAAAGCTGCTCCTATGCTGATCCACCAGATATACCAGTATGGATTCATAAGACTTATCAGAATACCTTGAAGTATCACCGTTCCGGTAGATTTTCCGGTAATGGTTCTCTTTTTTGCAATTGATTTGAAATCAATTGCATATTTCTTTTTAAAGATTGAGATTATAATATCGACCCCAATATACAGTAAAAAAACTCCCCCCAGTATCCCTATTATTTTGACAATAACTGGATTTTCCAAATATTTTAATATTCCAAGTAAAAATCCTATTACCACCACCAGCTCCAGCAGAGAATGGCCCACCACAATAAAAAAAGAAGTCCAGAAGCCTTTTTTGGCAACACTGCTGATAACCAGGGTAAGCATGGGGCCGGGCACCATTGCGCCGGAGAAAGCTACAATCATGGAGCCTATAAAGATCTGATAAATATCATTCATTTTTTCTTATTTTAAAAGAGAAATATTTGAAATTTTCCATTAGCCGGATAAAGATTCTGCCAGTCTGTGATTTATCGAGCTGAAACAATTTTATTTTCCAGTTTTCCTATTCCTTCAACTTCACAAATTACCGTATCTCCGGGCCTTAGTAATTTTTTCTCTTTTGTGAAAATCCCCACTCCTGATGGGGTCCCCGTGGATACGAGGTCCCCTGTTTCCAGCGTGATGGACCTGCAGATATATGATAGGAGCTCATAGATTCCAAATATCATATCCGATGTATTTCCGTTCTGTCTTAACTCACCATTCACATAAGATTTAAGATTCAGATTCTGGGGGTGGTGTATTCTGCTTTTTTCAACGATGACCGGTCCCATCGGCCCGAAAGTATCAAAACTTTTACCTCTGTACCACTGAGATTCATTATTCTGGATATCTCTGGCTGTAATATCATTCATTATAGTATAACCGTAAATATGATCCGGTACTTTTTCTGCGGGTATATCCTTCATCCTTTTACCTATTACCACAGCGAGTTCTACTTCGTAATCAAGCTCTTTGACCTCCGGCGGATATACGATGTATTCACCGTTTTTTACTATGCAGCTTTTTGCCTTGGGAAAGAGCACCGGCTTTTCGGGAAAACGGCCATCCTGTTCTCTGACATGTGATTTATAGTTCATTCCCACACATACTATCTTACCCGGAATATAAGTTTTAATATCAGGTTTAAAAAACATATTGTCCTCTTTGCATGTAGTTAAATTTTAATCAGTATCTTATTCTAATTTTTTTATGATTTTTTAGAAAGACTTTTATTTAAATACTCAAAATTTTGAGTTAATTTACTTTTAAGTGGAAAATTTTTCCCTCCTGTAATCAAAATTAAATCCTAATAAAAGAAGAATATATATTAAATCAAATTCTTGACAAAGACGATTTGTTTTGGTATTTTAAGTTTTAAATAATGAAACTAAATATTATTATTTGAAATTTTATATGGTAGAGACACTAATAAGATTTTTTAAAATAATAGATTTATTAGAGAACAGCAGTGAATTAAGGCTTAAAGATATTGCTGATAAACTGGATATAGATAAAAGCACAATTCATAGATTCTTAAAAACATTATTAAAATATAATTTTGTTAGAATGAATCCAGGCAATAAAAAATACAGCCTGGGATTAAAATTCTTAAATATTGCCACAAAAATAATTGATTCCATAGATATAAGAAATATTGCGCACCCATATCTATTGGAACTTGAAAAGTATTCAAACGAAACCATTCACCTGACTACATTTGATGGAAAGAGAGTTGTTTATATAGATAAAATTGAAAGCATAAAGCCTATCAGGATGTATTCAAGAATTGGAAACGTTGCTCCTATTAATTGTACCGCGGCAGGAAAGGCAATTTTGGCTTTTCAAACGGATGAGATTATAAATAGCATAATCGGGAGTCTCGATTTTATACCTCTGACAAAAAAGACAATTACCGATAAAAAAGAGTTTATTAAAGCTATAAAAGATATACAAAGTAAGGGATTTGCAATTGACGATTCAGAACATGAGGAAAATATCTGCTGTATCGCCGCGCCGATTAAAGATTACAGCAGGAGAGTTAGATATGCAGTAAGTATATCTGCGATAAAGACAAGGATGAATTTATCAAAATTAATTACGTTTAAGGATATTTTAATAGATAAAGCGAATAGAATTTCAAAAGAATTAGGGTTTATTGAACAGTAATTTTAAAGCCTTAGCTTAATTTTTAAAGAACAAAAAAGTTTTTCTATCAGGTAAAAGAATAAAACAAAAGTACAAAAAAATAATTAAAAGTGAGGTGATGAATGTTAGAAAAAAAGAGATTTGCTTGTGATGACTGATATAATCCTTATTGGGTTATATTAGAACCACAACACAAACAAATCTCAGGAGAAATTTACCAAAGATGATATGAAAAGTAAAGTGGCAAAGGAGGTGATTTCTAAGAAAAAATATATTAATTTTTTATAGTAAAAAATAACAGGAAGTTTATAAGGAAAGGATATAGAAATGAAAAAATCATTATTATGGATAATAGTGTTGTTGTTAAGTATATCAATTGTTGTAACTTTTTCACTTGCAGGGTGTAAAGAAGAAGCAGCAGTGGAAGAAGCAGCAGCCGAGGAAGAAGTGGAAGAAGCAACAGCTGAAGAAGAAGTAGAAGAAGCAGTAGTTGAAGAGGAAGAAGAAGTAGTGGCACCCGGAACATATACAATGAAGATCGGGCATACACATGGAACTGATATGCCCAGGCATCTGTCTTTGTTATTTTTTGAGCAATTAGTTGAGAAAAATTCAGAGGGTGCAATAGATGTAGAAATATATCCGGGTGGTCAACTTGGAACCGAAACTGAAATGTTGGAATCAGTTAAAACGGGAGCACTGGAAGGCGCTAGAGTAGGTTGCTTTGATTTAGTTACACAACAATTAACACTTTATTTGATGCCCTTCTTATTTGATAAAGCAGATGATTTCGTAAAAATTGCAAGAGGACCTATTGGAGACGAGATTGCTGCAAGTGCTTCGGATCAAGGTCTTGTTGTCCTGGCAACCGGAGATGCAGGCGGATTTAGACAATGGACAAATAATGTAAGGCCAATTGTAGTTCCGGAAGATATCGTAGGACTTAAAATGAGAACTCCTCCAGTAGATGCCATTATTAAAATTATGGAAGCTTTAGGAGCAAACCCGGTTTCCATTGCTTATGTTGAATTATATATGGCACTAAAAACAGGTGTTGCAGATGGTGAGGAGAATCCAGTTGTTAATATTTGTGATAAGAAATTTTACGAAGTCCAAAAATATATTACAATGGCTAATTACCAAATCCATCCGGATCCTTTCATAGTAAATCCTGACTGGCTGAATTCATTGCCTGCTTACCTTAAGGATATTGTTGTCGATGCAGGTAAAGAATCGATGAAGTATAGTGATACCTTAATGCAGACAAAAGAAGCAGCAGGTATACCTATAATAGAAGAAAACATGGAAGTTACCACATTAACAAAAGAGCAGAAACAGGTATTTATTGATATGTGTGCACCTGTTTACGACTACTATATTGATGAAGGATGGTTTACTCAAGATCTTCTGGATAGAGCACGAGCTGAACTAGAATAGAAGATTGACAGAGCAATACTGTAAAAGGAAGATATAAGTAAGAAAGTAAAATATAGGAAAGAGGAAGTGTGTTTACCTTTCTCTTTCCTATATAAAAAGGGGTATTTTACGGAGAAAGATAATGAAAGTACTAAAAAAAATATTTAACGGCTTATTTATTGGTCTTGATAACGGTTTATATTACTGGAATTGCGGACTTATGAGTGCCATGGCATTTTTTATTATAATGACAGTATTTTTAAGATATATTTTCAATATTGCTTTTAATTGGACGGAAGAGTTAATTATTTTATTATTTATTGGAACAACTTACTTTGGTTTGATTTTAGGTATAAAAGATGAAGAACATATTAAGATATCACTTTTAAAAGATAAATTGCCTCCAAAAATTAAAATAATCGTTGATATACTAATAAGTTGTATAAATATTAGTGTTGTAGTAATTATAGGATATCTCAGTTTAGACTGGATTGAAAAAGCAGGAAAGCCGCTGACATTGGGTATTAAAATCCCGTATGGAGCTGCTTACACGATGATGCCCATAGCATTTGCATTAGTTGTAATATATGAGGGTAGGAAAATAGCATTAAAAATTAGCGATTTTAAAAGAAGATCAATGTAACTTAATTATCTTATAATAATATTTAAAAGGAGAATATCGAAATGTCGGTGGCATTATTAGTAGGAACATTTTTTTTACTTGCTGCTGTAGGGGTCCCAATTGCTTTTGCTATAGGTGCGGCAAGTTTACTATACATAGGAATTTATAGTCCGGAATTAGCTGTAATAGCCCCGCAACGTGTTTGGGCAGGTACAAATAGTTTTACAATGATAGCGCTGCCTTTATTCATATTAATGGGAGAGCTGATGAACAGAGGCGGGGTTACAAGAAGGATTATAGATTTTTGTATGTATTTAGTAAGGCCAATTAAAGGTGGACTTGGAGAAGTTAATATAATTGCAAGTATGATTTTTGGCGGTATCTCAGGCTCATCGGTTGCGGATACATCAGCGATTGGTTCGGTACTTATACCGCAGATGATTGAAAAAGGTTATCCTAAAGAAGTAGCTGTCGGTATTACAGTAGCTTCATCTACAATGGGAATGATCATACCACCCAGTGTACCTATGCTTTTGTATGCCATGATATCAGGAGAGTCAGTAGGTGCCTTGTTTTTAGCAGGAGCAATACCAGGATTATTGATTGGAGTTACTCAGTTGGCATTGGTTTACGTTATTTCAAAAAAGAGGCATTACCATCCAGTAATTATCAAGTTTGATATAAAGCATTTTGGCCGTACGATGAGAGATGGATCACTTGCAGTAATGATGCCCGTTCTTGTTGTATTATGTATATCGTTTGGCGTCGCTACACCAACTGAAGTCGCAGGAATTGCTGCTTTATATGCATTGTTATTAGGATTTCTTTTGTATAGAGAATTAAAAGTAAGATCGCTTGGGGAAGTTTTAAAAAAGGTGTTTTTATCATCCAGTAGTATTATGATTATTATTGGATTTTCCATGATTTTTTCATGGATTTTAGCAATTGAACATGTGCCTGACCTTATAGCTAATTTTTTCTTAAGTTTAAACGTTCACAGATTTTTGATTTTATTAATATTAGATATTATTATTTTAATTATAGGAACATTTATTGATGTTACACCGGCATTATTGCTGGTGGTACCAATATTATTGCCGGTAATGAAGGGCCTTGGAGTAAGCGGGCTACAATTTGGTGCCATCATGATAGTTGGAATTGCAATAGGTCTGGTTACACCCCCGGTTGGTATGTGTTTGAATGCGTGTGCCAAGATTTCTAAAATGGAAATTACAGATATATTTAAGGGTGCGTTACCTTATTTAATTTGTAATTTTACAATTTTACTGCTAGTTACGTTTATTCCAGCGCTTTCACTATGGCTGCCGGGTTTGTTTTTTAAATAGTTAAATTAAACTTTATAGGCAGGAAAAGTTTATATAAGTTATCCTTGAAAGATACCGGGAACGAGACATTTAAGTTTTTAGCATTATTTTGATAAACTGTGAGTTTTAAAACTGCTATTTTATAAGAAAAATGTTTAGACAATTAAAAATCAGGAGGAAATAAAAATGGAAATCAGGCAGCCATCAAATTCAAAAGATGCAAAACATTATACAACAGATAGGCTGAGAGAAGAATTTCTGATAGAGGATCTATTCGTAAATGGAGAGATCAAAAGAGTTTATAGCCATATTGATAGGATAATCACAATGGGTGTTGAGCCGGCAGGGAAAGCGATTGAATTAGGACAGGATTTAGACATTATGCATAACCTTGGGA
>CAZBSE010000025.1:0-18459 GCA_964494385.1 uncultured Actinomycetota bacterium | reverse complement strand
ATATGTGTCCCGGAGAGAGGGTAAGAGATAAAGGCTTGACCATAAAGAAAATTTTAAATACGGCAGAAGAGATTTTTTCCAAATACGGATTTAATGCAACATCTATAAAGATGATCTCGGATAGATCAGGGATATCGGATGGATTGATCTTATATCACTATAAAACTAAAGAGAATCTTTATAAAGCAGTAAGAGAAAAAATTGCTAAACGTTATGGTAATTTATTAAAGGCTAATCTTAAAATGATTGGTTTGCCAAAAAAGGCGATGTATCAGAGTATTAAAACCGTATTTAATTTTTTTAAAAAGGATAAGACATATAACAGAATATCTTTATGGGCATATCTGGAGGGTAGAAATGATGTTGTTGAAAACGAAGCAAAGATTACAGGTAAAATGGTTGAAATAGGGAAGCAATTTCAAAAACTAGGTATCCTGAGAAAAAATATAGAGCTAATCGTACCATTGACTCTTATTATTGGCTCAATCCATTTCTGGTTGAGATACAGACAGCAATATATAAAAATGTTTAATCTGGATAAAAAAGTTGATGAGTTCGATGAACTCTTCATAAAACAAATCTATGAAATAATGTTGAAAGGAGTTTTATAATATGGGTGGAAGCAGTGCAGCTTACAGCAAGCAATATATAGAAAAAAATATTTCAGAGACAGCAGGATTTATAACCTATTTTAGAGCTTGCTCAAATAAAGAAAGAAATCTTAAAGGACCTGATTATCTTGCAAAAGAATTCCATACTGGTTCTGCAAGATTGAAGTTAAATTTATCACCTATTCTATTACCCATATTAAAGAGATATATACCAGGCACTTACGAGTGGGTTGTCTCCAGGACCTTTCTTTTTGATAGAATATTCAAAGAAGCACTCACCCTGAATTTTGATCAGATAATTATTATGGGTGCAGGATTTGATTCGCGCGCTTATCGTTTTATAGATTATATAAAAGCTACAAAGATATTTGAGGTAGATTTAGCGCCAACCCAGGAGAAGAAGATTGAAATATTGAAAGAAAAAAACATTGATATACCTGATGAGATGCAATTTGTTGCTATTAATTTTAATAAAGATAAGCTTGATGACAGATTATTTGAATCTGGCTTTAAGAAAGATAAGAAAAACCTTTTCATTTGGGAAGGAGTAACAGAATATCTTAAAGATGAAACTGTCGATGCTACTTTGAATTTTATAAAGGAGAATTCAATGGAAAAAAGTCTTATTGCCTTTACTTATATTTACAGAGATGTAATTGAAGGAAATTATAAATATTATGGGTCAAAAAAAATAGCCAATTTAGTATCGAAATATGGAGAACCATACCATTTTGGAATACCGGAGGGAGGAATAAATAAATTTTTAAAAAAATTAGGATTTAGAGTTATAAAGAATTACACTCCGGAAGAATTGGAAAAAATTTATTTAACTTTTAGTAATGGTAAATCCTTTGGTAAGATTGCCAGCCATCAATGTGCAGTTATTGCAGAAGTATTATAATTTATTTATTCCATCAGGGCTTAAGCCAGCTTGATAATTATCTATTGTATAGTTTTACTATACCTGGATACTGACAGAAATCTCTTTTCTTTCCTTAATAGATAGTGTTTTTCCTTGAGTAGATTAGGTGTGACAATATTGCTGGGCAACAACAGTTTTAAGTCTGATATGCGGCATCAAGTTTTTTAATCTTTGTTATATTACAATAGTATTACAATAATAGGAATTTACTTCACGTATTTCATATATAAACTGTTTCTGAATATAAATTCAGCTATTGACAAATAATGTAAAATTGGTAGTAGATATACTTTTTTTGTCAAGATTTATAAGTATTAGAATTTAGTATGAATGATATATTTATACAGGAGATAAACGATTTTGATTGGAAGCTCATAAGCAGGATTGAAGAGTTGGAAAAAAGGAACTGGGGAAGTGAAGCTTCCATAAACCGGTGGGTAATACCGGTAATAATAAGATACGGAAGGTTTATCATAGCCAAAAAAAGTGAAACTGAGCCTGATATCATTGGAGTATGTGAGCTTATAAAAGACTGGACCGAAAAAGGTAAGGCTTTTATCTTTTCTTTCTATATTGACAGGGATTACAGGAAAAGAGAAATTGGGAAAAAATTGATGCAAAAAGTTATCAATATTTTAAAGGACGAAGATTTAAAGGAGATAGAATTAACCGTAGATCCGGATAATGAGGCGGCTGTCCGGCTTTATAGCGATTTCGGATTTAAAAGAATTAATCTCAGAAAAGATGAGTATGGAAAGGGAATAAACAGGGATTTGATGAGCTTGGAATTATGAGTAAAAAAAATAATTTTAAATCAGGTTTCGTGGGCCTTATCGGCAGGACGAATGTAGGAAAATCTACCTTAATTAATAAAATTTTAAGCAAAAAGGTGGTCATTACCTCAGATAAAGCCCAGACTACGAGAAGTAAGATCAACTGTATCCTAAATACCAGAGATTCCCAGATAATTTTTGTTGACTGCCCCGGATTTTTTAAGCCCAGGAATTTGCTGGGAGAGAAGTTAAACAGGATTGTTCCGGATGTTATTGATGATTCCGATGTGATTGCTGTCATTGTAGACATAGCAGGTGGAATAGGTGCCGGAGATTTCTTTGTTTTCGATAATATTAAACACAAACCGCAGCCCAAGTTTCTGCTGCTGAATAAAATAGACCTGGTTTCAAAAGACAGGATAGAAAAAGAGAAACAAAAGCTGAAAGGTTATGATTGTTTTGACCGCGTAAACGAAATTTCTGCTAAAACCGGGGAAAATATTAATAAATTTCTAACATTGCTCACTGAAAAACTGCCGGAAGGTCCCAGGTATTACGAAAAAGATATGGTTACCGATCAGCCTCTGAAGAGAGTAATATCGGAAGTGGTAAGAGAGAAGTTATATGAAAATCTGTATGATGAAATCCCACACAGCATAAATGTTGAAATAGAGGAATTCAGGGAATCCGCTACCAGAGACGGCAGAAAATTGATTATTATAGCATGCAGTATTTACGCTGAGAAAATATCACAGAAAGCCATAATTATCGGAAAGTCAGGCAATATATTAAAGATAGTCGGCAGTCAGGCCAGGCTGGAGCTTGAAAATTTGCTTGAGAGTAAAGTACTTTTGGAATTATGGGTTAAGGTTGAAAAAAATTGGACCAAAAAGAAGCTTTTACTGGATAGATTTGGTTTCCGGTAAAAAAATATTAACTTATGAATAAATTAAGGTAGGGTGATAAAAACGTTAACCAAAGAACAATTGGCAAAAACGATAGATCAGACATTACTTAATCCCATTGCCACTTCAAGAGATATAGAGCAGTTGTGCATCAATGCCAAAAAAAATCATTTTGCTGCGGTATGCATCAATCCAACTTTTATAGAACAAGCAAAAAAAGTACTGGTAGATACTGATGTAAAGGTCTGTTCTGTAGTCGGTTACCCCCTGGGGGCAAATACCATAGAAACAAAGGTTTTTGAGGCAAAGGATAATGTAAAAAAAGGAGCGGATGAGCTTGATATGGTAATAAATCTTGGAGCCATAAAAAGCGGTAATTACGAGTATATCGAAAGGGAGATTAAAATAATCGTTAGCGTGATAAGACGCGAGCAGATAGCGGAATATAACAGGCATATAAATATAAAGGTTATAATCGAAACTGCAATTTTAACCAGGGATGAAATCAAAAGAGTTTGTTCCATTATTGAGAGATCGGGTGCGGATTTTGTAAAAACATCCACTGGTTTTGGGGTAAAAGGCGTGGAACTTGATGATATTAGACTGATAAGAGAAGTTGTCACTAGAAATATCGGAGTCAAGGCATCGGGCGGGATAAGAACATTCGGGGATGCCCAGGCACTTATAGATGCAGGTGCAACAAGGCTGGGAACCAGCAGCGGGATAAATATAATCAAAGAGTACAGCGCCATTTTTGATAAATAAAAATGTCTTATTATAAAACAAAGGCTATTATTTTAAAAAAATATAAACTGGGAGAAGCGGATAAGATTGTTAAAATGTACTCTCATGACGGGGATTTAATAAGTGCGGTGGCCAAAGGAGCAAGCAAGGTACGCAGCAGGCTCAGGGGAAGGCTTGAGCTTTTTAATCTTGTCGATCTGGAGCTTTCTACGGGCAGAAATCTGGATATTATAAATCAGGCAGAGATAATAAAGAATTTTAAGAATATCGCCCTGGATTTTTACAAATTTGTATTCTGTGAGATTATAAGCAAAATTGTATTAAAAACCCAGGCTTCAAGCGGGGATTCGACTCCTCTTCTATTCAAGCTGATCTATGTTTGTTTTAATGAGATTGATAGTATGGAACCGGAAGATGTTGTGGAGCTTAAAAAGACAATGTGTTTTTTTGGAATTAAATTCTTAAGGATAACAGGTTACATACCTCTGCTTAAAAACTGCAGCAGGTGTAATTTAAATTTAGGCAGCTTGTATTCTTTTCACAGGCATAAAATTTATTTTTCTGTTAAAAACGGGGGGATTCTTTGCAGGAAATGTGCAGATGTTACCGGAGGTAAGGAAATTTTAAGCGCATCGGATTATAGATTCTTGTGTGATTTGTTTAAACTTAAGCTGGAAGATATAAAAGGATTGGAAGTAAATCCCCATACACTTAAAAGAATGTATAGGCTGATAGAAAATTATATAATCTATCATACGGAATGTAATGTAGATAGCTTTAAATATCTTAAAAAAATAGGCATATGACCGGCTCCGGATTCTTCTTTTTTGCCAGGGCATCTGTTTTAATAGCATATATTTTTAAAATCCGGATATAAAAAGTTCTATAGTAGAGGATATTGTCCTCCGGTTTGATTGACTATTAAAATTAATATCATTAAAATTAAGAACTATGAATTTTCAAGACATAATTTTAAGCCTTCAGAAATACTGGGCAGCTAATGGGTGTATCATAAAACAGCCGATGGATCTGGAAAAAGGGGCAGGCACATTCAATCCTGATACCTTTCTGCGGTGTCTGGGCCCTGAACCGTGGAATGTGGCTTATGTCGAGCCAAGCAGGAGACCTACAGACGGCAGATACGGACAGAATCCCTTCAGGACCCAGTTCTTCTATCAGTTTCAGGTTCTATTAAAGCCGTCTCCTGATGATGTAATAGAAATATATCTCGGTTCCCTGAAGAGCCTGGGCATTGAATTGAAGCTGCATGATATAAGGCTGGTAGAGGATGACTGGCAGTCTCCCACCATAGGGGCGGCGGGCCTGGGCTGGGAAGTATGGGCCGATGGAATGGAAATCACCCAGTTTACTTATTTTCAGCAGATGGGAGGCCTTCCGCTTAAACCGGTTTCGGCAGAAATTTCCTATGGCCTGGAACGGATTGCCATGTATCTGCAGGATAAGGACAGTTTCTGGGATTTGAAATGGTCCGACAGCATTACTTACGGGGACCTGCATCTTGAATCGGAAAAACAATGGTCCGAATATAATTTTGAGGTAGCCAGCGTAAGCATGCTTCTGGATTTGTTTTCAAGATATGAGAAGGAATTTAAGAAGGTTATGGAAAGGAAGCTTATTTTTGTGGGCTGTGAATATGTACTCAAGTGCTCGCATATCTTTAATTTGTTGGATGCAAGAGAGGCAATAAGCGTGGCGGAGAGGACTTCATATATTGCCAGGGTAAGAAATCTTGCCAAAAACTTGTGCTCCGCTTATCTGGAGCAGAGAGAGCAACTGGGATATCCGCTGATGAAAAAAAGTAGGAAGCAACGATGAAAAGAGACTTAATTTTTGAAATTGGAACCGAAGAACTTCCGCCCTCATGCATTGATGAGGGGACAGCCGGGCTTAAAGAGACCGTTAAAAATAAATTAACTGAAAATAGATTGGAATTTACAGATATCAAGGTCTACAGCTCGCCGAGAAGGCTGGTTGCCGTAGTGGAAGGACTGGAAGAGGTCCAAAAATCTAAAATTCAAACGGTTACCGGTCCTCTTTTTAAAGTTGCATTTGACAAGGATGGAAATCCGACCCGTGCCGCCCGGGGTTTTGCCAGGAGCCTGGATTTGAAAGTCTCGGACCTGGAGGAAATTGAAATTGAAGGCAAGGGTATATATGCTGGGAAAAAAATAAAACAGCAGGGTAAAAAAACTGCAGATATCCTTTCCCCTATACTCAAGGAGTCCATACTGGCAATGTCCTTCGGCAAGCAGATGACCTGGGCGGATTATGACATCAAATTCATACGTCCCATAAGATGGATACTGGCCCTGTACGGTAGAAAGGTAATAAAATTTAACCTTGAAAACCTCAGATCAGGAAATATTACTTTTGGGCACCGCACCTTAAGTCCCGGACCTATTACCATAAAGGAGACCGGCAGTTATTTTGAGCTGCTTGAAGATAAAGGAATGGTAATAGCAGATGCCAAAAAAAGAAAGGGACTTATACTGGATCAGATTGAAGATCTGGAACGGAAAATATGGAAGGGCCGCTGCAGGGTGGTCCTCAACCAGGATTTGCTTAACGATGTAGTAAACCTGGTTGATATACCCAATGTCATTGAAGGCAGCTTTCCCCAAAAGTTTCTTTATATTCCAAAAGAACTGCTGATAGAAGCAATACAGCATCACCAGAAATATTTTGCCGTTCTGGACAGATCAGGCAAAGTAAGCACCAAGTTCATTATTGTACAGAACGGGGTAAAGGATAATGGCGGGATAAAGAAAGGCAATGAGAGGGTTCTAAGAGCCAGACTGAGTGATGCCGCATTCTTTTATGAGGAAGACAGAAAGCATGATTTTAACTACTGGCTGGACAAATTAAAGGGGGTTATTTTCTTTTCAAATCTTGGCAGCATATATGATAAGGCCTTAAGGCTCAAGAAAATCAGCATGCATACAGCTCGATTGCTGGTGAAGTCCGGAACTCTCCCTGAGGGTAATATATCGGACAGCCTTGCAAAGGCAAGCATGCTCTGTAAGTGTGACCTGGTTACCAATATGGTGGTGGAATTTCCTGCACTCCAGGGAATAGTAGGCCGGCAGTATGCCAGGGAAAGCGGAGAGAACAAGAAAGTTTCGGATGCAATTTTTGAGCACTACCTTCCCAGATATGCGGGCGATACCCTTCCCCATACAGATACAGGGGCAGTATTGTCTATTGCCGATAAAATTGACACTATAACCGGAATGTTTCTGTCAGGGAAGATACCCTCTGGCTCTGCAGATCCTTTTGCGCTGAGAAGAAAAGCCTCGGGTATTGTACTTACGGCACTCCATAAGCGATATGATTTCGATCTTGACAGCCTGATAGGTTACAGCCGGCAGCTGTTTGCTGAATCTTTCGATTTAAAGGCCGCCGCTGATCCGGATATTAATTTTAAAATCAAGGATTTTATTGTCACCAGATATAGATTCATACTGGAGAAAAAAGGCAAGAGATTGGATATTTTAGAATCAGTTCTGGGCTCGGGATGCTGTTCTGTCCTGGATATGGATTTAAGATATAAAGCAGTTGATAAATTTATCGCAGAACAGGATATAAAGAAGATTTCATTACCTATGATAAGATGTAAAAATATAGTAAACAGGAAAAAATGCGGAAGAGTTGATGCCGGTCTTCTTAAAGGTAAATACGAGAAAGAGTTATTCTTGCATATGAGTAAAAAAGAAACAATAATTAAAAAATTAATACTAAAAAAAGACTACGGTTCAGCGCTTACCGAACTTAAGCCTTTTGGTGAAGTTGTAGATTTGTTTTTCGATAAGGTCCTGGTTATGGACGAGGATAAAACCATAAGGACCAACAGAATTAATCTGGTTAAGGAAGTGGCTGATATTTACCTGATGCTGGCGGACTTCTCAAAAATAATCATAGAGGGCAACAATAAAACATAGGGACGTTATAAAAATAATTTACTCTTAATTTTTTTTAATTTTTCTGATATCATATTTCAATTTGTTTGCAAATATAATTAAAGTCAATAATTTAACAGTAGGAAAGGGATTGATAAGGAATGGTTTCTAAAAAGTATGTATATTTTTTCGGTGAAGGTAAGAAAGAAATGAAGAAGCTCCTGGGAGGGAAAGGCGCCAATCTGTCGGAAATGACCAATATAGGGCTGCCCGTACCCTACGGTTTTACCATAACCACAGAAGTGTGTAACCTGTTCTATGATCTGGGCAAAAGGTATCCTGAAGGTCTGGAAGAGCAAATTAATGAAAATTTAAAGAAATTAGAAGAAAAAATGGGAATGGGTTTTGGAGATGAAAAAAATCCACTTCTGGTTTCAGTAAGATCAGGAGCAGCTATTTCTATGCCCGGCATGATGGATACGGTACTGAACCTGGGTTTAAATGACAGGACCATAAAGGCGTTAATAGAGAAGACAAAAAATGAAAGATTCGCCTGGGATTCTTATAGAAGATTTGTACAGATGTTCGGTGACGTGGTTATGGGAGTGGAACACGACAAATTTGAAGAAGCTCTCCAGACTAAAAAAAACAGCAGAAAAGTAAAATTTGATACGGAGCTTACTGCTGAAGATTTAAAGGGACTGGTAGATGATTATAAGAAAATAATCAAAGAAGCCAAGGGTAAAAGTTTTCCCCAGGATCCCCGGAAGCAGTTAAGCATGTCCATTGATGCCGTATTTGGTTCCTGGAACAATAAAAGAGCTATATCTTATAGGAATCTTCACGACATTCCTCATAATATCGGTACAGCTGTAAATGTACAGGCTATGGTATTCGGAAATATGGGTCAGAATTCGGGGACCGGTGTAGCCTTTACCAGAAATCCGGCCACGGGCGAGGATAAATTTTACGGTGAATATCTGATAAATGCGCAGGGCGAAGATGTGGTTGCGGGAATCAGGACACCGCAGGCAATTTCCAAACTTGAACAGGAAATGCCTGAAATATACAAACAGCTGATCGGGATACGTAATAAACTGGAAGATCATTACAGAGATATGCAGGATGTTGAATTTACCATTCAGGAAGGCAAATTATATATGCTTCAAACCCGAACCGGGAAAAGAACTGCCGCAGCAGCGCTCAAGGCAGCTGTGGATATGTTAAAACAGGGTCTTATAGACAAAAAGACTGCGATAACCAGGGTAGAACCCCAAATGCTTGATCAGTTGCTGCATAAACAGCTGGATATTAAAGCTAAAAAAGATGCGGAGCTGATAGCCAAAGGGCTGCCTGCATCACCGGGAGCGGCGCTGGGAAAAGTAGTTTTTGATGCAGATACAGCAGTTGAGGAAGCTAAAAACGGAAATGTTATTCTGGTAAGAACGGAAACTTCCCCCGAAGACATCCAGGGTATGGCGGCCGCACAGGGGATTTTAACTGCAAGAGGAGGCATGACCTCACACGCTGCCGTGGTTGCAAGAGGTATGGGCAAGTGCTGTGTAGCCGGTGCAGAGGATATTAAAGTATTTGAAAATAAACAGTATTTTGAGGCAAATGGCAAAAAGATAAATAAAAGTGACTGGATTACGCTTGACGGCTCTACAGGAGAGGTGTTTGCAGGGAGAATTCCGGTAGTGGATCCTGTGATGGGAGATAGTTTTAAAGAGTTTATGAGCTGGGTCGATGGTTATAAAAAAATTGGAATAAGGGCAAATGCAGATACTCCCAGGGATTCCGAAGTTGCCTTGAATTTTGGAGCTGAAGGCATCGGTCTTTGCAGAACAGAGCATATGTTCTTTGAAGCAGATAGGATAAAAGCTATGAGAAAGATGATAGTAGCTGACAGCAAGAAAAAAAGAGAAAAAGCTCTGGGAGAGCTTTTACCCATGCAGAAAAAAGATTTTATTGGGATATTAAAGGTGATGAACGGCTTTCCTGTGACTATAAGGCTTCTGGATCCGCCCCTGCATGAATTCTTGCCCCAGGAAGATGATGACATAAGGGAAATAGCGGGGGAGCTGGGCTTAAAATTTGACGAGCTTAAGGCAACCATTAATTCCCTTCATGAGATGAACCCTATGCTGGGACATAGAGGGTGCCGGCTTTCCATTACTTATCCTGAAATTCTTGAGATGCAGGTAAGGGCTATATTTGAAGCAACTGTTGATCTTATCAGGAAAGGGTACAAGGTTATACCTGAAGTAATGATACCTCTGGTGGGGAATGTAAGAGAGGTAAAAGTTTTAAAAGAGCAAATTATCAGGGTTGCAGATGCCATAATGGACAAAGAGAGTATAAAGTTTGATTATAAGGTCGGGACCATGATTGAAATTCCAAGGGCATGTGTAACTGCTGATGAAATTGCATCGGAAGCCGAATTCTTTAGTTTCGGCACAAATGATCTAACCCAGATGACATTTGGATTTTCCAGGGATGATTCCGGTAAGTTTCTGCCTGATTATCTGGAAAAAGGAATTCTGGACAAGGATCCATTTGCCACTATTGACAGGATGGGCGTGGGCCAGTTGATGAAAATGGGTGTGGAAAAGGGCAGGAAAGTAAGGAAGAATTTAAAGATCGGCATTTGCGGTGAACACGGCGGCGACCCGAATTCGGTGGAATTCTGCCATGAGATCGGAATGGATTATGTGAGCTGTTCCCCATACAGGGTACCTATTGCCAGATTGGCTGCTGCTCATGCAGCTATAAAGGAAGAAAAATAAAAAATGTTTGAAAATTTTAAAATATTTGGAAATAATCCCTCTTATAAATAATATAGTAGTGGTAAAATAAGTACAGGTCCGCAGTATTCTTACGACTTGAGGTAATTTGATTTTTTCATTCCCGGGAGTTTTAGAATATATTTTAATTATTGTGTTTGTGATTTAAGATAATGAACAGAAGTTTAAAACAGGGAGAAGTAGAGGAACTAAAATCCAAAGCGGATATTTACAGTATTATCTCGGGTTACGTTAAGCTTAAGAAAACCGGCAGGAATTATACAGGACTCTGTCCTTTCCATAAAGAGAAAACTCCGTCATTTACCGTTGATCCTTCAAAGCAGCTTTATCATTGTTTCGGATGCGGAGAAGGCGGCGACGTAATAAGCTTTATTGAAAAGATTGAAAACACGGAATTTATGGAAGCTGTCGAATTTCTGGCAAAAAAGGTTGGGTATAGCCTGAAGTACAGCTACAGCAGCTCCAGGCAGCCATCAAAACTGAAGAACAGGCTGGTGGAATTAAATGAACTTGCCAGAAAGTATTACAATTTTGTTCTTTTCAATAGTAAAAAAGGCCTGTTTTCGATGAACTATCTAAAAAACAGAGGTTTCACTGAAGAAACGCTAAATGAATTCGAGGTAGGATATAGCCTGGATAGCTGGGATGGATTTTCAAATTTTGCCAGGAAAAGAGGATACAAGTCTAATGAGATAGTAAAATGCGGCCTTGCCGTTGAGAGCGATAGGGCTCCGGGTGAGATATACGACCGCTTCAGGGGAAGGATAATGTTTCCCACTGAAGATATAGTGGGTAAAACAATAGGTTTCGGGGGAAGGATAACCAAGGATGCAGCCAGGACAGGCGGACAGAAGGCAAAGTATATAAATACACCCGAGACCAGTCTCTATTCCAAAAGTAAAAACATATACAGGATCTCTCAGGCAAAAAATTATATTGTCGAGAAGGATGAGGTACTTATAGTGGAGGGATACACCGATGTGATGGCCCTGTATCAGAAAGGTATAAAAAACGCAGTTGCAAGTATGGGCACGGCTCTTACCCCAGAGCAGATAAAGCTTTTAGGCCGGTTTACAAAAAATATCGTGCTGGTCTTTGACAGTGATACAGCGGGGAGGAATGCTTCCCTTAAAGGTATTGAGAGGTTAAAAGAGTATAACGATAAACTGGATCTGTATTATGAAAGTAATTTAAACATAAAAGTGTCTATACTCGAAGAGGGTTACGATCCTGCGGATTTTATATTTAAAAAGGGCAAAGATGCCTTTATCAGCAAGATTGAAAGTTCTATGAATATTATTGATTTTACACTTGACGCCATTATAAATAAATACGATATCGGTAATCTGGCAGGAAAGCTGAAAGCAAGTGATCATGTTACAAGGTTCATAGCAACTCTTTCCTCCCGGATAATACAGGAGGAATGTATAAAAAGGGTAGCCGGGAAGCTGGAGCTTAAGGAAAACCTGCTTCTGGAAGAAGTGTTAAAGAAAGCGAAAGACTACAAAAACAGGAATATACGCCGGGATGAATATCAGGATAACGGTAAAAAAGAGTATGCAAGCGATAACATAACTCCTATTAAAAGAATAGAGGTGGAGGCATTAAAACTGGTAATAAACGGGCTGGGAAATCAGATTGATGAGCTTTTGGGCCTGGGTCCGGGTTATTTTAGGTTTGAGGATACCAGGGAACTTTATTTGATTGTAAGAGAAGACATTTTAAGAATCAGAGAAGAAGGCAAAAAGGTAAACTTTCCACTTAAAATTACGTCAGGGGCAATAGAGAACGAAGATGCAAAGAAGCTGTATAATTATATCTTGTTTAGCGAACCGCAGTTCAAGGAAGAGAATATAAATAAGGTAAGCAGTGAAATCATCAGTAATTTAAAGGGGATTTATATTTCTGAAGAAATTGAGAAAATAAGGAAAAAGATGATAGAATATGAAAAAAGTAAAGGTAAAAGCAGCGGCATAAAAGATGATGAGATGGCTAAAAAATACGATGAGTTATACCGAAGGTTGATAGAATTGGAAAAAGAGAAAATGAGTTTGAAAATATTTTAAGTTAGAGGTGAGTTTAAATATGAAAAGAGGGTCTGAATTTAAGCTGGAAGAGGTAAAAATGCTGATTAACAAAGGCAAGACTGATGGGCTTCTAACTACTGAAGAAATTGCTGAAACTCTTTCGGATATAGAGCTGAGCAAGGAGCAAATTGAAAATATTTACGACGTTATACAGAATCTTGGAATAGAAATTGTGAGTGAAGATGACGAGGATATTGATACCAGAAGCCCGGGTAAGAAGAATGCCCAGGAAATTTTTAGCAGAAAGCTGGATTTAACCATAAAGTCTCCCACAAATGATCCGGTAAGGATGTACCTGAAAGAAATAGGGAAGGTAAGGCTGCTGACTGCATTTGAAGAAGTTTATCTGGCTAAGAAAATTGAAGCAGGCGATGCAAAAGCCAAAAGAATGCTGGTTGAGGCTAATTTAAGGCTTGTGGTAAGCATAGCCAAGAAATATGTGGGAAGAGGCATGTTATTTCTGGATCTGATACAAGAGGGAAATCTTGGGCTTATAAGAGCGGTTGAGAAATTTGATTATAAAAAAGGCTATAAATTTTCCACTTACGCCACCTGGTGGATCAGGCAGGCCATAACCAGAGCCATAGCTGATCAGGCAAGAACCATAAGAATTCCGGTGCATATGGTGGAGACTATAAACAAGCTAATAAGAATACAGAGATACCTCCTTCAGAAATATGGCAGGGAGCCTACTCCGGAAGAGATTGCAAAAAAAATGAAATTTTCTCCTGAGAAAGTAAGAGAGATAATGAAAATATCACAAGAACCTGTGTCCCTCGAGACTCCTATCGGTGAAGAAGAGGACAGTCATCTGGGAGATTTTATAGAGGACTCGGAGGTCGAAGCGCCTTCTGACGCTGCTTCTTTCACAATGCTTCAGGAACAACTTCAGGAAGTTTTAAATACATTAAATGACAGGGAAAGAAAGGTTATCCAGCTAAGATTTGGTCTGCAGGACGGCCATCCCAGAACACTGGAAGAAGTAGGAAGGGAATTTGGGGTTACCAGAGAAAGGATCAGGCAGATAGAATCCAAAACTCTGGGAAAGCTGAGGCACCCGAATAGAAGTGGAGCCTTAAGGGACTTCCTTGAGCATTAATGTTGATGCAGAGCTTGAAATAAACTTCTTATATATTATAATGGCATATCGTGCAGAGTTTCATTCCCCGATAGCTCAATGGTAGAGCATTCGGCTGTTAACCGAAGGGTTGTAGGTTCAAGTCCTACTCGGGGAGCCAATATCATAGTAAGCCTCAAATACATTATATTTTTAATTTGGTATGAGTTTTTTTTGATTCTATAAATAAAATCTTGTTTTATGTTCATTATTATGTTATGTTCACTATAACTGAACATTATAAAATAATGAACAAAGGAATACAAAATGGTTAATAATATTGAAGATAATATTTTTAATCTTGCAATTGATGAATTTAATAAAAACAAAAAGATCCAGTTAGAAATAGAAATCGAAGAAAAAGAAAAAGATGTTAACGGCTTTATATTTGATAAATTAGTAAAATTTAAATATCAAAGAAAAGTTTTATTTTACTATGTTGAAATAAAACTTAATATTAATAATGCAGTTATCGCTTTTTTATTAAAGCATAAGAAAATTATAAAACATCCACTTCTTTTAATAACAAGGTATGTCAATAATAATAGAGCTGAGGAATTAAAAAAAAATGAAATTCAATTCATAGATACTGCTGGTAATGCTTATATAAATTATTACCCAATATATATTTTTATTAAGGGTAATAAACACCCTGATATATTTTTTATAAACGCACAGCACCGCGCCTTTGAACCTAGCGGATTAAAAATTATTTATACCCTATTATGCTATCCTGACTTGATAAAAAAACCCTATAGGTATATTGCAAAAATTACTAATGTTGCCCTAGGTACAGTAGGATGGGTAATGAATGATTTAATTAATTTGGGATTTGTAGTAGAAATGGGTAATATAGGTCGACAATTATTAAATAAAAAAGAATTATTTAATAAATGGTGCATATATTATAATGAAAAATTAAGACTAAAACTATTAATAAATAAATTTAAAGGACCTAAAAACTGGTGGATCAATTATAAATTAAATAAGGAATATGCTCAGTGGGGAGGTGAAGTTGCAGCAAATAAATTAACAAAACATATGAAACCCCAAGATATTATCATTTATGCTGACCGTGAAAAGTATGAAAAAGTTGTAATTGAAAATAAATTACGCAAAGACCCTAATGGAGATATTGATTTTTTTGAGAGGTTCTGGAAATTTGATAGGGATAATAAATTTAAAGAAATAGTTAATCCAATTTTAATATATGTAGACTTGATTAATACCGGTAATCAAAGAGTTATAGAAACAGCTGAAATAATTTATGAAAAATATATTAATAAACATATCAGGGAAAATTGATAGTTCATATATTTCTGTAGTTAAAGAAATAAAAAAAGTAGCCGATTCTCTTAAAATATCTTTTTTTATAATTGGTGCATTTGCAAGGAATATTATAATGGAACATTTTTATGAAATTAAAGCAACAAGAATGACCATGGATATTGATTTGGGAATTAAAGTTTCGAGCTGGAATAAATTTTACAAACTAATAAATACATTAGAAAAGTCTGGAAAGTTCAAAAAATTAAAAGAGAAACATAGAGTTCTTTACGACGATATCATAATTGATATAATCCCCTTTGGAGGTGTATCTGGTAAAAATGAAAAAATAATTTGGCCACCTGAAAATGAAATTGTTATGTCTGTTATGGGATTTAATGAAGTTTATAATTATTCAACTTTAGTTAGGCTCCAAAAAAATCCGATATTGGAAGTTAAAATACCAACACTCCCAGGCTTAGCAATTTTAAAGTTGTTTGCGTGGAGGGATAACTTTCCTAATAGAGCAAAAGACGCAGAAGACTTATTATTTATTATGAAAAATTATGAAAATGCAGGGATTTCCGATAAATTGTATAAATCAGAATTACAATTATTAAAAAATGAAGATTTTGATAATCAAGTTGCTGGAATTGTATTATTGGGAAAAGAGATGAGTAAGATATGTACAAATCGAACCATTGAATATTTAAGAAAAATTATAGATGAAGAAACTTCTAAGAATTCTAATTTTAATTTAGTTAGAGACATGTTACTTCTTAAAAGAGATGATTTTAATAGAATTTTATATTTGATAAAAAAATTAAAAGAGGGCATTTACTACCAAAGAAAGTAAAAATTTTATATATAAGAATAATGAAGGAGCTGGCTTGGAAATTGAAAAGAAAAAATACTGGATTTTATTGTACGGGCTTTTTATTGGCGTAGTTTTTGATATCTTTTTCTATAATAAGACACTGGGTATAAACTATCCTATCTTCATACTGATTATACTTATCGGTACAGTATTTGCATTCTGGAAAAAATATGGTCAGCTGAATAACAGAGCCTGGTTATGGGCAGTACCCATTCTGATACTCTCTATTACTTTTTTCCTGTATTCCAACCAGATATTAAAGATATTTAATTTCATAATGATCCTATATCTACTTATCATGCATATTTCACTCGTCTCGAAAACAAACAGGGCAGACTGGGCAGACTTGAGGTTTCTTGGAGACTTTTTCAGAAGGCTATTTGTTCCTCTAAAATACATACATATGCCTTTTATAACATTCTTCATGATGACAGATAAAGGCAATAAAGATAAAAGAATGGTATTTCCCAGGATAGCTATCGGCTTGCTCATATCCATTCCAGTCCTGGCTATTATTATATGGCTTTTATCTTCAGCTGATATGGTCTTTAAGGACCTTTTTGTAAATATTTCCATCCCAAAGGTCATAAAACATTTCTTTCTTGTCCTTGCGGTGACCATATATACCATATGTCTCTACTGGTCAGTCCTTAAGGCATTTGATGGAGAAAAGAGGTCTATTTATAGTCCCATAAACTGGAAGAGATTCCTTGATCCTGTAGTCATTATAACCATCCTTTTTCTGCTGAATTTAGTATATGCTGTCTTTTCAGTGATCCAGTTCACTTACCTTTTCGGTGGAAAGTCTTTTGTGCTTCCCTCTGCTTATACCTATGCAGAGTATGCCAGGAGAGGCTTTTTTGAACTGGTAGTAGTAACAGTCATCAATTTTGCAATAATACTTATAACAGTTTCCTTTATCAGGAGGGAAAACAGCAAAGTATATATTGCCAATAAGGTACTGCTTACGTTAATGGTATGCTTTACATTTGTTATGCTTATATCTGCTTTCTATAGGATGCTTGTCTATGAACAGGCCTACGGGTTTACATATTTAAGGATATTCGTGCAGGCATTTATGATAATGCTGTTTTTTCTCTTTATAATAAATATCGTTTTTATATGGTATTCAAAACTACCAATAATAAAGACATATTTTATTACTGCGCTTGTTGTATATACTGTACTTAATTTTGCCAATGTCGATATGATAATAGCCAGGAATAATGTTAACAGGTATTTCAATACAGGGCAGATCGATATGGAATACCTTAAAGGTCTATCATGTGAAGCTGTTCCAGAGATGGTTAGACTTGTTGAGGATGATGATCTCAGAAAAGAGGTATTGGTATATTTTAAGGATAAAAAGTTGGAACTTGACGAACAGGACAGGTGGCAGAGCTTTAATTATTACAGAGCCAGAACATCAGGAATAATTGAAAGATATATAAAATAATATAAAAACACAGGTGTGATACTTTTAATTATTTATATTAAATTTTTAATATTTAGTGGTTTAAATTAAGATATTGATGAGTATTAATGAATTCAAAAGTTCTAAAAGCGTCCAATACGGGGAGCCAATCTTGATGATTAGGCTTAGCTCTTCACCAACAAATGAGGCAATCCACTCTAACCACGTAGTACTTTAACTCTCAACCTGTAGTTTTCAAAGTTTCTAAATCCATATGCTCTTCTGGATATTTTTCTTATTGCAATTTTAATTATTATGTTTAAAATATATTTATATAAGCTATAGGATACTATATTTAACTATAGCCAATGCTATTCAAGTAAATAAGGAGTTGCTATGACAACTACTATACAATTAAGTGAGAAATTAAAGAATGAGCTAAACAAAAAGAAATTTTCAGACAGGGAGACTTATGAAAGTGTCATTTGGTATTTACTGGAGGATACAATGGAGTTAAGCGAGAAAGCAAAGAAAGAAATAGAAGAGTCAAGAGCAGAAATTAAAGCAGGTAAAATTTTTACCCTTACGCAGATAAAAAAAGAGCTTAAGATAAAGTAAGTACCGGTGATTTTATTGTATGAAATTATCTTTTCTCAAAAGGCAAAAAAACAACTATTTAAACTGGAAAAAGTAATCCAGGAAAGAATTATTGCCGCTCTGGAAAGAATCAGAATAAGACCTGAAGTTTATATTGTAAAAATTATTGGAGATCCTGGTTACAAAATAAGGGTTGGAAATTATAGAGTAATAATGGATATAGATAGAACAAAATTGCTTATTCTTATTATTAAAATAGGACACAGAAGAAATATTTATAAATAATAATAATTGATAAACAGGTTTTTCAAATCAATTATGTCCTTCAAGATTTGGTTTGAAATTTCATTACTTAGGGGAGCCACTTAAAATGTATTAGTCAAAAGTATCTTAAAAATGCATTATTATCTGTAGCTGAAATATCC
>CAZBSE010000024.1:0-19906 GCA_964494385.1 uncultured Actinomycetota bacterium | reverse complement strand
AGGAATTCAACCCTTCCATCAGTTTTTGCAAAAAGAGTATGGTCCCGGCCTATTCCTACATTAAGGCCCGGCTTGTATCTGGTTCCTCTTTGCCTGACAATAATATTTCCGGCTGTTACAAACTGGCCCGCAGATCTTTTTATACCTAAAAATTTAGGGTTGCTGTCTCTTCCGTTTCTGCTGCTTCCTACACCTTTTTTACTGGACATAAATCTCTCCTGCTTTATTTACTTTACATTTATTTTATCCAAATGTAATATCGTAAGCAATTGCCTGTGCCCCACTTTTCTCCTGTACCTTTTTTTAGGCTTATATTTAAAGGCAATCACCTTATCTCCTTTTATCTGTTTTTTAATAGTCGCTTTTACCTCAACCTTTGCAAGTACCGGCTTACCGATCTGTATTTTCTTGCCGTCGCTTATGAGATTGACATCGGAAAGCGTGACCTTGTCCCCTTCTTTCCCTTCAATTCTTTCCATGACTATGTCTTTTTTTTCTTCTACTCTGTATTGTTTTCCGCCACTTGTAATTATCGCGTAAATTTTTTCCCCCGATCCACTCTCTTCAAATTACAGATTGCAATATTAACACACATAATATTAGCCTGTCAATTTTTAAAACTTATCATTTTTTATTTATCCTTACCGCAAATTTCAGCAATAGCGCTTGTTCTGGATACGGATTTGATTTCCACTTTTAATCTCTGACCCACATGCTTACCACCCTCGATTATCTGCACAACAAATCCATTGACCCTGGAAATGGCGTCATTTTTATTATAGAGGTAAGGCTCCTCAACCAGTAGGTCCAGTATATCACCGGCTTTAAACGGCCTGGCAGCTTCCTTTACATCCGAAACAGAGCCTTCAGCCGCAATCACGAAAGAATTAATGGGCAGTTTATGGTCGCCCTGGATATCTATGTACCTTTTAGTTATATTTTCAAGATGTTTTAAATTTTTACCTCCCGGCCCGATTACAAGTGAAGCAATAGCAGTATTCAGTCTTATAAGAAAACCTTTGGCATTACTTTCACGGGCAAGTTTCCTGATTTTTCTCTCGACTTCAAGTGTTATAGTTTCTTCAGATTTTACATAACCGGAACCCTCGCAGCAGGAGCAGGTTTTACACATGGTTCCAAGTATTCCGTCAGAGACGTTTTTCCTGGTCATTTCCATAAGTCCGAATTTTGAAAACTGCAGTATTTCTGTTTTCGTCCTGTCATTCTCAAGGCACTGCATGAATCTGTTAAAAACTTTATTTCTGTCCTTCCCGCTGGCCATATCGATAAAATCAATCACTATTATTCCGCCGATATCCCTCAGCCTTAACTGACTGGTAATAGTTACGGCCGCTTCCAGGTTGGTTCTCAATATAGTCTGGGCCGAACTCTTACTCGAAGTATATTTACCCGTATTGACATCGATTGAAGTCATCGCCTCTCCATAATCTATCACTATAAAGCCGCCTGACTTCAGCCACACTCTTCTTTCCAGAGCACTTTCTATTACCTCATTGACATTAAAAGCTTCGAATAAATCCTCCTTGCCGTGATATAGCACTATATTGCCGAATCTAACACCGATAGAATTCAGATATTTTATGATCTCCCTTTTAATTACTTTTTTATCCACATATATGCTGTCAAATTCTTCTGAAAATACGTCTCTCATCAGTTTTATGATCAGAGAATGTTCACTAAAAATCAATTTTGGCTTGTTTGGATTGGAAGCTTTTTTCTTTATATAATTCCATTTCTTTATCAGCTGCTTGAAATCTTTTTTTAATTTATTCTTGTCTATTTCTCTAGCCGCAGTCCTTACAATCAATCCATAATCCTGGCTCCTTAAATCTTCGGTAAGATTTTTTAAATTTTCCCTTTCTCTGTCATTAAGCTTTCTTGAAATGCCAATGCCGGTATTAAATGGAGCCAAAACAATATATCTTCCCGGTATGGATATAAAAGTGGTGAGCCTGGCACCTTTTGTTTTCATCGGATCTTTAGTAACCTGGACCATTACCATTTGATTTTGCTTCAAAACATATTGTATTTTTTTAGGGATATCTTCTCCGGCATCAATATCCATATCAAGTCCTACCTCATTAATATACAAAAATGCATTCTTATCTTCATCAATATCCACAAAAGCTGCATTCAGGCTGGGAAGAATATTTTTAACTTTTCCCATATAGATATTCCCAACCAGAGATTTTTTATTTTTGCGTTCAAAATAAAGCTGGGTAACCCGTTTTGACTCTAAAATAGCTACCCTTGTCTCATTTTTATCCAGATTTATTAACATTTCTTTATGCAATTTTTCTCAATCTCCTTTATCTCTATTCAGGATACTTCCATTGGTGTTTTAAGCATATTTTCTCTTATCACGAATAATTCTTCTTTTCTTACACTTACAATACCAATATTGTAATCCTTTAGCCAGTCTTTAAAAAAACGGTTAAAATCATTTAGCTTAAAAAATTCATTTCCACCCTGCTTAAAAATTTTAGCATATCCGAATAGTTTTAGAAAAAAAATATTGGCGTTTTCTAAATCCCGTATTATTTTCAAATCAAATATTGAGCTTGAAAAATCAGACTCAGCTTTTAAATTTTCCTTTATTTCGCTGCAGAATCTTTCCGCCTGCCGTTCATCAGAAGAGTATAATTTAAGCTCAAAATTATAAAGGCTTATTGCAATGTCATTCATAAGATTAACCGTTTCAACTGCTGTCTTTTTTGCCTGGGTAACCTGTGTCTGGGGCTTTAGCTGCAGATTGATCCTTTTTTTAAATCTATCAGCATCAATTACCCCGTCAAGCAGCACATCGGAATACTCCGCCAGACTCTCTATCCCTAACGGAGTCGGCAGGCTAAAATTTATCCTGGGCTTTGGATTATATCCCAGAGTCCGCTTTACTCCCAGTCCGGCCCTCTTTAAAGCCCGTATTATCATCCTGGTTATATCCAAATGGGATAAATACTTATATTCATCCTTTTTATAAAATTTAAATCTTATTTTGGTTCCCGGAGCATCTTTTTGACTTATCATATTCTTTCTGTAAAAATTCTTTGCTAATCCCTATATCCACAACATCCCAGGGCAATATCTCTTGTTCTGAAAACCCTCTGGTGGTAAAAAAATTAATATTCAGACCGGCCTTATCGAATTCCTCCTCCCAGATATAGGATTTGAAAAAATCGGTCCAATTATCAAACCTGGCTCCTCTTTTCCATGCCCCTTCTATGACCTCTCCCACTCTCTGATTTCCTCTGGACAGGGCACACTCTACCACAGCTTTCCCGGGATCCGTCCAGCTTATATTCACATGTCTTCTGGGAACATTCTTTAAAATATATTTAAATTTGCGGTCAAGGCTATCGGCATCGTCCTGATTGACCCATTGAAAGGGAGTAAATGGTTTGGGACAAAAAGCATTTATACTGATATTTATTTTAATTCTTGACGGTTTATTGCCGGTAAAACTACTTCTTGCCACCACGGTTATCTTTTTTATAAGCGTTATTATCTGGTCAATATCTTCATCAGCTTCAAACGGCAGCCCTATCATAAAGTATAGTTTAACTTTCTCCCATCCCTTGCTGAAAGCCATTTTTATACAATCCAGCATTTCATCTTCTTTAATATTCTTATTGATTATATCTCTCATTCTCTGACTGCCCGCTTCGGGTGCAAAAGTCAATCCTGTCTTTCTTCCGCTTTTAATAAGATCTACCATTTTCGGGCGGAGACCATCCAGCCTTATAGAAGGCATTGAAATCGATAACCCTTCCAATCCCGGGCAGCAGGTAACTCTGTTCAGTAAATATTCAATATGTTTGTAATCTGATGAAGATAGCGATAGAAATGAAATTTCATCATAACCGGTATTTTTAATGCCTGCTGCTATCTGATCCACCAGGGATTTAGCTTTTCTGCTCCGTACCGGCCTGTAGATTACACCTGCCTGACAGAATCTGCAGCCCCTGGCACATCCTCTCATAATCTCTGCCACAAAACGGTCATGAACCGTTTTGATGTTAGGCACCACAGGATCATTGACTATGCTAGATTTATCGAACTCTTTAAAAGTTGCTTTTTTAATTCTATTTGCAGGATCGATCTTCTTAATACGGCCGTCCGGAAAATAGTAAAATTTATAAAATCCGGGAACGTATATCCCGTCCAGCTTACTTATTTCTTTTAAGAACCATCCTTTTTGCTTGTTGTCGTCCCTGTAAATCCTGACCTTTTCCAGTATAGATATTACCGTCTCTTCACCATCCCCGATTACCATAAAATCCATAAATTTTGAAAGCGGCTGGGGATTTGCTACCGCAGGCCCGCCTGCACATACGAGCGGAAATTTTCCCTTTCTCTGCTCTGACCTTATGTTTATCCCGCCAAGATCAAGTATATTTAAAATATTGGAATAAAGAAATTCATGCTGGACAGAAAAACCAATCAGGTCAAAACAATCCAGAAATATCCTGTTTTCCAGTGAAAATATCTTTATGCCATTTTCTTTAAGTTTTTTCTCAAAATCCACCCAGGGGGCAAAAACCCTCTCAGCCGAGAAATATTTGTGCTTGTTTACAATATCATATAATATTTGAAGTCCCAGATTAGACATGGCAATCTCGTATATATCCGGAAACACAATTGCCATAAAAACTAAATCGGAGGCGCTGCCGTCTATCTCCGGATATTTGCTTTTGGTTCCGACTTCATTGTTTATATACCTTCCCGGTTTCTCGACATCTTTTAGAAGATTTTCCAGCAGGCTGAAATTCAGCCTTTTAATTTTACCCATATTCAATTATCTCTTGCAATTAAAAAATTATCTGAATTCCTGGTAAGCTATTTCATGATCTTTTCTTACTTCTCTCCATATGTAAATATTTTCTACCATACCTATACCCAGAAATACACTTATAAGGTTGGAACCTCCTGAGCTCAAGAAAGGTAGAGGGATTCCTATGATTGGCATTATACCTATGGTCATACCTATATTTATGATTGCCTGCGATAAGATCATAAAACCTACCCCTGAACCCAGAAGCATAGCGAAACTATCGGAAGAATTCAAGGCTATGTAAAAACATCTCCAGATAATTACGCCCAGAACCAGTATTATTATCAGCGCACCCAGAAACCCTAATTCTTCCCCGACAACTGAAAATATAAAATCAGTGTGATGTTCGGGAATATAATTAAGATTCGTCTGTTTACCCAGAAAAAGGCCGTTTCCCAGCAACCCTCCTGAGCCAATTGCCAGTTTGGACTGGTACAAATTATAACCTGCACCCTCAGTGGATATCGAGGGATTCAGGAATACAAGAATCCTGTCCAGCTGATACTGTTTTATAAAACCGGCGTTAAAAGCTATAAAAAATCCCCCCGCAGTCAGTCCCAGTATCAAAAGGAAATATAGGAAATTAGCCCCCGATAAAAATAATATGCCTAAATATATTATAAAATATATCAGTGCGGTTCCGTAATCCGGTTCAAGCAGGACCAGCGCCACAAACGAAAGAGTCACAGCAAATGAAATAGCAACTTTTTTGAATGTGACTCTTTGAATTTTTTCACCCCTCCATTTTGACATCACAGCAGCAAGGGCTACTATCATAAAAATTTTAGAAAACTCCGAAGGCTGGACCGTAAAAAATTTCAGGTCTATCCAGCCTTTTGATCCGTATACCTCATAACCAAGAAAAAGTACGGATATCAGCAGGCAAATACCTGCAGTAAAAAATAACCACCAGTATTTTCGTATTTTTCTATAATTTATAAACTGGATCACAATACATAAAACAATACCAACCGCCAGCCCTATTGCCTGTTTTTTCAGATAGAACCAGGGATCCGATACCCCTCCCGGGAGAGTCCCCCTGGTAGCACTATAAATTATTAGAACCCCGAATGAGGCAACGGCAATTGCCAGAAAGAACAGTAAAAAATCAAATCTTATCCTACTTCTTTTTCTTCTAAGGTTATCAAAATCACTAAAAGTTTTTTTTCTTCTTATCATTTTTAATTGCTTTTTTATTCCAGATTAAACAAATACCTGTATATTTTTTCTATAATGGGACCAACATTGCTTCCACCGGAACCAGCTTCTTCAAGCATTGCCACTATCACATATTCAGGATTGCCCACAGGAGCATAACTCGCAAACCAGGCGTAGTCCTGCTTTCCCACAAACTCCGCGGTACCGGTCTTTCCGGCCACCGCTATTTCATCCAGTGGAAAATTTCTGAATGCATAAGCAGCTGTCCCCCCGGGTCCGACTACCTGAACCAATCCGTCTTCGATAATGTCAAGATAATACTGATTTAAATTTAAATCCTGCATTTGTGCCATAGAATTTTCCATTATCACTTCACCCTGGTTATCTTTGATTTCTTTAACCAGATAAGGCTTGAATTGTATGCCGTGATTGGCGATTATTGAAAAAGCCTGGGCCATCTGAAGGGGCGTTACCAGTAGATCTCCCTGTCCTATGGCCATATTTACAGTATCGCCCGGAAACCATATAGAATATTCGGGCCGGTCTTTAAAATAATCTTTTTTCCATTCCCTATCCGGGACCAGCCCCCCGTCCTCATAAGGTAAATCTATACCCGTTGCCTTGCCAAATCCAAAAATCCTTGAATACTTTTGGAGAAGTTCTTCCATATTATTAAATTTGTTGAAAAGTCCATATCCTACTTGATAAAAATAAATATCACAGGAATTCTTAAAGGCTCCCCTTATATTAAGACTGCCATGGCCTGATTTATTCCAGCAGTACTTGGGAAAATCTTTTCCCAGTCCCAGCCATACACCCGCACAACTAAACCTGCTTGTTTCAGTGATAACCTCCTCGACAAGGCCGCTGTAGGCGGTAACTATTTTAAATACCGAACCGGGAGGGAAAGACATAACTGCCCTGTTATTCAAGGGGTCATAATTTTGAGGATCATTTAAATAATTCCAGTCAGTTTGTGATATACCACCTACAAACCATCCGGGATCAAAAGTAGGATAACTGGCCATAGCCAGTACCTGGCCGCTCCGGGGATCAAGCACTACTACCGCTCCCCCGGGTACATTGTAATACTGACCAGTACTACTGTCTTTTTTTTGCCTTACCTCCAGGATAGACTGGTAAAGGATTTCTTCCACGGCTCTCTGCAGGTCAATATTAATAGTCAGGTATAGATCATTACCGCAAATAGGGGCAGACTCTTCCTTTATGCTTACCGGCCTTTCCAGAGGATCGACTTCGTATATTATCTTACCCTTTTCTCCCTTAAGTATACTTTCATAGGCCTCTTCCAATCCGCTCCACCCTATTTGATCTCCTCCTTCGTAGCCCTCTTCATATTCTTCCGATTCCAGCCGCTCCTTATCAATTTCCCCGGTATAACCTAACAGGTGCGATGCCAGTAAACCAAAATCATATTCCCTCAAATATATATCGACTACTTCTACGCCCGGCAAATCACTGCTGTTTTCCTTAAGATAAATCATATCGGCAGCATCAATATCTATCTTTAAAATTAATCTATCGATATAGGACAGATTACTCTGATATACTTTTTCTTTAATATCCTCATAGGGCATATCAAGGCACTCACTAAGAGCTTCCATTACGTCTTCATTCTTTGAAACAATATGAGGTTCCACAGCCACTGCGGTAACAGGAATGCTCTTAACTATAAGCTTCCCGTTCCGATCATAAATATTTCCCCTGGGAGCAGTAACTGTCTTTTCTCTGGTAATGCTCTCGGATGCTATCTCCGCATATAGCTGTCCACTCATTATCTGCAGGAAATAAAGCCTTAAAACAAGTACAATCAATACCATTATCAGCAGGTAAATTACTATCCTAAACCTTATCTTTATATTTGAATTCAAGTTCAGACTCCTTTTTCATTCCGGACCTCATAATGGGAAAGATAATAAACATAATAGCAATATTGCAGATAGGTTCTGTTATCAGTGCTAATCCGATTCTAAGCAGATTGCTATCAAAATTAAATAAATAACGTATCAGGCTTACTGTTAAAATGTTTATTTCTGTAATTAAAAAAACGATAAATAAATATGTCATTATTTTAGATTTAAACTCCGCCGTAATAAGCCTTCCTACCATAAAAGCATTCAGAGAATAGATAAATGCGCTTATTCCTACAATATTGCCTGCTATAAGATCGAGTATAATTCCTATTGTAAACCCAAACAGCATCCCCCAAAAGGTTCCGTCAAACAGGGCAACTGCTATTACGGCCACCATGATCAAATCAAAATTTATATAAAATGACTTTAAATACTCAAAAAAAACTATCTGCAGCAGCAGGCAGGTTACTACCACAAAAAAATGCAGGATTTTATAAAAAATTTTCATAATTAATGAGCCATATCCTATCCTTTTATCACCAGGACATATTCTACTTCCTTAAAATCAGCAAAAGGTTCTACCTCAATTAATTTATATAGACCTCCCGAATTTTCAGTTACCTTGCTTACCCGGCCTATTAAAATTTCACTGGGAAGCCTTCCATATTCTGATGTGATTATTATATCCCCTTTAAATACCACCTCTTCATTTAAGATATAGTCTAAAGTAATTTTTTTATCCTGGCTCCCTTCAATAATGCCCAGCTTTCTCGAAGATAAGATCCTCACACCGATATTGCTCTGCGGATCGTCTATAAGTCTTACACTGCATGAATTATTACCGGATAGTACCACCACTCCCAGCAATCCATCTTCATTAACTACCGCCATTCCTTCCTGTATTCCATTACTGCTTCCAACATTTAAAACAACCTCTGATTGCCACTTATTCTCATAATAACCTATTACTCTTGCGGGTATGGCAGCGTGCTCTTCCCTTATTTCTATTTCCAGAAGTTTTCTCAATGCATTATTCTCCACCTTAAGGTTTATATTTTCACTGTATTCGTTCATTAGCTCTGAATTTTCTTTTTGAAGACTAAGATACTTTTCCCTTAGGTTTATATAATCTTTTATTGAATTAAAGAAGCGGGTTACGGGGCTGAAGAACGAAAAAATCTTTTCCTGAACCGGTTCAAAAACATCAACGGTCCTGGCTTTCACATTTTGGATCAACCCGGATTGCCTAAAACTTATAGTAATGACTACCAGACATAAAATGATTATAACAGCCAGAATTAAAAGATTCCTAAATCTTCTATTTAATATAGTCATCAGTAAATATTATAAGTTGAATACAAAATTAACTACTTTGAATATTTTAAATATTTCTTGAGAGTATTAAAATCCTCAACGCATTTCCCTGCTCCAATTGCAACTGCCGCCATAGGGTCTTGCGCGAGATAAACAGGACAATGGGTTTCCCTGCTGATCCTCTCAACCAAACCCTTGAGCAATGAACCCCCTCCTGCAAGGACAATACCTCTCTTCATTATATCCGAAGAAAGCTCCGGGGGTGTGATATCCAGAACTTCAACAATTGAATTAACAATATCATTTAACTCTTTCTCTAGTGCTTTCCTTATCTGCTGACTGGTAATAATGATTGTCTTGGGAAGACCAGTTACCAGATCCCTCCCGTTTATTTCCATTTTCCCTTCATTTTCCAGGGGAAAAGCGGACCCGATCTCCATTTTTACCTTTTCAGCAGTTCTTTCTCCTAAAAACAGGTTATGCTCCTTCTTTAAATAATATATTATGGCTTCATCCATTTCATCACCACCGATACGCAGGGACTGGCTAACAACTATCGCACCTAAAGATATGACCGCCACTTCAGAGGTTCCCCCGCCTATGTCAATAATCATACTACCGCTGGGTTCGTCAATGGGAAGACCTGAGCCTATTGCTGCAGCCAGAGGTTCCTCTATAATATAAGCAGCTCTGGCACCAGCCTGTTCGGTAGTCTCGACAACAGCTTTCTTCTCAACAGGAGTGATCCCCGATGGAACACAAATAACGATTCTGGGTCTGGCAAAAGCTACATTTTTATGGACTTTCTGTATGAAATACCTGAGCATTTTCTCTGTAGTTTCAAAATCTGCGATTACTCCATCTTTTAAGGGCCTGATTGCTGTTATATTTTCAGGAGTCCTTCCTACCATTCTCTTGGCTTCTCTGCCCACAGCCAGTATTTTATTTTTTTCCTTGTCAATAGCCACAACAGAAGGTTCTTCCAGCACTATTCCTTTTCCTTTCACATATATCAGAGTAGTAGCTGTTCCCAGATCTATTCCCATATCCTTACCGATAATATTTAAGAAAAAATCAAATATCTGCATCTGTTAGCTCCTTAATTAACCAATGACTTTAAATTCGAACTTCTTCAATAGATTCGCAAACTTTACTACAGGAAGCCCGGCTACATTATAAAAACATCCATCTATCTTCTCCACCAGCAGACTTCCCCTTCCAAATATATTATAGGCTCCTGCTTTATCCAGTGCATCTTCTTTATCTATATATCTTTCAATTTCCTTTGTGGTTAACTTCCTGAATTTAACTCTGGTAGATTCAGTATCACTATAAAATTTCCCGGATATGCTATCTAAAACACAAACACCGCTTATTACCCTATGAACCTTACCGGAAAGTATATTTAAAAATTCAATTGCCTCTCCGTTATCGGCCGGCTTCCCCAAATATCTTCTTCCTAGAGATATAATGGTATCAAAACCTGCAATCAAAAATTGTTCTGCGCCATCCGGTTTTTTGCTTCTCGATCCGTATTCTTCTATATAATTATAAACATTTCTGGCTTTATTGATACTATTATAAGTAACAGTCCGGTAAGGATTTTTTAGCTGTTTCTCCTCGTATCCCTCTGGTTCGATTACTTTAAAATCTAATTTTAAGAGTTTAAGTATTTCTCTTCTTCTAGGAGAAGCAGAAGCTAAAATAATTTTTTTTTTATGATCTTCTTCTTCCAACATCAGCCAGTAAAAAAGCTATAAGTAACCCTATTATGGCACTAATCGTAATATTAATATGAATACCAAAACTCATATCGATTAAATATAAGTTAAAACTGAGAGAATCAGTACCAACCTTGAGTCCTTTGTCCAGAATGGGAACTATATCTTTTAAGACATGTCCCAGAACAGCTCCTATGATGCCGCCTAACAATACTATAAAAAATACAATTTTCCCTCTTCTTCTATTCATTTATCACCTTCAATTTAGCTATTACGGGTTAAAAATTTTAATGAAAAAACAATTCAATCTCTCTTACGGCGCTTCTTTCAGAATCCGAACCATGAATCACGTTTACGGTAATATCGACCCCAAAGTCTCCTCTGATAGTTCCTTCTTTTGCCTTTTTTGAATCAGTATCACCCATAAGATCCCTGGCCCTGGCTATTGCATTATTCCCGGCTATGACCATTACCACTGCCGGACCTGAAGTTATATACTCAATAAGCATATTATAAAATTTTTTATCCTTGTGTTCATTGTAATGCCTGCCCGCAAGTTCCCGGCTGATTTTCATCATCTTTAATTTTTCAATGACCAGCCCTTTTTTCTCAAAGCGGGATATAATCTCCCCTATAATCCTCTTTTTAACTCCATCAGGCTTAATGATGATCAGGCTTCTTTCCATGTTGTCATTCATAATATCAGGTCCGCTTTCCTTCTTGTAATTCCTGTATTTATTAATTTATACACCGGCCCCCATATCTATTGAGTAGTCTTACAATAAGGACAAACTTTCCAGTTTAAATTTAAAGGCTTGCCGCAATTAATGCATGAATTTTTTAATTTCTTTCTGCAGTACGGACAGATTAAAAAATCGTCATTGACCGTGTTCCCGCAGGCAGGACAACTGGATTGCTTGCCGTTAAGCAGCAGCTGCATTCTTTCAATTTCAAGGTCCCTTTCAACTATGTCATCTATAAATTCAGGAGGCCTTAATATTAAATACAGTATTAATCCTAAAAAATTCAATACCAGTACAACCAGCGCCCAGAAAATTGCATTAACCGTCGACTCACTCCTTAACCTAGCATCTCTATATGTCCAGTAAATAAAAGCAAGCCAGATTATAATTAAAATAAAAATAATACTGTAAATCAGATACTTCCATGCAGGATCTGTAAAAAAAGCCAGAATCTTATTAATATATTCAAATAAGTCCATTATCCCTCCAAATAAAAATTTATTAAATTCACTTTATTTTTAATATATATGCCATAAAAAACCTTTATTTAATTATATATTCCAAATTTGCTATTGAACCAGTAATGCATATAATATCATTTCTCTCCGAAATTTTTAAAGCAAATTTTATTGAATTTCTTATAGTATCTATTCTGTATACTTTATCCGGCCTGTGACATGCTCTTTCTAACCGTTTTATTTTTTCTTTCGTCGCCCTTAATACCCTGTCAGCATTTAAGCTCCTGCTGCTTTTGCTTGAAGTTAAAATTAAAATATCGCTTACTTTAATTATTGCCTCAATCATCTTTTCATAATCTTTATCTTTCAAAACAGCAAAAATTATTATTTTTCTCTTGTCGCCGAAATATCTGACAATATCATGCGCAAAATTTTCGATTCCCTCAGGATTATGACTTGAATCTGTGATAACCAGAGGTCTTTTCCTAATGATCTCAAACCTTCCCCTGACTGTCATATGGGATATGCTCTCCTGTAATTTTTTTTCGATTATTGTCCTCTTTTTAGTTTCCAGATATAATTCCGAGAGTACGACTGCCAGGGATAAATTTAAAGACTGATATTGGCCCAGAAGCTTTAATCCCAGATTGCTGTAGGATCCATTTATTCCCTTGATATCCAGCAGACAGCCCTTTAGCCCCAGGTCCACTTTTTTTTGTATAGTAAAATCTTTCCCATATAAAAAAAGCCTGGAACCGGTATTCTTCACCTTTCTTTTTAAAATTTTCAGAACTTCTCTACTGCTGCTTGTAGTTGCGACCATTGCTCCTTTTTTTATAACTTCTACTTTTTCAGAGGTTATCTTTTCAATACTATCACCCAGCATTTCTGTATGTTCAAGACTAACACCGGTAAGTCCCACAACTTTAGAATCCGCAATATTTGTAGCATCCCATCTTCCTCCCATACCTGCCTCAAGTACCATAACCTCTATGCCCTCATCTTCTGCCAGTTTGAACGCCATGGCACAGATTATTTCAAATTGGGTAATAGGACCACCCAAATCCATTTTATTTACCCTGCTTATATAGGGATATATCCGGTTAAATACCCCGGCAAATTTTTTTTCCGGTACTTCCTTTCCGCAAATCCATATCCTTTCGGTATAACTGCTTATATGAGGAGAAATGTGATATCCGGTACGGATACCGTGATGGCTCAATATTGATGCGGTCATTTTAGCAGTTGAAGTTTTGCCGTTGGTCCCAACAATATGAATAAAATCAACATTTTTATGGGGACTGCCTAAAAATTTGAGTATTTTCTCTACTCTTATGAGGCCGGGCTTTATTCCGAAAATAAGGCAGTCGTCTAAATATTTGCTTACTTGCCTGTAGTCCACTACTTCTCGCTTTAATTACCGGTTGCTATTTATTAATGCTTTTAATCCTGCCCATCTGACTTTTTAACACTTTTAATATTTTATTTGCCTGGTTCAGCTTATCATTCTCTCTCCGGATTATTTCCTGCGGCGCTTTATTTAAAAAATCAGGATTTAATATCTTTTTTTTGCTTTTTTCTATTTCTATATTTATTTTCTTAATCTGGTCCTTTATTCTCTTTGTTTCCAGTTCCATATCAATTGCGTCAAGGACATAAATAAATATATCTATGTTCCCAATGGTGGTTTTGACATATCCTTTCCGGCCGGTGCAATCCTTAAATCCTATATTGCTTAATTTGGCAAGATAGTAAATATATTCTTTGTTTTTTTTCAGTATGCTTATGTCATTATTTCCAGCTGCCAGATTAACTTTTACCCTGTTAGCCGGATTTATCTTGAGTTCTGATCTTATTCTTCTAATCTCGCTTATAACATTAAAAAGTATTTCTATTTCATTCTCGATATTTTTATTTACCCTAGATTGTTTAAACTCGGGAAACTTCTCTACCATTATACTTTTTCCCCTATGCGGAATATTCTGCCATATCTGTTCAGTTATAAAAGGCATAAACGGATGAAGCAGCTTAAGATATGCTTCCAGAACATACCATAATATAAATAGTACGCATTTCTTATCATCACTCTTTTTCGGAGAATAAATCCTGACCTTTGCCGATTCAATATACCAGTCGCAATAATCATTCCATAAGAAGTTATTAAGCAGCTTTGAAGCGAAAGAAAAATTATAATTTGCTATGTACTTTTCCACGCCTTTTATGGTGCGGTTCAGTCTTGACAGCAGCCACTTGTCCCACAAATTTAAATCAAGCTGCTTAATATCCATATCATAGCCAACTCCGGATTTATCCACATTTGATATAACAAACTTGGATGCATTCCATAATTTATTGGCAAAATTTCTTACTCCCTCGATCTTCTCGCTGCCAAGAATCAAATTCCTTCCGGGAGTGGTCAGGGAAGTCAAAGTAAATCTTAAAACATCTGACCCGCTTTCTTCTATTATCCCCATAGGATCCACCACGTTCCCCTTGGATTTGCTCATTTTCTGCCCGTTTGCATCATTGACCAGAGGGTTTATAAAAACTTCACCGAAAGGAACCTCGCCTTTAAAATAAAGGCTCATCATGATCATCCTGGCCACCCAGAAAAAAATAATATCATGTGCGGTCACAAGGACATTTGTAGGAAAAAAATATTCGAGTTCTTCTGTCTCGTCCGGCCACCCCATAGCCGCAAATGGCCACAGGCACGAACTGAACCATGTATCCAGGACATCCTGGTCCTGTCTTATATTATCACTTCCGCACTTTGGGCATCCTCCGGGAGTGCTCTCACTTATTATCATTTCATTACAATCTTCACAGTACCATACCGGAATGCGGTGCCCCCACCAGAGCTGGCGGGATATGCACCAATCCCTGATATTTTCCATCCAGTCAAAATATATCTTCTCCCACTTTGCAGGAATTATTTTTACCCTTCCTTCTTTTACTGCTTTTATGGCCGGCCCGGCCAGTTTTTTCATAGATACAAACCACTGCATTGAAATCCTTGGTTCAATTATAGTACTGCACCTTGAACAAATCCCAATTGAAGAAGTATGGATATTCCTATTTGCCAGATAACCCTGCTCATCTAAATCATGCAGCACTCTCTGCCTTGCGGTTTCGCGGCTAAGACCCTCGTATTTTCCAGCGTTGGAATTAAGGTTTGCATCCTCATCTAATATATTGATCTCTTCCAGATTATGTCTTTTTCCGATTTCAAAATCATTGGGATCATGGGCCGGGGTGACCTTTAGGGCACCTGTCCCTAACTCCATATCCACAAACCCGTCTTCAATTATGGGAATCTTTCTTTTTACCAGTGGAAGAAAAGCAATTCTGCCCTTATATTTCTTATACCTTCTGTCTTTGGGATTTACGGCTACTGCCGTATCTCCCAGCATAGTCTCGGGCCTTGTAGTGGAAACAATTATATATTCTTTTTCGCTAGGACTACCGGTTTTAAGGTCAATTAATGGATACTTTATGTCCCACAGGTTTCCATTCTTCTGAATATGTTCCACTTCAATATCTGAAATTGCAGTCCGGCATCTGGGACACCAATTAACCATATAGTTTCCTCTATAAATAAGCCCGTTTCTGTACAGGGTGACAAATTCTTTTATAACCGCTCTGCTGTACAGGCTGTCAAAAGTAAATCTTTCCCTCTCCCAATCGCATGAGCACCCCAGTGATTTCAATTGGTTTATGATCCGGCTGCCATATTTTTCTTTCCAGCGCCAGACTTCTTTAATGAACTTCTCTCTTCCCAGCTTAAACCTATTTACCTTTTTTTCTTCCAGGGCTTTTTCAACTACATTTTGTGTGGCTATTCCTGCATGATCAGTACCTGGTATCCATGTAGTATTATACCCTTTCATTCTTCTGTATCTGATAATAACATCCTGCAGGGTATTGTTTAAAGCATGGCCGATATGAAGGTATCCGGTCACATTGGGAGGCGGTATTACTATACTGAATGGAATTTTTGATTTATCAATTTCTTCGTGAAAGTATTTATTTTTTAACCAATCCCCATAGATCTTTTTTTCAAATGATAAGGGATTGTATTTGCCTTTAATCCCGCCAGATATTTTAAGCTGATTTTTCCTCATCTTTCAAAAATACTTTATTGCTTGGCCCGGTTGTTATCTTGGGTTCTACTTTATTTTCTACAACCTCTCTGGTAATGACACATTTACCTATATTTTTACGTGCCGGTATTTCAAACATTATATTCAACATAATATCTTCCATAATAGCTCTGAGCCCTCTTGCTCCTGTACCTCTTTTTAAAGCTTTCCTTGAAATCTCTCTTAAAGCATCGCTGGTAAATTCCAGGTTAACTTTATCCATCTTAAACATTTTAATGTACTGCTTGACCAAAGAATTTTTTGGCTCCATCAGGATCTTTACAAGATCATCTTCCGAAAGATTAGACAGGGTACTTACCACGGGCAGCCTTCCGATTAATTCCGGGATTAAGCCGTACCGCAGGAGATCTTCCGGCATCGTCTGCGGAAGAAGCAAATCAATTTTTTCCACTTTAGCAAAAGCTTTTTCTGCAATAAAGCCGACACTGCTTTTATTTATTCTTCTCTCTATTATTTTCTCCAATCCGCTGAATGAGCCGCCGCAGATGAATAAAATATGGTTGGTGTTAATTTGTATAAAATCCTGATGAGGATGTTTTCGTCCGCCGTGCGGGGGTACATTGGCTTCGGTACCTTCCAGAATCTTGAGTAAAGCCTGCTGTACTCCTTCTCCTGATACATCGCGTGTAATTGAAGGATTTTCGGATTTACGGCTGATTTTATCTATTTCATCCAAATAAATAATACCGGTTTCAGCTCTTTTAATATCAAAATCCGCTGCCTGTATTAACCTCAGTAATATATTCTCCACATCTTCACCGACATAACCTGCTTCGGTAAGCGAGGTTGCATCCGCAATACAAAAAGGAACATTTAATATTCTGGCCAGAGTCCGGGCCAGAAGAGTTTTACCGCATCCGGTGGGGCCGATCAGCAGGATATTACTTTTTTCAATTTCAGTATCGTCTTTTTTTAATCTGTTCTCATATTTTACTCTCTTGTAATGATTATATACCGCTACAGACAATATCTTCTTTGCCCTGTCCTGCCCCACAACGTACTCATTTAAAATTGAGTATATTTGCTTGGGTTTGGGGAGGTCCTTGAATTCTACTTCTCTCTCCTCTTTTAATTCTTCTTCTATGATCTCATTGCATAAATCCACGCATTCATTACAGATATAGACTCCCGATCCTGCGATTAGCTTTTTTACCTGATTCTGGGATTTGCTGCAAAAAGAACATTTTAAGAAATTACTTTTTTTTCCGCTATCAACTGACAAATTTATACACACCCCTCTTTTCTATTTAATATCACTTTTTATAAATAACCTCGTCTAATATACCATATTCCTTGGCTTCACTGGCATTCAATATAAAATCCCTTTCAGTATCCTTCTCTACTTTCTTTACCTCCTGGCCGGTATGTTTGGCAATTATCTCATTTAAAAGGGCCCGGATCCTTACCATTTCTCTTGCATGAATTTCAACATCAATGGTAGTTCCCGAAACACCCCCTGAAGGCTGATGGAGCATTACCCTTGAATTAGGGAGTGAAAATCTTTTTCCCTTTTCCCCTGCCAGCAGCAGTACCGCAGCGGCGCTTGCAGCCTGCCCGATACAAATGGTAGATATAGGGGATTTGATAAACTGCATGGTATCATAAACCGCCAGAGCTGACGTTACCACTCCGCCCGGACTGTTGATATACAGCTGTATATCCTTATCGGGCTCTTCTGCTTCAAGATGGAGCATCTGCGCCATGATCACGTTGGCAACGTTATCATCTATGGCCACTCCCAGGAAAATAATTCTTTCTTTTAACAAGCGGGAATAAATATCAAATGATCTCTCACCCCTGTTTGTCTGCTCGATTACCATTGGAATTAAATAATTATTATTCATTTTAACCATCACTCTCTCTTATTTATTTTGAACCAGGAGTCCAGAGCTTTTCAGTTTTGTCCTTCCCCTCAGATTCTGTTTTATTTTTATCAGGCGTCCAAACCTTTTCTGCATCCGTACCGCCTGTTTTTTCTTTTTCTATTATCTTTGAATTTCTGACCAAAAGGTCAATTATTTTTTTTCTTCTTAGTGTCTGTACCAGAGATTCTTCACCTTCGGGCTTTTCGAAAAATTCTTTTATCTTCTTAATATCTTCTTGCTGCTTGTAACTGCTTATGATATTATCCTTCTCTTTTTCGATTTCATCTTTTGAAGGTTCTACATTTTTCTTTTCAGCTTTTTCCAGTGCCTTAAAAATCAGGTACTCTTTTACTTCTCTTGCTGCCCTCTGTCTAATTTCCTGGTTTAATTTGTCTTCGGTAATATTTATGGCCCTAAGATAATTGTCCCTGCTTAATTTTTGCTTCTTTAAACCTTCGTCAATTTCCTTGTTAATCTGCTCTATTCTGTTGGTTACCATTACATCGGGAACATCGGACTTCATTCTGTCTATAATATGATTAAAAATCTCTTCTACTATTTTTCCCCTTCTAATCCTTTCCTTCTGCTCGACCAATCTTTTTCTTATATCGTCCTTAAGGTCGTTAATATTCTTATAATCACCAAAATTTTTTAAAAATTCTTCGTCAACCGCAGGCAATACTTTACTTTTTATTTCCTTTACAAAAATTTTAAAGTTTGCTTTTTTACCGGCCAGGTTTCTATTTTTGATATCAGCAGGCAGCGTAAGAGTCGTCTCCTTTTTCGTTCCTTTTTTCATTCCGATAAGCGAGCCTTCAAATTCTGAAAATAAAGTACCCGAACCAACTTCCAGAAGGTAATCCTGTGCACTTCCGCCTTCAAATTCTTTTCCTTCAATCTCACCGTCAAAATCAAGAGTGACATAGTCGCCCTTTGACACCGGTTTATCATCCCCAACCGGCTCCAGAGTTGAAAAATTATTTCTAATATTATTTATTTGCTGTTCCAGTTCCTGGTCAGATACCTCTGTGGAAAGCCCTGTAACTTCTATGCCCCGGTAATCAGGCAATATTATTTCCGGCTCCAGTTCTACTTCCACTTCAAAGCCCAGATGCAGGTCCTCCTGCAGCCTGGTAATTTTTATTTTGGGATAATCAACCGGACTAAGCTTAGACTCAACAATTATATCCGGGTATAATTCAGAGATTAAAATACTGGCAGCCTCATTTAGTACATACTGCTTGCCAAATTTAACATCTATTATCTGGTAGGGGACTTTTCCTTTCCTAAAGCCAGGAATATTTGCTTTTTGGGAAATACTTTTATAAGCTTTCCCAATATGCTTTTTTAGAGAGCTATTTGAAACTTCTATATCCAGCTTAGCTTTATTTAAATCAATTTTCTTACAGCTTTTTATGGTAAAACTCAAATAAAATCCTCCTTAAATATCATCGATAATGCAATTCCACTTCTATATTAAAATTCATATTATAATAGATAACCAATAAAATACAAACCTATGGCGAAGAGCTTTTGAAGTATGTCTGGTGCGAGAGAGGGGACTTGGTCTTTCGTCTCGCTCTGCTCACTGCAGAGCCGCAGACTCCCTCGTTTGCACTCAGTCCGTCTTTTCAAGTCCCGGAAAACATGCACTTATGGCATGTTTTCCACATTAAGTTATAAATTTATCTAATAAAACTAGCTCTTTTCTGGTGCGAGAGAGGGGACTTGAACCCCTACAGGTGTTACCCCACTAGA
>CAZBSE010000023.1:0-25686 GCA_964494385.1 uncultured Actinomycetota bacterium | reverse complement strand
CCTGAAGCATTCGCTAATGCATGGATGGCAAGTCCCACCCACAAAGCAAATATCGTAAGACCCGTATATTCCAAAATTGGGATAGGAGTGGTTGATGGCGGAGGCAGAAGAGTAGTAGCCACAGTTTTTACAAACTAGTTGTTTGATTATATATAATTTTACGGACGCCTGACAAACACCCCGGATAACATATCCGGGGTGTTTATGTTTATGAATTCAAAATATCATAACTGAAAGAAATCTCCTCCTATTAAAAATACAAGCGGTCCCCCCACCAGTATTATAAAAGAGGGCAGAATCATAAATACCAGGGGGAATAAAATTGATATGGTCATTTTCCTGGCTTTCCTCTCAAGATTCTGATAGGTCTCAAACTTTATGTGTCTTGATTTCTGATTTAATACTTCATTTATGGAAGAGCCGTATTTTTCCGCCTGAATTAAAAGAAAGATAAAGCTTTTAAAATCCTCCGAATTATTCCCGTTCATCAAATTGCCATAGGCTTCTGATTTTCCAATACCAATGTCCACATCTTTTACAAAACTTGTAAGTTCTTCACAGATACGCCCCTTATATTTTTCAATCACGATCTTCATGGCATTATAAATATTCTGCCCTGATAAAGTAGCCATTGATAATAGATCAATAACATACGGCAAATCTCTGTCTATCTCTTTTTGCCTCCTGGATCTAGACCTGCGCAGTAATATATCCGGTATAAAATATCCCGCAGCCCCGCCTGCAATACCCATTAAGGCAGAACTTATGATACTGCTGCCAATAAAGCCCGCTGCAATCATAAACAGCATAAAAAAGATTATTTTATAGCCCATAAAAGATTGGCGGGTAATAAGTATTTTATTTTCAGATCCCGGTAATTTAAAAAAATCCGTATTTTCTTTTCCGGCTCCAAACCGGTATCTGCCTGAAAAAATCCCCCCGATTTTATAAGAGATAATATTAATTTTTTTTACCAGTCCGCCGGCAGCTCTCTTTATTTGCGAATTGCCTTTAATCTTTCTGTAATGACTGTAACTTCCGGCCCTGACCATATAAAACACACCTATGCATAAAAATATATAATATGGGAATATAATTAAATATATAAGCATACTTTGGTCCCTATCATTTTTCTATGCCAATAGCTTTTTTATTACCATTATTCCTGCGATTTCCAGGATACCCCCGGCAATAAGCATAATCGTCCCTATACTGGTAGAAAAAAAGCCCAGGATTTCCCTATTCACAAGAACGCTCAGTAAAATAAGAATTATAATAGGAAAAAGCGAGATAATATTGCCGGAATACCTGCCCTGAAGACTCATGGTTCTCATCTGAGATTTTATCTTCAGGTTATAACGTACCCTGCCGGCTATTGAATCAAGTGCAGCTATCAAATCTCCTCCTACTTTGTTGTTTATCTTTAAAGAGCTGGTTAGCAGGCCGACTTCCCTGCTTTTACACTCTTCTGAAAATCTGTCCAGAGCCTCATCCAGAGTAGAATTAAGTTTAAGCTCATTGGCGACTTTATTTAAATAAAACCTTAGCGGATCCTTGAACCATCTGGCAGCATCTTTAAATATACCCCTTACCGTTTTTCCGGCTCTCAGCAGCACTGACATATGGCTTATAAACTCAATTAATTGATTATGGAGTAATTCTCTCCTTTTTTCTTCAAATCCCTTAAAAATATCCAGTATATAAATCTCCAGGCACGTGCTGACCAATACACTAAAAATAATATTTCCAAACAGCAAATAGAAAACCAGGATCAGTGCGGCAAATATTACCGCCGTCAGTATTTTTCTTTTGGTGCCGTATATATTGATAAGAAATCCTGTAAATCCGGACCGGTTGAATTCTATGTTCCCGTTTATGGTTCTTGTTTTTAAACTTATCCTGCAGACTGCTTTCTTTAATCCATAAAATAGAAAAATAACAGCCAGAACCGCGGTGGCAGAAATTAATATCTTATCCCACATCTTCATCCTCGAAATTAAAATCAAACCCTCTGCTTATTACCTTATTTATAAAAGCAGGTACGTATCCTGTATAAATGATGTGATCCCTGCAGGGCTTGCCGTTACCTGCGGCATTGACCTTTTGTCGGTATTTAAAAATATCTTTTACTTCCAGGATTGTATTACCGCCAATGGACCCGCATTTATTTAAAAGCTCACTTATTGATGTCAGAATCCTTCTGCCGTCCTTTAATTTTTCAAGATGGATAATCATATCTATGGATGATGCGATCATCCTCCTGGCAGTGGGGGGATTTAAATTCAGGCCCGACATCAGAATCATCGTCTCCAGTCTGCTAATCATATCTCTGGGAGAGTTGGCATGGATAGTGGTCATGGAACCGCTGTGTCCGGTATTCATGGCCTGAAGAACATCTACGGCTTCCGCTCCCCTGATTTCACCTACCAGGATTCTGTCCGGTCTCATACGAAGAGAATTCCTGACCAGATCCCTGATGGTTATTTCTCCCCTTCCTTCAAGATTGGGGGGCCTGCTTTCAAGTTTAATTACATGGGGCAGGTTTAAATTTAATTCCAGTGTCTCTTCAATGGTCACTATCCTCTCGTCCGGCTGGATAAAATCAGAGATGATATTTAAAAAAGTCGTTTTTCCCGTAGATGTGGCTCCGCTTACTATTATATTTAACCTGCTTTTTACACAAGTTTTAATAAAATCAGCCACTTTTTTATCTATGGTGCCTTCCCGTATAAGGCTTTTCATACTCATTACATTTTTTTTAAATTTTCTTATGGTAACCACTATATCATTCAATGATACGGGATTTAATACCACGTTGATTCTTGAACCATTCTTAAGCCTGGCATCTACCATAGGGGAACTCTCATCTATCCTCAATCCCAGTGGACTCAATACCTTATCAACCATGTTTTTGATATGATTGTTGTCCCTGAAAATAATTTTTGTTTTTTTCACAACAGCTTCTTCTTCAACATAAACCTGGTCAAAATTATTTATCATAATTTCAGTTATCCCGTCATCATTTATTAGAAAACTGATCGGTCCCAGACCAAAACTGTCTTCATGTATCTCGCCGGTTAGTCTGGATATCTCCTTTTCGCTTATTATAATTTTTTCTTCCTCTATTATTTCCCGCAGGTCCCTGTCAATTCTCTTCAACCTTAAATCCGGTAAAAGTGCACTGAGCTCATCCGCTTTAATCTTTTTTAAAATCCTTCCGGTTAAATAACCCGATATACCGATATTCTCACAGGCGGGTTTCATAAGCTTAAATCCTCATATATTTTCCTGGAAAAGGCAGAAATATTCTGCACAATCCGGAGATTATAATTAAAAACGGAATCCGGTCCCCTGTTTAACATCAGAAACTCAATATCCCTATCATAGGGAATAAAAGTATTTATGGGATAGTTTATTATATTGTTAAGCCCGGAAGCTGAAATAGAAGGTCTTATGTTAAATTTATTTATAACTATATCAAAATTCGAGGACAATTCATCAACTATGATATTATTCGTCAGCACACTTAAATTATTTACTGAAATAATATCAGGTAAGGAAATAAAAACAAATTTATCAACAAATTCCCTCAGGCAAAGCTTGCTGCGGTTAAACAAATAATTGGGGAAATCTATACAGATAATATCAAAATTTTCTTTAAGAACATCCAGAAGTTTTTCCAGATAATCCTTACAAGTGATTTTATTTTTCTCAATTTTTAAGGGAGGGATTATCAGATTTAAGCTATTTTCAAAATTTATTACAAGCCTTTTAAGTATTGAGACATCCAGTTCATCTATCACGTCTTCGATATCGCCCAGATCTCTATGGTCGCCATCTGTCAGATTAAAAACTATCCTGCTGTCCTTCTTCCCCATATTCAAATCCAGAAGCAGTATATTTTTTGTTGTTTCCCTGGCAAGGTAGGTAGAAACACAGTAAGTTACAAAACTGCAGCCGCAGCCGCCCTTGCTGCCTGAAAATAATACAACTTTTGGCTCATCCCCATCCAATTTTTTCATATTATGGCTCCTTTATTAAAATTTTAAAAAATTTATTTCAGCTATCTTCTGGGGCACAGTGACAGATTCAGCATACCTCTTTCCAATGCCAGAAAAACTTCTTCTGCTTCAGATGTATCCAGATAAAAAGTCAGGACAAGCTGTATTGAACCACTGCCGGATTTAACCGGACTGCTGTCAAACATGGAATCTATTAATAAATTACTGCCGCTGTCTTCATCTCCGGGATAATCTCCCAGCCGGCCGCTGCTTATAAACACTATTTCCTTTTCAGACAGAACCGTATCCGAGCAGAGGGTACTGTTTCCCTGTTCGTAATAAGTCGAGATCAAGTCAACTCTGTCCCCAGCCCTGATAAATGACCCATTCCCGTAAAAATTTACAGGGACGCTGACCGCTCTTAAGTCATAAGGAATATATGAAGAGAAACTGAAACCCGAACCATCATCGAGTTCCATTCCCTTAATTTTATCCCTGATTATGATTTCACCCTCTGAAATATTTTCTGTAACCTCTTTACCTATGATTTCACTTTTATCTGTTGCAAAATTTTCGGTAAAGATATTTTCCGGTATCTTCTGCGATTCTATCAATTCTTCCGTAATTTTATCACCCTGCACAATATCCGTTTTGGTTATAAATACCTGCTTGCAGTCAGTATCCTCCGAAATCTTTTCTTTTAAATTACTTATATACCAGAAAATAATTACACCGCCCATTACGGCAATTATTATGAATATAATGCCAAACATTCTTTGTTTTATGATTAGCGATATTCTATTCATTTTCCCCTGCCTTTGGCTGTCTTACCGGTTAGGCCTGAATATTTCTTTACCGGACGTTATGCTTATTAAGCATATTAACATAATTATGTATATGTGTAAATAGATAAATAATGGAATATGGCAGACACGGACTGTTTAATGCTATAATTATCCGGTAATATAAATTTGTTTTATATGGTTTTAATTATGAGCAGCGCATATTATTTTTTTAAAAAGGGTAAAAGACTATCCGAAAAGGGTAGGTTTATGGAGGCAATAATGTTTTTTGAGAAAGCCAAAGACTCCGAACCCCTCAAAGGCTCCATAAGAGAAGCTCTGGCCTGCTCATATTACAATTGCGGTCTTTATGAATATGCCGGAAAAAACTTTTCACAGGCTCTTAAAATAGATGCAGCCAATGATTTTGCACATTACGGGCTGGCACTGTGCCTGATCAGGGAAAAGAAATTAAACCTTGCAGTGGGGCATTTGAAAATTGCATCAGCCATGAAACCTGATTCCAAAAAATATAAGGACACATTAAATAAATTTATATAACGCCCTTTAAATTATCAGGTTAAAATCAAGCTTCAAAACGGATTAAATCCCCGGTATTCAGAGAGGTTTTCCCCGCAGTGCCTGCCTTCAGCTCCAACACGTAAAAAGAATTTCTTATAAAAGGAGTTGCTCTGAAAGGTTTGATATGGTGGTAAATAGCCAGTACCTTATTCTTTTTATCCAGAAATACCGCATCTATGTTGTATCTCATCCAGAAAGTATGAATACCGCTGCAGTTTCCTATAAGAAATCCCTGGCTACCCCTTAATTTTCTTCTAATTACCAATCCAAAAAACTTACTAAAAAATTTATCCGCTTTTATTACTTCGGCAGCAATTAACTCTTCCTTTTTTGGATTTGCAGAATCAATTTTAACCGCCTTCATTTGATTATCCCCAAAACATTGTAGTCGTATACCCGTTCCTGAAATTAATCTATATATACCAATTGCTAATTAATCCCGCTGGTTTAACCGACTGCCTGGTTTATAGCCTGTAGTTTATTTACCCAGTTCTTCTTTAACTTCTTCCTCTCCCGCTTTTAACTCTTCAACCTGCTGCCTGTCTTCCCTTAAAAGTAAGGTCTGAAATTCTCCCACGTGGGTTTTTTCTTCTTTCGCTATATCCAAAAGAATTCTTTTTATATCATTGTTTTCTGTAGCCGCAGCCAGCTGTTCATATAGATTTATGGCATCCAGCTCTGCAATTATACCTACTCTCAGTATTTCCTTATCGATGTTTTCTTTTTTTACTTTGGATAAATCAATGGGGATATTTGACATCATAGTTATCACTTCCTTTAAAATTTTAAATTGTTTCTAACATGACCCGTATTTTACCTGATTCTCTCCCTTTTTAATCAATCAGGATTTATCTATTATACGATTGCACTATTCTGCAATTTTAAAAGTTTCAATTGTCTTGTCAAAATTTTGTATATTCAGGTCGAATTGTTCCGGCTTCGCAGTAAAGGTCAGGACCCAAAAATCTATTTCATGTTTAATTATGTATTGAGCTGATTTTGTCTCAACACCTTCAGCTGCCTGTTCAAATATGGTCCTGCCCACTTCCTTATAATTGCCGAGCGGCACTATATCCTGTTCAATAATCTCAAATTTATACTCTGCTTCTTCATATAATTTTTCAATATTTGTATATTCAAGTTCCATACACTCATCGATTGACAGAAAATCTGCAGATTCGCCCGTGATAGTAAGCCTGCTTATATCGCTGCCCAGCTCAGCGGCTTCTGAATCATATCCGAAAAATAACAGATAAAATTTATTTGCTTCCACCTCATCAGCCAGCTGTTCCTGATCTGCTTCTTTAAGCTTTTTAATTATGGAATCAAGATCTTCTTTTTTTGCGCCTTCCCATTTTTCCGGTAGGGATATTTCAAAATCGCTTCCCATAAATTCGATTTTGACAGGCTGTGTCGTTGCCATTGTGCTGCAGCCAACCCCGGTCAGCCCTGTTGATAACATAGCAATAATTATAGCTGTTATTAATAAAAATCTTTTCATAGTCTCACCTTATTTCCCATTCTCCTATTTTCGAGTAAACTATATTATATCAGTTTTACTTCCACTTGTTAGCCTTATTTTCAATTAAAATATTGAACTTCTACTTAATGCAAAAAAAGCCTGCCTGCAGATATGACAGCCACAAGATTTCAACAATCCTAAATCCTACAGTATTAAGCAGCTTAAGATGCTCACTTACTTTTATGGGAAAATATTTTACTCCAAACCTTTTTCTATGATCGCTTACACCTTTTTTACTTTTGCCTTCCCGCAGCTGAAAATTCATCCACCTGTCCAGCTGAAAATCCAATGCACCATCATTTTCAGACCTTATATTTTCAAAGACCACATATATGCCATTATCTTTTAAAAGCTTATAACAATTTAAGGTAGCCTTTTTTCTGTCTTCTTCATTCAGATAATGATGTACCTGTATGGCAGTTATTACATCATACCCCTTCGGGTCTGAAATGTTTATTTCTTCGGTTTTAACCGGCTCCATATATTCTATATTTTTATAACTTTTAAGTCTCTTTCCGGCTTCCGCCAGCATCTCTGCTGAAGGATCGGTAAGTACAAATTTGCAGCCTCCTAATTCAGTTATCGCTTTCTCTATAAGATAACCGGTCCCGCAGCCGGTATCCAGCCATTTCCTTACATCAGGATTAATAGTTTTAACCAAATCAATTGTTTCCCGTTGAAAACACTCATAAAACGGTATGGTCTTCCTGACTTTTATATCATATTCCGATGATCTGTGCGGTGTTTTATTATCACTTTTTTTCTCATCCCTTATCCTTTTTAAACGCTTCTCTTTCAACCAGAAAGCCATTTTAAATATTTCATATTCTTCTTCTGACATTAAATCTTTACTTATTTTTTCAAACTTCTTAACTCTTCTTACTGCCTCTTTTAACCTTTCGCATGGCATTTCAACACAGTAACCGCAATTATCAATTTTCTTTTTCCTGCAGCATCCTTTTATCCCATATGCACAATTTTTAACAGATAAACATCCGTAACATTTCATCTCATCAGGCGGTAATATCCTGTCTCTCCACCCTATTTCATACCAGATTTCTGCCGCTCTTCTTAATGCTTCTTCATCATTGTTTATGGTCCCCGTATATCTGGGGCAGTAATTACAGTCATCGCCGCAGCATGCCAGCTTTATCATGCCCGTTTCCCTTTTCTTTAATTATTTTTTAAATCCCATCCGTTTTCTAACTTTACCGCAATTTTCTTTATCTGTTAATAATTCCAGTAGAATAAATGCAACATCTATTGCTGCAGCCGGTTGTTCTTCTCTGAACACCAGGTCCTCTGCCGAACACATTAAGGGATACCTTTCTTCTGCTTTTTAATTAAAAATATTTCGTTAAAGAATTTTGGCAAATAATTTAAACGGAGCATTTATCCGCCGTTATAGATATTAATGTCGTTTATGTATTTTTCCAGATATACAATATTCACATTGGCAGATTGTTTTTCGGATTTAAATATCCTGTAACCTGACTTCTGATATAAATAAATATTCTTTTTGCTTCTATCCCCGGTAAATAATTCATACCTTATAGAATTTCTAAATCTTTTTTCTATCTCTGTTAAAAGCCTGGTTCCAATACCCAGGTTCTGGAACTCAGGAGATACAATCAACCTTCCGATAAAACAAGTACCGTTTACAGCTTCCGCCCTTACGGAACCCACTACTGCACCATTAATATCTGCGACTAATATCACCTTCCTGCTGAACTCTTTCTCCAGATGATTAAAAGTCTGGGCTAAAGGAGGTAAGGAATAATCATTATATATCTCGGCTTCCTGCTGGTATGCAATTTTTTGAAGAGCTAAAATTTTGGTTAAATCCGTTCTATTGGCCAGTCTTATTATCAATTTAATTTCCCCCTGCATATCTTGCATATAACTTTTAATGACTATGCAGCAATCATATCATTTTGGCTTTACTGCTGTAATTATGCTCCTGTTAAGAATGGTCGGTTTATACTTTATATATTCAAAGCCTGTTCCTTCCAGAATTTGCCTCATTTCGCCAGTTGAATAACACTTACCCTCTGATAGAAACATTAGCAGTACCGAATATTCCGCTACCGATACCGGACCCGTTTTGGCATCATTTATATGCGCGTCATGAATAATCACCATCCCGCCCGGCTTCAGACTATTAAATGAATTTTCTAAAATACTTCTTACTTCATTAAAATCCCAATCATGAAGCACGTGTGAGAGAAAGTGAACATCATAACCCCCCGGGAAATTGTCTTTAAATATATTTCCCGGCACTGAATCCATCCTGCCATCCAGTTTAAATTTATTTATGGTATACCGTGCCAGCTTATCCACAGGAGGCTTTTCATATACAGTTGCTTTAAGATTTAAATTACCCATTAGCAGTACGGCCGAATATATTCCGGAGCCTCCCCCGATATCCAGTACTTTATTATATGCTTTTAAATCAACTGCACCCAGCAGCCCATTTGCCAGATATTCCCCCCGACTGTTCATCCCCTCTGTAAATGGCTTTGCAAAATCTTCATTTTCCATGGAAGCTGCCCACTGCTTTGTTTTTTTGCCTGCTGCCCAGTTTGCCGGCTTTCCTGTAAGCAGTACTTTTCTCATTTCTTTGCATACGGGACCATCTTTCAATGAACTGACATAGGAGCTAAGATTGAATGCCGATTTATCGGTCAGGTAATTATTCGAAACGTCAGAAATATAAAACTTTTTATCTTTCTCTTCTATGAAGCCGTATGCTTTAAATAACGTAAGCATCACATCCAGGGGTCTTTGCTTAATATTTAATGATCTGCAGATGCTGCCGATATCAGAAGGATGCTCCCTTAAAAAATTAAAGAAATCAAAATAGCTGACAGCTGTAATAAACAGGTCATCCGCAAACGAACTTTCCCTCAGCTTAAATATAAGTTCAGGTGATGTTTTGGGTGTATTCATAATTTTTTAACTTACACACCTACCTTCTCTGAAATTTTAAACCAATATTCAAAGAGTTCTCTTTCCATTTTTTGATAATCATTATATTTCCCTGATATTATCTCCCAGAACCTATTATTATGCTTCTTTTCAATAACATGAACCAGTTCATGATAAATAATATATTCTACTAAATACTGCGGTAAATATTTCATAAATTTATTAAAAGTTAAATTTTTAAATGAACTTATGCTTGCCCACTTTGTTCTCATTTTTTTAAAATAAATCTGATTTATTTTTACTTTTAAAACATCAGATATCTTGTCAACAATACTATAAACCAATCTTTCAAACTCCCCATCGGATCTTTCAACTAACTCTTTACTTATTGCACTATCCAGGCATCCCTCTATAAACTTCATCTTTTTGTAAATCCAGCTTCTGTGTTTCTCATAAAGAATATCAGGATTATATCCAAATGGGAGGACAAAAAGAAGCTTTCCCGTTTTTATTTCTATTCTTGGATATTTAATATTCCTGTGAGAAACTTCATATGAATAATTATTTAGTACCATAATTTTTAATTTGCTCTATAAGTTTTTTATATAACTCATCCATTTCTTCAAAAGTAATGCCGTATTTTCTTTTAAGCTTCCTTAAAAACTTTCTAATTTCTCTTTCTACTCTCTTTTCTTCTGTAGGCTGATTAAACCACCCTGGAAATAAATAATCCTTGAGTTTGTTTAAAATTTTTTTTATTTAGCCTATATCACAATGAGATAGTGCATGCACAAGATAAAATGCCTATGGTGATACCTAATTTATATTTTAATCGCCAACCTAATCGCCAACCTAATCGCCAACCATTATGCAAGAATATAATAAACTGATCGTCCTTTACCCTTACCTTTTAAAACACCCAATTTTTTAAGCTTGATGGTTTCCTTTCGTACGGCCTCATCAGATATTCTAAACATCTGCCTCATTTCTCTGTTGGTAATCTTTCCTTTCTCTATTATCTTTTCCACTATCTTCATCTGCCTTTCACTAAGAGCTATTTGTCCTCTTTCTTTTAAGAACTTTATATTCTTACTTAGCCCAATAACCTTATCCTTAACAGCTTTTACACTTACTGCTACTCCATCGGTAAAGTATTCCAGCCATCCTGTAAGATCCAATGTTTTTTGATCTACATTTTGAAGTGCCTTATAATAACTGTTTCTGTCATTATCGTAATAATCATCAAGGGTAAAGAATCTTTTAACATCAAATCCTCTTTTATACAGCACAAGAGTTGCCATAACTCTGGCTGTTCTGCCGTTTCCATCTATAAAGGGATGAATTCGTACAATTTCATAATGGGTAATCCCTGCATATACTACCGGATCAACTTCAATAACTTCTTTTGAATTAAACCAATTTAAAAAACTGTCCACTAGCATTGGAACTTTATCCGTAGAAGGAGGTCTGTATACTACCTCACCTGTAAATCTATTTCCCACAATTACTCCACGGTTTCGCAATACACCCTCATCCTCTGGGTTTCCCAGGGTTTTATCTGTCACTATTTTATGAATCTTAAGAAAGTCTTTTATGATAAAAGGACTTCTTTTGGCAAAATTAGGTACCATTTCAAGCGCTTTAAGGTAATTTAAAACTTCCTGCTTGTCCTTTCTTCGAACCATTATATCCCTGCCTGCGGCAAGCTCACTTACTTCCTCGAGAGATAATGGATTGCCCTCTATCGCTGTTGAAGAATGAGCACTTTTCAGTGTTGCTTCCCTTCTTAAGGAAACTTCCCATTTTGGAATTAAGGGTGCATTCAGAATAAAGATTCTGGAAGCTGCAATTACAGTTAAATTCCTAACTATTTTATTTGTATAATTAAAATGTGGTTTAAATATCATTTATTTCCAATTCACTAAGGTAATTTGCAATCTTTTTTTCAGTTTCTGAAAGTTTTTGATTAATGTCACTGATGTCTTTCCATTCTCTTGCTATATTTATTTCTTCGATTTCTTCTTCCGGATAGGTATAGAGAGTCCCATTAAGATTATAGTCATTTTCTTTTTCTACAATCTTAGAGAATCCCTTTAAATCCTTTTCTTCCCAGGCTTTAAAATATTTTCTAATTATTTTTTTTACGTTTGTCTCTTTTACAAAGCGCACCTCCGGCTTCCAAACCAATGCGGGAGATGCCAGTTTTTAGAAGCTGCTATGCACGTAATTTATCCAATACAGTACGTGCATCCGGTGCCATTTTAAAAAAGTTTTCCAGTTTATCACAGGTATACATATCACAGGCTGCACAGTTATCCAGCCCTTTTTCAACACAGCATTTACGAATCTCACAATCGTTACAATAAGAAAACTTTTGTCCTTCAGAGCAGCAGCCATTGCAGTTAATCTCTTCCGGCTTTCTCTCCATACCAAATTCTTTTGACCACTTCTTCGCTACCTCTGCCCGTTTATCATCATCATTGGCTTGTGTGGCGATATAGGCATCGCACTTTGAACAATCCAGTCCGCAGCAGGCAATTAAATCGTTATTTTCACTCATTAGCTTTCATCTCCTTTCCATAAGAGAGTATTTCCACAGTAGAATAGAAATAATAAACGGTAATATATATTTATTGTACCTTATTTTTCTGTCTTATTATAATAGTACTGATGATCGCAACAGCCGTGACCCTGAATCAGTGTTTTTGTACGCTTAAAACCTATTTTTTTACTAAAAGCAGGCGTTGAATAAAAATCAGTTAAACATGCCAAGTGATAGAGCCATTCATGCATACCCGTTTTTTTGGCAAGTTCATAAATCGGACATTTTTTAACGCAGAAGATTGCTGTTTTACCCTCGCGTTTTATAGTGAATTCAAATCCTTGTTCTTTTAAAGGTTCCCATAGTACACGGATAAAATCATCAATTTCGGTTCCTTTATGTGCTTCCTTTTTCCCGACCTCCGCCCAGCCCCTGGCTATATTCAGTTTTAGAAATTTATCTACCGCCTGTAAGGCTTTATTGCCGTATTCTTTTTTGAGCCCTGCAAGGAGCTCGGCTGTATCGCGTTTTCCCCATTCATTTTTCATCCGGGTGAGAATTGTGTGTTCCGGGGAATCAACTTTAAAAAAATCAGATATCGGACGTTTGAGTAAATCATTGATCCACCGGAAATTTGCCTGTAATTCGTCAGGCATATAATTCCTCCCCAATCCGTGTGTTTTTTATTATATTTAATTTAGTCTCTATGATTAAGATGCTTTACAGAGAAAATTTTACCTCTGAATTTTTATTGAACATATCCTGAATAACTGCCCCCGGGTTCTATGGATATCTGATATTTTTCCCTTCCTTTTCCTTTACCGCTGGAGATATTCAAGAATATTATTGTCCGGGTCACTGAAATATACCCATGTTACCTCATCCTTCGCCTCAAGCGGTCCGTGCACTATTCGTACATTGTTCCTTTTCAAGGTCCCGACAGATGATTTCATATCTTCAATTTTCAGACAAAAATGGGGACAATAGGGCTTTTTTATCTCCGGTCTGGCGTACTTTTCTTTTAAATCCCGGATCAACTCAAGGCGGGCATTTCCAAATTCCAGGAAGGCAAATTCTTCCTGTTCTTCTTTATTTACGGATCTGGAGCTCAGCCTGAATCCCAGTTTTTGAGTATAAAAATCAATAGAGGAATCCATATTTGAAACCTGAAAAGCCGCATGATCAAAACTCATTATTCTCTCCTTTGTATTTTTACCGTTCTTCTCACAATCATATCAGATTTTATCTGAATTGAATTATAACATATAATCTAGACTTACCGCCTTGTCCCTTCTCAGCTGCGGTACTTAACTCATTAACCTGTACCTCCTTTCTACAAGAGAATATTTATCATAATTATTCCATTTAGTTTTCCCCAATGGTACTGTTTGAATATTTTCTTATTCGCCCTGCATGCCCTTTTGCCGCAGCAGTTTGTTTTATAAAGACTTTTATATTTTAAGTTAGATTATAAATAATACTTCTTAAGTTTTTTAGAAATTGCCTTACCGCTTATTCTAATCCGGGAAACTTTAGTATAAAATGTATTTAACTCCAGAAGGAGCCTTTTCAGTAGAAATATTTTTAAAATATAAAAAGTTATTTTTAGAAGATCAACAATATGAAAGAAAAAATATTTAACCATGTTGCTATTACAATAAATGATTTATTAGAAATAGAAAATTTTTATGTGAATATCTTGGGACTTGAGATAAAAAAGAAGTTTATATTATCAAAAAAGATATCAGGTCAAATTTTTAATATTGAAAAAGAAACTGAGGTCATAGTTGTCGCTAAAAAAGACTTTGTAGTGGAATTATTTATAGCCGATAAAAATGATTATAGAAATTTTCAACATGTTTGCATAACAGTCAGCAATAGGAAGAAGGTAATACAAAAAGCGCAGAAAAGTAATTATCCCTGCACTATTATAAAGCGTGACACTTCTGATGCAGTTTTTATAAAAGACAAATCAAATAATTTATTTGAAATAAAGCAAAGTCCTAACCAGGAATAAACGTTGATATAGCATCATCTTCTCTTACTGCCTCATCATCATAGACAATGGTAATTTTCATTTTATTGTCTCTTTATGCAATTTGTGCAGCTTTTCATCAATGCTTCCGTCAGGAAGCATCCAATCCGGGTGTTTTTGACCTTTCTCTTCCATCTTATAACGAACACAACTCTCCCAATCTCCTTTGCAGTATAATCCTACCCATTTTTTATTTAATTTTCCTTCTTCATAAAATACCTTAATGGGACACACCTGATACCACTTGCAATCGGTTAGAAGCACCTTCAATTTACAGTAATTTTTTACAACTTTTTCCTTAATAAAATTATTATAAAGAACAGCTGCAGGATGCTGTAAGGGAAAGATCTTTTTACCCTTACATAAAAAAATCTTACAATAAACACTATCAAATTCCAATTTAGGCGGCAGCAGGATATCACACTTACCAAAGATGTATTTAGTTGCATAATATCCCAAAGGTGCCAATATTCTGGGGTTTATTAATTCTATCTCCTTATCTAAATACCAGCTGCAAATTTTAATCTCATCCTGCTTCGGCTTCCTGTATCTAGGGAGCATACATTTAACCAGATTTGTCATATAAATCTCTTTTCTATCAACATCGGATTTTTCAAACAACTCATCCAGGACTTTCCCTGAGGGTCCTATAAACATTCTTCCTTTTCTGTCTTCATTTTCTCCGGGCGCCTGGGCAATCAGCATTAGTCTGGCATTTATATTCCCTTCTCCGCAGAGAGCATTTATTCTGGTATCAGATAACCTGCATTTATTGCATTCCTTTATCTTTTTATTCAACTTTTCGATTTTTGCAATCATTTTTTTCTATATGATATTACTGTTTTTATCTATTAAATAGCCTGGGCAGGTATTTCCCAACCTTTTTACAATATTCATCCCATTCATCACCAAACATTTCTTTCAATTTCCTTGCCTCAGTATTAACCTTATAATTATATCCATATACCATAAATATTATCATCAACAAACTTAGCAAGTTTGAGTTTATTAATAAAATACCTAAGCCATATAAAAATAACCCTAATACTATTGGATTTCTAATAATGCTATATATGCCTGTTTTAATAAGTTTTGTTTTTTCTGTGGGTGAATGTATCCTACCTGATCTTCCTAATGTCAAACTGGATATTATTTCTATTATTGTTGCAATTGTTATTATTGATACTGCTATCCATTTAACATAAACCAATTCTGCCAATGATCTAACTGACAAGAATAGTAATGATATATTTGGATTAATTACATACATTATCCACAAAGCAAATAATATTGATGTTGATATTATTATGGCTAGTACCCCAAAAATATTATTTGTTTTCTCCTTTTTTCCTATAGGATTAATCCCGGACATTTTTAAAGCTATCATATTTATTATGAAATAACCGACTGAAATACAGAGATTTAACAATAATATTATTCGAAAAACACTCATCCTATTCCTCCTAAATAAATGATGTCGTTGAACATAATATTTTAAAGATTATCAAAATTAAATAACTGAAAAATTATTACCTCATTGGAGCACAGCAGAGGGTAATCCGGATGAGTACGATACCTCGCCCGAACTGTATGGCTGCCTGCTATTTTTTAGCAAGATTTGAGTATTTTTCTTTTATTTTTAATGCATTGTTCAAATAAACTATCTGATGTCGGTTGATCGACATCGACAATGCCTGCTGGGGTTCCATCATTCTGCAGCCTTAATCATCCTAATGTCCCTTTTGATTCTTATTTCCCAATTTAAAAACCGGTATAAGACATACTTTTGTAACGTTTCATATGGTCGGGATGGGGGGATTTGAACCCCCGGCCTCAGCGTCCCGAACGCTGCGCGCTAACCAAGCTGCGCTACATCCCGAAAAAGCTCTTATATATTCTATCAACTCCGGATAAGATTTTAAAGAAATATAAACAGCCGGTGTCAGGACTGTTTTATAAATACATTTATAGCAAATCAGGCAGCCGATTATTAAATAACTTAAATATTACCGATAAAATTTTCGGTATCTTTAAAACTTTCGATTTTAGACAGTTCGCACCTGACTCTGCTGATTCCCCTGGTTCCCTTAAAAATCCAGCACAGATGCTTTCTGAATTCTTTTACCGCCCTTTCTTCACCTTTAAAATAAATTAGGAATTTTAAATAAAGTCTTGAAAATTCTTTTTTCCAACTTATAGACGGATCGAACTCCGGATAACCCGGGCTCTTTACGTTTCCCGACAGGGACAAGAGAATATTTGTAAAAATCCACAGTCTGCCCTTTACTGCCCTGCCGATCATTATTCCTTCACAGCCGGTGTAATCCAGTATTTTCCTTGCTTTGCCGGGGGAATCGATATCTCCGCTTGCAATAACCGGGATCTTTACTTTTTCCCTAACCTTTTTAATTAATTCGTAATCAACTTTTCCTGAAAATCCCTGCTTTACTGTCCTTCCGTGAATTGATATGGCCCCTGCTCCGCAATCCTGGGCAATCTTTGCTATTTCTAAAATATTGATACTGCTGCTGTCCCAGCCGGTTCTGGTTTTTACGGTCAGCGGCTTATGCAGGGCTGAAGACAGCCTGGTTATTATCTGCCTGACTTTATTCTTATCCCTGATCAGATATCCCCCGCTTTTTGACTTTAACACCTTGGCTACCGGGCATCCCATATTAACATCTATAATATCTGCTTTGTTTTCAATTTGTTTTGCTGCTTCAACCATTATATCCGGATCGGAGCCGAATATCTGTACGGCACATGGTCTTTCATGGCTGGTAATATCGGCCAGAGACAGGCTTTTCTTATGCCCGCTGCAGATACCGTGGCTGGTAATCATTTCGCTATAGCAAAGCGCCGATCCGAAAAACCTGGCAAATATTCTATAAGTATTATCGCTGATTCCCGCCAGAGGAGCGGAAATCAAAGGACTTCCTATATTTACATCACCGATTTTAAAAGGGCGGCCGCCGGCATCACTTCCCTTATTGCTGCCGCTTCCCGGTAAAAAATTATAAATCGGCTCCCTATGAGACGATAACATGCTATCATCCGGTTCCGGCCCGATAATCTCTTCCGGGAAGCTGGAGGATTTATAATCTTTAAGAAACTTAAAAACCAGTGCAGTAAGTTCATCTATTAATTTTAATAATTCAAAATTTTTCACACTTTTACGAAAAAACACTACTCATTTTTTTCAAATAATATCCTCAATCCTTTCAGGGTCAGTTCCGGATCATGGATCTTAATCCATTTACTTTTGTCCGCCATTAAAAATGCCAGACCCCCGGTTGCAATTACTGTGGGATTGAACTTATTATCATTCTGTTTTTGCTCTTTTATTATTCTATCGACAATAAAATCAACCTGCCCTAAAAAACCGTACAGTATTCCGGAACGTACGCCGTCACTGGTATTTTTTCCTATCACTGAGTCTGTCCATTTTAGATCCACTTTTGACAATCTGGCTGCATAGTTAAAAAGCGCCTCTGATGAAATTTCTATGCCGGGAGCGATTACTCCGCCGATATATTCTTTTTTTGAAGATAATATATCAAATGTAGTTGCTGTCCCAAAATCTACTACTATTGCAGGGCAGCCATAGATCTCCGCAGCTGCTACTGAATTTGCTATCCTGTCTGCCCCTATTTCCCGCGGATAATCATATTTGATTATAAGGCCTGATTTTATGTCACCGGTTACTATAAAGGGAGTTTTATTAAAATACCTGAGGCTCATTTTTACAATTTCATCAATTATCCTGGGAACGACACAGGATATCGCCACTTTACTGACGTCTGCCGGATTGAAACCTGAATTTTTTAAGAAACTGAAAACTGCAGCTGCAATCTCATCCGATGTTTCATATTTGGGAGTAACCATCCTCCAGGAAGCAAGTATTTCATTATTTTTGAACAGCCCCACGACTGTCTGTGTATTTCCTATATCTATGGCCAGTAACATAACGGACCTCTTATTTAAGATTGACAGAACTGAATTGTTTAAAATTTTACATTAAATGCAAATAAATAAAAAGACAGCTTGATTATTAACATCAACTATTATCAGTTCATCTATTTTAATTATTCCAATTATCTAAATCCCATATTAAAATACCAATTAGACTCTTTTAATTTAAGCATAAGGAAAATTTTAGCCTTATCTTATAAATACAGGTTATAAATTACAATAACCTTAAAAGCAATGAAAAAAAATATTATTTTTATTATGCTATTCATTACCCTCACCCTGTTGCTAACCAGCTGCAGCAAAGAATTCAATGGTACCGGAAATAAAAATAATTCCCCGGAATCGACTCTATCTAATCTAAAAATTGAAATTGCCCAAAAAGATGAGGAGCTGGAAAAAACCGACACCTTGATAGATAATTTTAATAAGTTACTTTCTACAGTATATTATGGATATGCAGAGCCTGTAGGAGAAGGAGATAAAAAAAATTTTACTGCATTCGGAATGTTTTACAAAGATGATTTCTACCTGATAACCGCAGGCCACTGCATTGAATATAACGGCATAGAATACACCAATTTTAAATTTAAATTAAACGGCAGCCAAACATTCCTTTATCCGAAGTTATTGGATTACAGCAATGATTATAAAAATAATAATGATTATGCTATCTTTTATCACCATTTCGTCAGGAAAGGACTGCTTGTATATGATAAGGATAAAGAAGATAAAGAACCGAAATATGTTCTGGGTAATACCGAAGGAAACATAAATCTTTTTAGGAAATTTAATGCCGCCGCTGAAGGAGAAAGCGGCAGTCCCATATTAAATTCCAAATGCAAATTGGTTGGCATTGTAATTAAAAATAATGACCAGTACACGCCAATAGAAGCAATAACCGAAGCTATTGATAAATTGGTTAACTGAACTATCCCATTGCATACGACTAATTTATAAAATTAAACTATAAAACTTCATTATCATGAGCATGCCGGCTTATTATTTCCTAGCAGACACACAACGCAGTCCGTAAGATCTGTATTTTTAATAATTATTTCCAAAATCAGATTGCTACCGATCACTGATTCTTCTCAGCATCAAAGGTAAATCCAGCCCGACTCCGGTTAAAAAATCCCTGTCATTTAAAATCTTTTTTGGATTGCCGTCAGATACAATCTTTCCCCGGTTAAGCACTATACATCTATCCGAAAAATCATAAGCCATATCCAGATCATGGGTTGCAATAAGCATAGTCTTTTCCATGTCCCCGATCAGTTTTATAAAATCGGATCTGTTTTTCGGATCCAGATTGCCCGTGGGTTCATCCAGAATGAGTATTTCGGGATCATAGGATAATACCGTTGCCAGGGATACCAGCTTTTTTTCTCCAAAACTTAAAAAATGGGAGATTTCGTCTTCTGCCTTTGCTATATTTACCTTTTTTAAACTATCTCTAACGATTTTCTCCAGATACTTCCTATCCCCGGCCCGTCTGTCCTTTTTTTTGGACAGATAATTTACAAGGCCAAAAGCCACATCATCAAAAACCTTTACTGAAAATAACTGGTCATTGGGGTCCTGGAATACAAATCCTATCTTTTCGCGGATATCATAAATATTCTTACCATTTAATTTCCTTCCGGCTATAAATATCTCGCCCTTCCGGTATTTTTCTTCCATAAGACCCGCCACATTTAACATCAAAGTTGATTTTCCTGCACCATTGGGCCCTATTATTGATATCTTCTCTCCCTTACTTGCCGAAAAACTTACTCCTCTCAGAGCTTCCTTATAGCTGCTTACTTCCCCGCCCAGCCTCCTGCTTACGGGATACCTGTAATGCAGGCCTTTTACCTCAATTATCTTCTTATTTTCCATTTAAATTAAAATAAACTCCTTAATCAAATTTGGGATATGCACTATATAATATCAAGTAATTCAATGGTTTTTAAGCCCATGGGCAGCAGTATAAAAACCAGGAGCACAATTACATTTAAAATCCCCATCCTTTTTTTATCTTCAATCATATAAAAATTCCCGTCAAATCCCCTGCTCTCCATGGATCTGTATATATTTTCCGCCCGGTCAAGAGATTTTATGAACAGATTGCTCATAAGATGGGTCATTTTTTTATTTACGGTACTGTATGAATATCTTTTAAATACCCTGCTTCTTATGGCCATCTGCCTGGTTCTTGATTCTTCCATTATTAAAAAAGCATATCTGTACATTAAATAAATTATAGAAACTATTATAGGCGGAAGATGTATTTTCCTGAGTCCCCCCAGCAGTTCCATTTCATCGCTGGATAAGAGCAGTGAAGCTACCAGCAGTATGCAGAGAAATGATTTTATCAGTACCGTGGTAAAGACTGTCAGTCCGTTATCGGTTACGGTAAGGGTAAAAATCCTAAGATCAATCCTGGTTATCACTCTGCCTTCACTTAAAAACGGAATAAAAACGGATATACAAAAAGGATATAAAAATACCAGAGGAACCCTCCTTATGAGCTTTTTCAGATCAGGTTTAAATAAGAGTAAAATAAAAATTCCAACTAGAAGGTAAAGGGACAATATTAAATATTGCCCCTTTCTGACGCTTACTATAAAAAATATATTTACCAGGGTTATTATTAGTTTTTCTCTGATGTTTAAAATTCCGCCCAATTAATTCAATTTATTTTATTTTTACAAAAACTACTGTTTTTTACCCGTAGACCTATAAATCAAATATACGATCCCAAAAATGGCCGTGATGATAAGCACGCCTGAGAGTCCCGCCAGAGATGTCTGCCACAGCTCACTTTCCACACCGCCCACAGCATAATCAGGGATCAGGAAAATACCTTCCGGAGCCATTCCTTCAGCTTTATCTATGAATCCGAGATTTTCGGCAACCTTTTCCAGTCCATCGGGAAAAGACGATGCAAAAACAGATATAAACATGGCAATTATAAGAGCAGCAGCTATTCCTGCCAGTACAAATATATAACTCTTTCTATCTGTCATCTAGATCTCCTTTCCTGGTTAATATAAGATCCGGCCTTACTTTATTTATAAAGGCAATTACTGCAACGGTTATTATTGCTTCTCCGATCCCTATTATGGCATGGACCCCGGTCATTGCCTTCAGTGTAACATCCATAGCATAGGTGCCCGAAATCCCCAGTTCAAGCGCAGCAAAAAAGGAAGCAACTACCACCGAAAGCCATGAAGCCAGCGCAATGGCAGTGAAAAAAACAGCTTTCGATTTTGATATTCTGCATATCAGCCAGTAAATCAGATAAGAGCCATAAACCCCTATAATTGCCATATTAAATATATTTGAGCCTAAAGCAACCACCCCGCCATCCATAAAAATAAATGCCTGTACAATTAAAACAACTGCCACCACTATGGCTCCCGCATGGGGACCCAGTACTATTGCCGCAAGGGCTCCTCCCAGAAGATGCCCGGAAGTTCCTCCCGGTATGGTAAAGTTTATCATCTGCAGAGCAAAAATAAGTGCACTGATAACCCCCATCAGTGCAATAACTCTGCCCTTAAAGTAGCTCTTTACCTTATAAATTGCAGCCGCCAATCCTCCTGCAGAGATCACACCGGTAGAAATTGCTGTCTTGAGGTCCACAAATCCATCAGGTATGTGCATATTACTCCTCCTTACTTGGTGTTACTAATTTTTAATAAAGTAACACATATAAAATAAGAAGACAAGCTCTTTCAATTTTTTTAATAAGGGTAAAATAAAACCAATTTAAATCGCCGATATTAAATAATGGTGGACATAATCATTCGGAACTAATTAACCCCACCTACTACTATATATTACTATATCTCCAACCCCATATTTTCCCATAAGATTTTCTGCTACTATGGGACATTTTATCTTCAGTAGAAAAAAAATATTTTTAACTTCATCACACAATGCTTCGTAATTCCCCTGGCCTTTGGATATAATAAAATCTGCCTTTTTATATTCATCTAGAAAACTAGCCGAACAAAATGGAAGCACGGCAGCAGGCATATTTAGACCAGTAGTTATTACTCTAACAAAATCTATCATACCAACCATCCTTGCATCTTCCATGGTTACATCATTTAGAGCAGGGCCTCCTCTTACTGCATAAGTAATTTTCTCCCTGGGTAGATTCTCTATAAAAATCTTATCCAGCACTATTTCCCCTGCGTTATCGCCTATGAATAAAATTCTTTCTGCATCATTAATATTTTTTTGCAGTAATCTAACTTTTTTATTATCCAGGCTCTGCGATAAAGACTTCTCTATCGCTTCCTTTAAAATTTTTTTACTCAAAACTGTATCCGGACCAAAATCAATAATATTGCCTGCCATTGATATTCTAAGACTGGTTTCAAATGGATTTTTTGAATTTCTTATTATCTCTTTTAGATTATCTGTCAACTCAAGGGTTATACGGTTATATTTCTCCTTCACTTCCCTGTAAGGATCCATTGCCGGTAATATTTTTTCTAAAATTTTTTTAATTTTTGCCTGGAGAACAAAGCCAATACCATCAGCATCAAATTCAGATGCCGCAATCAAAGATTCCCTTAAGATTTGTTCATGTAATTTACTGTCACTTGTAGCCATCTTTGCTGCTTCGAGAGCTTGCCTTATATAACAGGGTACACATTCCAGATGTAGTTTCATAATTATTATCCTTTAAACAGTTACATTATTATTCTTAATAAATGCGATAAAATTTTTTATTATGCATAAAAATCAGGCAATCTCTTATTTTCGTGCCTTTATAACTATAAAAGAGCCTTCTCCGTACCCTTCTTTTATCTTTTCTACCTGCTTTATCCTGTCAAGAGTATTAAAAACTGTTTGCCTGAATTCAAAATTTTTAAAACCAACCTCTTTTAATATCTTTACTACTTCTTCTGTAGTAAAGAAAATTGCTTCTCTATAAAAAATACTTTTTTGCTTATTTTTTTGATACACGCTTCCAACTTTGCTATTTTTATCCACGAAACCATTAATAAAATAACCACCTGGCTTTAATATTCTATATATCTCAACAAAAGCTTTTCTTTCATCATCCAGGAAGCAAAGGGTGGTTACCATTAAAGCTAAATCAAAACTACAATCTTTGAAAGGAAGGTTTTCGGCAGCACTGTCCACTGCTTCTATTCCTCTACTCTGTGCAACTTTTCTCATCTTATATGAAGGTTCAATTCCAAACTTAATGCCCAGCGGTTCAGCAAACCTGCCGCTTCCTACGCCAATCTCTATACCATCTTTAAAATCAGGTAAAATTTCCCTGATAGCATTAATTTCAGATTTATATACATATCTATTTTTCTCAAACCAATTTTCATATTGATCTGTATATTTTTCAAAAGGTTCTATTTTTGACACTAATCCATATCACCCCACCAGCCATTAAAAAATCTTTTAAGATGCTGCCTTTCATATTCTCCTTCTTCAACTTCTTTAACTTTTCCGATATCAAAAGAAATAGGATATTTTATACAATAACTTATAATAATTTCATATGAATTATTAATCTCTTTTATTTTTTCTTCATATTCTTTTTTCCTTAAACTATTATTATGTCTATCTGGATGATATTTTAATAATAGTTCTCTATATTTTTTCTTGATCCCCTGCATGCTTTCCGTTTCATCTAAGCCCAATAACTTTCTTGCTCTGTCTATATCTTTAAAATCTATTAATTTTTTCATTATCTTATGCCTCTTATACATTTTAGAAATTTATATTGAATGATTTTAACATAAATTATTATTTTAACTAAAGTATCATTTTGGTATTATACCCAAAACTTGACGAAAAAAATATAAGCTATTAAAATTAGGTATATATAAAATATTTAGATATACCTAAAATATGGACGCACCTTTTAAAATTAAAAATTTTATTAATAAAAATAATTTGAGATTACCCGGATACTTTAAGAATTAACATGCTGTAAAATTAACAAAATAATACTAAATAAAAAAATGATTAAAATAAATAAATGGACTAAGGAACATAGCGTAAAATTTCTAAAAGAAGTAGGAACTAAAAAAGGAGATATAATTTTTGATTGCTGCTGCGGTGAAGGAAACTATACCATCCCAGCTGCCAGGATAGCTGGTAAAAATGGTACGGTATATGCTATGGATATGAATAAAGATAGAATTGATATATTGAAAGAAAAATCTAACTTAGAAAATCTAAAAAACATTAAGATAATAGAAAAAGAATTTAAAAAAGTTATACCACTACCCGATAAATCCATGGATATGGTGTTTCTATATGATATATTCACGCATTTTTCTATTGAAAATACTAGATTATCAATATTGCTGGATGAAGTTTATAGGATTTTAAAAGATAATGGATCAATTTCAGTTTACCCGGAACATGTTGATAAAGAGAAGCTTAAAAAAGTAGTAATAAATGCTAATTTTAGGTTAGAAAAGGAAACTCGTAGTTTTTTAATTCATGATAATAATATAAAAAAAGGATGCATCTGGGATTTTAGGAAATCATTAAAATGAAAAAACAATCTTTTAAAGATTATGTTATCGTTTCCTGTGGGACAATAGCTCCTGAAATAAATTACTTAAAAAATAGTAATTTTTTGGATGCTAAAAAAATTTTATATACAAAACCAGGCAGGCATGAGGATCCCATAGAACTTGAAAGCCAGCTTACGGATAAAATAAATCTCGCCAAAAAATATTCCGAAAATATTATAGTAGTATATGGGGGAAAATATTGTTACATTAATATCAAAGAACCATATAAAACCATAGATGATATAGCAAAGCAACAGAGTAAGAATATTAGTAGAGTAAATGCCAGCCATTGTATTGATATGCTGGCCAGTGAGAAGGAAAGAGAAAATATAGCAAATACTGTGGCTAATGATGAAAAAGTGTGGTGGCTCACACCAGGATGGATACTATATAGACACGATGTCTTTCAGGATTGGGATAAAGCAATGGCCAATGAAAACTTCCCAAAGCATACCGGAGGAGCTATCCTGCTGGACGGTATCGATTTCTGGGAAAAATACAGTGCGGATCATCCTGAAAAAATTCTGGAATTTTCAGACTGGATGGGTATTCAGATTCAACCTTATAAGATTTCTCTTGACCGGTTCAAGAAACTTCTCTTAGAGAAAATAAGGTAGATAAAGCAAAATTGGATACTATTTTAGGAGTAAAAAATGAATGATTATAAAGTAAAAGTTAAAGGCAAAAGATTTATATATAGAACCAATATAAAGTTGACTGGAAAAGGAGAAGGTATTATTGAATCCGGAAATAAACCTTCTATTGAATTATCAA
>CAZBSE010000022.1:0-27613 GCA_964494385.1 uncultured Actinomycetota bacterium | reverse complement strand
TAATCCTTTTATTCCACCGAGAATTCCACGGTTTCAAACAGCTCATTGTTCAAAAAAACTATGGCGTTGTATCTTCCGGATGGAAAACCTTCATCAACAATTATGCTAAAGCCTATATATCCTGAACCGTCTTCATCTGTAATAAAATCAGTAGTGTTTATTTCCTCTCCGGTTTCCAGATAATTCCATTTAACGGTCAGTTTATCTTCTGTGGTTATGTTTTTAACTTTAATTGACGCATAAATAATCGAGGTTCCGGATGGAAAAGCCGTGGTAGGATCTACCGGCTTATAGTCACTGTCAACATTTTTACAAGTGGTGATGCTTTCAATTTCAACAGGGCCCGGCGCACATCCTATAAGTGATGCAATAACAAATGCTGCGACAGTGGCAAAAATGATTGTCTTGATTTTCATGTTTAAATCCTTTTTATATAATTTTTAAGAGTTGTTCCTAGAATAAGATAATATAAGAATTTTTTGTTTTTGTAAATGAAAAGCGTGATAATATTGAAGTATCTATGGTTATAGGTTATAAATAGATACAAATGGGAAGGGATTTTATGGAGAATGGTGACAAGAGAGAAAAATTAAAAGAGTTTTATTTTAAGATCAGGGACTGCCGTCAGTGTGAGCTTTTTAAAGGCAGAAACAAATTTGTTTTTGGAGGCGGCAGCGCAAACGCACCGGTCATGTTTGTGGGAGAGGCTCCGGGTAAAAACGAAGACCTTCAGGGATTGCCTTTTGTCGGTCAGGCAGGAAAGCTGCTTGATGAGCTGCTTTATTCAATCGGGTTTGACAGGAGTGAGGTTTTTATTGCCAATGTGTTGAAATGCAGGCCGCCGGGTAACAGGGATCCAAGGTTAGAGGAAATTGATACCTGCAAGGGTTATCTGATGGAGCAGATAAAAATAATTGACCCTAAAATAATCTGCACCCTGGGGAAATTCTCTACCCAGCTTCTTTTAAATACAAGTAAAGGCATAAGCAATCTAAGGGGTAAGATATTTAAAATCGAAGGCCGTATTATTATGCCCATAAATCATCCGGCAGCTGCTCTTTACATGCCGTCAAAGATGGAAGTTTTAAGGAAGGATTTCCAGAAAATAAAAAGGTTAATTGATTCGGATTTCAAAATTTCGGCCGCCGAACAAGACGTTTTTTACTTGGAATCCGGGACTTTGGATGACGAACAGAAAGAAGAAAAACAGTTAGGGCTCTTTTAATATGCAAATTGAGATTGTTTCAGATTCTGCCTCTTTTACCAAAAACCTCGGAAAAAAATTTTCCGTAATCCTGTCAAAAGATAATACCGTTCTTTTTACAGGAGAACTGGGCGGGGGGAAAACCACTTTTATCTCTGGAATAGCCGAAGGGTTAGGCCTGGAAGAAAATCTTTCAAGCCCAAGTTTTACCATAATAAATGAGTACAAAATTGATAACCATAAAAAATTTATCCATGCTGATCTATACAGACTGGTTGACGCTGAAGGGATAAGCGGAATTGGGCTGGATGACTACTTTTATGACGGCACCTCGATTGTCTGTGTGGAATGGGGGGACAGGATAAAGGATTATATTGAAAAAGATTATCTTCAAATAGATTTAAGTTATTTAATAGATAAGAGCAATGTTGCCACAAGAAGGAATATACTTTTTAAAAGTACCAGCCGGTATTGGGATCTAAAACTGGCAAAGTTCAAAAAGTTATTTTAAAAAAGTAAGTAATGTTATGAATATTTTAAGCATTGAAAGCAGCACCGGAAGGTTAAGCATTGCTGTAAGCAGGGATGAGACACTATTATCGGAAACAGCCGACCGCAGCGGCGCAAAGCATATGGTAAATATAATGGGCTTGATGGATCATGCTTTACGAAAGGCGAATCTTACCCTGAAAGATATGGATATTTTTGGTGTAAATTTAGGCCCAGGAGATTTTACCGGCACAAGGATAGGAATCAGTGTGGTAAAGATTTTATCCTGGCTGGATAAAAAACCTGCTTTTGGTATAAATTCGCTGGATGTTTTTGCCCTGGAAATTTGCTTAAGAAACAGCGGGTTTGTTATACGCTGCCTCAGTAAGAATATACCGGTAATGGTAATGCCCTGTCTAGATGTCAGGAGGGGAGAAGTCTATTTTGCTTTCTACGATCTGATCCCTGAATCCGGTTCCAAAGACGGATTTATGGCCGGCACCGAAGCTGCCGGCAGGCATTATTTTATAAAGAAAGCAGGTAAAAATTTCTTAACGCACAATGATAGCCTTAAAGACCTTATAAACAGATTAACCAAAAATGAGATTTTAAAGATGCCTGATGCCGGTGGCGAACTTAAAGATCTTAAAATATTAATCGGTGGCAACTGTTACCCGGTTTATAGCAGGGTATTAACAGATATAACCAGGCAGAATAGTGTTTTTAGGGTTGATAAAAAAACAATTTTTCCCAGGGCAAGGAATATAAATATCTGTGCTTATTTCAATGCAAAAAGAATGGTAAAAGCTGTAAATCTTATTCCTGTTTATGTTAGAGAATTTATACCTTTTGGAAACGGATAAAAATATATCCGGCAGTACCGGAAATGTGAAACGGAAAGATAATTAATATACAAAAAATGGAAACCGGAAAGAGAAAAGATAAAAAAGAAGTGTTTATGCTTGGCATTGAGACCTCTTGTGATGATACATGTGCCGCAGTTGTAAAAAACGGGACTGCGGTGCTTTCCAATGTAGTTTCCTCTCAGGATGAGATCCATAAGAAATATGGCGGTGTTGTCCCTGAGATAGCATCAAGGAAGCATATAGAAGTAATAGATATAGTAATAAATGAAGCAATGGAAAAATCAGGCGTTGATTTTGGCAGCATTAATGCTGTTAGTGTTACCAACAGGCCCGGCCTTATCGGTTCACTGCTGGTAGGAGTAGGGGCAGCCAAAGCTATCAGTTATTCTAAAAATATACCGCTTGTGGCTGTAAATCATCTTGAGGCTCATATTTATTCCAATATTCTTGAAAACCAGAATATCAGCGGGGGATTTATAGGCCTTATTGTTTCCGGCGGGCATTCGAGCCTGTTTTTTGTTGATGAAAGCTGGAACATAAAGGAAATAGGGCATACCGTAGATGATGCGGCAGGAGAAGCGTATGATAAGATTGCAAGATATATGGGTCTGGGCTATCCAGGAGGGCCTATAATAGATAGAATATCTGAGAAAGGGGATCCCTATTTTATAGATTTCCCAAAACCAATGATAGATAGCGGAGATTTTAATTTTAGCTTCAGTGGACTAAAGACATCTCTGATTTACAGGACAAAAAAGGATAAAAGGCTTTTGTTAAAAGAAAATATCCCCAGTCTTGCCGCCAGTTTTCAAAATTCCATAGTTGAGGTTTTGACCAAAAAAACTATTAAAGCCGGTAAGGAATTTGGAGTAGAAAAAATCCTTATCAGCGGAGGTGTTGCTGCCAACAGAAGGCTTAGAAAAGAGTTTGAAAAAAAAGGTAGAGAAAATAACATTAAAATTTTTATCCCCCCTGTTTATCTGTGCATGGATAATGCAGCAATGGTTGCCTGTCTGGGTTATTATAAATATCTGGATGAAAAGTTTGATAACCTGGATGTAGATGTTTATTCCAGAAGCGGTATCTAATGGTACTTGGCTCAAAAGCCGGTTGTATATCCTTGATTTTTTAAAAATTATAAATTTCTTGTTTTTATCCTTGATTTTTTAATTCCATTATACTATTATTGCTCTGTGTTAGCAGTCTATATATAAGAGTGCTAACTATATTATGTGTTTATGCATAAATGTGCAATGTTTTTTAAAAGGAGGAAAAGCAATGGGATACAAGCCACTTGGTGACAGATTGTTAGTAAAACCAAAACCCAGTGAAGAAAAGACCAAAAGCGGAATTGTTCTTCCGGATTCTGCAAAAGAGAAGCCGCAGGAAGGAAAAGTAATTGCAGTTGGCGCAGGAGCAATAGATGACAATGGGAAGAAGATTCCCATGGAAGTAAAGGTTGGCGATGTAGTTCTTTATTCCAAGTATTCAGGAACGGAAGTAAAAATCGACGGCGAAGAACATCTTATTATAAAAGAAAGCGATGTTCTGGCTATCGTAAAGTAAAAAGTTTATTTTAAAAGGAGGTTAAAATTATGGCTAAAGAGCTTAAATATGACGAGTCCTCAAGGAGAGCCCTGGAAAATGGCGTTAATATAATTGCAAATGCAATTAAAGTTACACTTGGGCCCAAAGGAAGGAACGTAGTGCTGGATAAAAAGTATGGCGCTCCTACAATTACCAATGACGGCGTGACCATAGCCAGGGAAATTGAAGTTGAGGATGCTTTTGAAAATGCGGGGGTTCAGCTTTTAAAGGAAGTTGCAACCAAAACAAATGATGTTGCGGGAGACGGAACAACCACGGCAACACTGCTGGCACAGGCAATGGTAAAAGAAGGATTGAGAAATGTGGCTGCAGGAGCTAATCCTCTAATGCTGAAAAAAGGAATAGAGGAAGCGGTTAAAATAGTAGTGGAACAAATTGGCCAGATGAGCCAGGATGTTGCAACGGACAAGAAGAAGATAGCCGAGGTTGCGGCTATTTCTGCAGCAGATGACACAATCGGCCATACCATAGCCGATGCCATGGATAAGGTAGGCAAGGATGGAGTTATTACTGTTGAGGAATCAAATAAGTTTGGTATCGAGATAGAATTGGTTGAAGGACTGCAGTTTGATAAGGGATATCTTTCTCCTTATATGGTAACCGACGCCGAAAGAATGGAGGCAGTTTTAAATGATCCTTATATTTTTATTGCAAATCAGAAAATAGCAGCAGTAGGCGACCTGGTACCCATTCTGGAAAAAATCCAGCAGTCAGGTAAGCCGCTTCTGATAATTGCAGAAGATGTTGAAGGGGAAGCACTGGCAACTATTGTTGTTAATAAATTAAGAGGAACACTTACCGCTGTTGCAGTAAAAGCTCCCGGATTTGGCGATAGAAGAAAAGCAATGATGGAAGACATTGCCATAGTAACCGATGGAAAAGTAATAAGTGAAGAAATAGGATTAAAACTGGAAAATGTTACCCTGGACATGCTTGGTTCGGCCAGACAGGTCAAGGTAGATAAGGAAAATACAACCATAGTAGAAGGAAAAGGCACCATAGGAGCCATAAAGGGAAGAATAAAGCAAATCAAAAACGAAATCGATCAGAGTGACTCAGATTTTGATAAAGAAAAACTTCAGGAAAGACTGGCAAAGCTGTCAGGCGGCGTAGCGGTAATAAGAGTCGGCGCAGCTACCGAAGTGGAGCTGAAGGAGAAAAAACATAGGATAGAAGATGCCCTTTCCGCCACCAAGGCTGCAGTTGAAGAAGGAATAGTTTCAGGCGGAGGCGTGGTGCTCGTAAATACGATTTCGAAGATTGATCTCAGTAAGTTTAACGGAGATGTAAAAACCGGTGCAGCTATTGTGGCCAAAGCTTTAGAGGAACCACTGAAGCAGATTGCCGCCAACGCCGGCATGGAAGGCTCGGTTGTGGTAGAAAAAGTAAAGAACTTGCCTCAGGGCGAAGGTCTGGATGCTTTAAATGGCGTATATGTGAATATGATAGATGCAGGGATCATAGATCCTGCTAAAGTTACAAGAAGTGCGCTTCAGAATGCGGCATCTATAGCGGCACTGCTCCTTACAACAGAGGTTGTTGTTGCTGAGAAGCCCGAAAAAGAAAAAGGAATGGGGATGCCTCCTGGAGGAGGATATCCGGGCGGAGGAATGCCACCGATGTAAGGTTATCTGATAATAAAAATCAGAGGTCAAAAGATAATAAGGCTGGCTTTGGGTTCAAGGCCAGCTTTACTTTTGTCATTATATGGTGTTTTAATTTAATATTCCTTGCTATTTAAGGTAAATAGCAAGACCAAGACAAATATTGAGAGGGTAATTCTTAGAAAAATAAATCCAGCCGTTTTCAAAAACGTTAACTTTTAGTTCTACATTATTAAGAAAAATACTGGCTTTCATAGACTTAATATCAAATTTACTTGCATGAGTTTTAAAATCACTGGAACCACGCAAATTCTTACCAGAAAGTACAATTTTCTTAACATGTGTGAAAGGTTCCCTCTTTTGGGAAAAAGACATTTGTAATATTTGAGGTTAATTTTGATAATTTATCAAAATTGATAGCTGCTTTTACTATTGAAAGTTTAAATTCACCGTTTAATCGCTTTATCGCATGACAGGCAATATTATTCTCTATATTTGAAACAAATAAATTTTCTCCCGGATTATAATATATCTCGTATAATTCTTCTCTTACAGCCTTCAGAATACGGTTTACCCCCTTCCCTCTCCATAGACCATTTACTCAAACGGCTTTTAATAAATTGAATAAATCAATGACTTATAGTAATATTTCTTTTAATATTATTCTCTGGATTTCCATGCAGTAATTAGAAGTTTTAAAAAGATTTTTATCTTTTTAATTTTTCTAGAATTTCTGAATTATTATATCTATTATGGGCATCGAATTACTATATAAAATTATATTTGTAATTGCAGCCTATCTCTTTGGCTCTTTTCCCACTGCATACGTGGTTCATAAAATAAAAAGAGGCGATGATATCAGAAATTATGGAAGCGGAAACGTTGGAGGAACCAACGTTACGCGTACGCTCGGGGTTGGTTACGGTGTTACAACTATAATTGCCGATATCATCAAAGGTTTCATTCCAATATTGGTGCTGTACCTAATTTATCCCCAGGATTTTGTGCTTCTTTCCATTGTATCAGTTGCTGTCGTGCTGGGGCATGATTTTCCTGTTTTTATTAATTTTAAGGGAGGAAAGGGGATTGCCGTTTCTTTTGGAGTAATAGTCGGAATTTCAAGTCTTCCATTTATGAACAACTCTGTATGGATGGAAATACTTCCTATCTTTACCATCCTGGGTACCTGGGTCGTAGTCTTTGCAATTTTCAGGATTATATCCCTGGCATCTTTATGTGCAGCTGTTGCTGTTCCTATTTCATTTTATTTTACCGGATATACATGGGCAATAGTAATTGCGGCAGTTTTCTGGAGTGTCCTTACTTTTATTACCCACAGAGAAAATATAAAAAGATTAATAAGAAAAGAAGAGAAAAAAATTAAAAAATAAGGGGAGCAGATGGAAATAGAAATTGGTAAAGGAAAAACCGGTAGAAAGTCCTATGGATTTGATGAAATATCGATAGTTCCCAGTAGAAGGACCAGAGATCCGGAAGACATTGATATTTCGGTAAATATAGAGAAATACAAGCTTGAGCTGCCTGTAATGGCATCGGCAATGGATGGCGTCGTGGATTTAAAATTTGCTGTAGAGATGAGAAAAATAGGGGGCCTTGCAGTATTAAATCTGGAAGGTTTGCAGTGCAGATATGAGAATGCCGATGAAATTCTGGATAGGATTTCAAAATTTTCCGCAGAGGAAGCTACCGAAAAGATGCAGAAAATTTATAGAGAGCCTATTAAAAAACAATTAATTGAAAAAAGAGTAAAACAGATAAAGAAAGAAAGTAATATAGCCTGTGCCTCTCTAACTCCTAAAAATGTGGAAAAGTACTATAAAATAGCCATAGATGCCGGTCTTGATATTCTGGTGATCCAGGGTACTGTGATAAGTGCAGAGCATGTGAGCAAGACGAAGGTACCCCTGGATTTAAAAAAATTCATTCCGGAATGTCCGATTCCGGTAATAGTTGGCGGATGTGCATCATATTCAACTTCACTGCACTTGATGCGTACGGGAGCAGTCGGCGTACTTATAGGTGTTGGTCCGGGGGCGGCGTGTACCACAAGGGAGGTACTGGGAATAGGAGTGCCTCAGGCAACTGCTATTTCGGACGCTGCGGCAGCAAGGATAAGGCACCTGGAAGAAACAGGGCAGTATTCATTGGTGATTGCCGACGGCGGAATGCGTACCGGCGGTGATATTGCAAAAGCTATTGCCTGCGGTGCAGATCTGGTCATGATTGGTTCCCCGCTTTCCAGAGCCAAAGAAGCTCCGGGGAGAGGATACCACTGGGGTATGGCCACATTTCACCCTGATCTGCCCCGGGGTACCAGGATTAAAACCGATGTGGTTGCTGACCTGAAAACAATACTTGTGGGTCCTGCATTTGAAAATGACGGGACTCTAAATCTGTGCGGGGCACTGAGAACTTCAATGGCTACATGCGGTTATGAAAATATCAAGGACTTTCAAAAAGCCGAAGTGATGGTAGCTCCCTCCATAAAAACGGAAGGCAAGCTTCACCAGAGGCAACAGGGAGTAGGCATGGGGTCATAACATGGACAGCGTACTGGTTATTGATTTTGGCGGGCAATACAGCCAATTAATTACAAGGAGGGTACGGGAACTCAGGGTTTATTCCGAACTTGTTCCCTATGACACCGGAATTGATAAAATAGAGCAAAAGAAACCAAAAGGATTGATACTCTCGGGCTCTCCTTACAGCATCTTATTAAAAGAGAAACAGATCCCCTTATTCGATAAGAAAATTCTGTCTATGGGTATACCAGTGCTGGGAATTTGCTTTGGAATGCAGCTTGCTGCCCAGCTGCTCGGCGGTAAGGTCACGAGCGGCGGACGTAATGAATACGGAAAGACGAAAGTAAAGCTGGACCAGAAATCGCATCTTTTTAAAAATCTTAAGCAAACGGAAACATGCTGGATGAGCCATAAGGACAGTGTAGTTGAGGTTCCCTCCGGTTTTAATGTGATAGCTTCAACTCCCAATATCCCTATCGCGGGTATAGAGGGACCCCGGAGCAATATATACGGAATACAATTTCATCCGGAAGTGATACATACCCCATCCGGGATGGATATACTTAAAAATTTTTTATTTGATATCTGCGGCTGTTCTCCCAACTGGACCATGGTTTCTATTATTGAAAAACAGATAGAAGCAATTAAAAATAAAGCAAGGGGTGGAAGAGTCATATGCGGACTTAGCGGCGGAGTGGATTCTTCCGTAGCGGCGGTTCTGGTAAACAAAGCCGTCGGCAATAAACTTACCTGCATTTTTGTTGACCATGGACTGCTGAGGAAGGGCGAGGCAAACAAGGTAGTAGAAACGTTTAGGGAAAATTTTAAAATTAACCTGATTCATATAAATGCCAAGGAAAGATTTTTAAAAAAGCTTGTGGGAATTTCAGATCCCGAACGGAAAAGAAAAATAATCGGAAACGAATTTATAAGAATATTTGAAGAAGAAGCAGTAAAAATAAAGGATGCAAATTACCTGGTTCAGGGTACGCTGTATTCTGATGTCATAGAAAGCGGCACCAGGGATGCCGCCAGAATAAAATCACATCACAATGTGGGAGGCCTTCCGGATGATATGAAACTTAAGTTAATAGAGCCCTTAAGGCTATTGTTCAAGGATGAGATAAGAAAGATAGGGATAGAACTGGGTCTTCCGGATGAAATAGTATGGAGGCAGCCGTTTCCCGGTCCGGGCCTGGCTATCAGAATAATCGGAGATGTTACGGAAGAAAGAATTGAAATACTCAAAAACGCTGATGCCATAGTGACCGAGGAAATAAAAAGGGCGGGCCTGTATAGGAGTATCTGGCAGTCTTTTGCGGTACTTCCTGCCATAAAGAGCGTGGGAGTTATGGGTGATGAAAGAACATATGCATATCCTATAATAATAAGGGCAGTAAGCAGTGCCGATGCTATGACTGCCGACTGGGTAAGGCTTCCGCATAAAGTACTGGAAAGAATGAGCACCAGAATTGTAAATGAGGTTGAAGGTATAAACAGAGTGGTATATGATATAAGTTCAAAGCCCCCGAGCACAATTGAATGGGAATAGGTGTAAATAATAAAAACAGCTAAAGGAGTGGAGATGAAAGACAGTTTCAAGGAGGAGCTGGATAAATCAAGAAAAGAAATTAATGAGATAGATAAAAATCTGGTAGATCTGCTAAATAAAAGAGCAGAAATTGTAATGAAAATAAAAAGGTTAAAAGAGGACCGCAATGTGCCGTTATACGATGCAAAAAGGGAAGAGGAACTGATTAATAATATAGTTAAATATAATAAGGGCCCCCTGTTTAATGATAATGTGGTACAGATTTTTGAAAGTATCCTGAGAAATGTTCAGGTCTTGGAAAAGGATGAAAACCTGTAATTATTAAAGCAGTTATGTACCGTAATTACTTATATGGCTGCCCAATACATTAGAAAAAGTTAACCTTATATGGAAAATAAAAAGGATAAAACTAAAAATAAGGATGATATGAAGCTCATCAAGGAAGGTTACATCACTATAATCGCGGGCCCTTGTGCCATTGAAAGCTGGAAACAGCTTGATGAAACTGCGAAAGTGGTAAAGGATCTGGGGCTTTCATTCCTGCGGGGCGGGGCCTATAAACCCAGGACATCTCCATACAGTTTCCAGGGGCTGGGTAAAAAAGGTCTGGAATATCTTAAAGAAATTAGAGCCAAATACGGCCTTAAAACCGTAACTGAAGTTACTGATACCGAGAATGTTGAAATAATAGCTGACAGCGTGGATGTCCTGCAGATAGGCACCAGGAATATGTCAAATTTCGCGCTGCTTAAAAAAGTAGGAAAAGTAGCCAATGAAAAAAATAAAAAGGTAATCCTTAAGAGGGGATGGGCGTCTTCGATTAAGGAATGGCTTCTTGCTGTCGAGTATATAACTTTAAGGGGAAACACGGAAGTAGTGCTGTGCGAGAGAGGAATAAGGACATTTGAGACCAACACCAGATTCACCCTGGATCTGTCGGCTGTTCCGGTTATTAAAAAATTAAGTAAGCTTCCCATAATTGTTGATCCCTCCCATGCTGTAGGGCAGAGTGATCTGGTTATCCCCATGAGCAGGGCAGCTATTGCGGTCGGGGCGGACGGCCTTATAGTGGAAGCTCATGTTAATCCCTCGCAGGCATTATGTGACGGGCAGCAATCCCTGAATGCAAAGGAATTATCGGAGCTGATACGTCAGGTAAGAAATCTTGCCGAAATTAATGGAAAGAAAATTAGGTAGTTTAGTAAGACTTGGAATTAAAAAAATATTTAAATCCCCAGCAAATTAAAGCAGTTAAAAGTACCGAAAAGCCGCTCCTGGTTATTGCCGGTGCAGGAAGCGGAAAAACAAGGGTACTTACTTACAGAATCGCATATCTGATCAAGGATAAAGGAGTGGACCCCTTCAATATTCTCGCTATCACCTTTACCAATAAGGCAGCGAGGGAAATGAAAAGAAGGGTGCTGGAATTGGTAGGCAGCATAGGAGAATATATGTGGGTAAGCACCTTTCACTCGTTCTGCGCAAGGCTTCTGAGGTATGAGATAAATCATCTGGGAATGTCTTCAAATTATGTAATTTATGATGAAAAAGACAGTCTGAGTCTGATATCCAGCGTAGAAAAAGATCTTGATATGGATATCAAGAGATTTCCGCCCAAGGCAGTAAGGGCAGTCATCAGTGATGCAAAGAACAAACTTATCGACCACGAAGGCTTCTCTAAAAAAGCCGTCGATTATTTTGAAAAGACAGTAGCCAAAATCTATAGTCTTTATCAGGAAAAGCTGTTTAAAGCCAATGCCCTTGATTTTGACGACCTTTTAATGTTTACAGTCGAAGTCCTGAAACTGTTTCCGGAAGTAAGGGAAAAATACCAGGAAAAATTTAAGTATATTCTGGTGGATGAGTTTCAGGACACAAATATCGCCCAGAATGAGATTGTCGTTCTCCTGTCCAGGAAGCACAGGAGAATATGCGTGGTGGGGGATGATGACCAGAATATCTACAGCTGGAGGGGCGCTGAAATAAAAAACATCATTGACTTTGATAAGAAGTTCGAAGGTGCAGTGGTAATAAAACTGGAGCAAAATTACAGGTCCACCCAGAATATACTAAATGCGGCAAATTTTATTATAAAAAATAATGAAAACAGAAAACATAAGAAATTATGGACCGAGAATCCTAAGGGAGAGATAGTTTCCAAATATATAGCTCCGGATGAAAAGGTAGAAGTAAATTTTGTGGTCAGGCATATAGAGCAATATATGAAAGAAAAAAACAGAAAATACAGAGATTTTGCCATTTTTTACAGGACCAATGCTCAATCCAGGGCAGTAGAAGAGTATCTGGTAAGACAAAATATTCCCTATAAAATTTATGGGGGACTCAGATTTTATGATAGAAAAGAAATAAAGGATATGCTTGCCTATATGAAGCTTATTGCAAATCCCAGAGACGTGGTAAGTCTGGTAAGAATTGTGAATGTTCCCCGGCGAAAGATAGGTAAATCTACAATTGAAACCATAGAAAAATATTCCCGCAATAACAACATGACTTTTTGCGAGGCTTTTCAAACCAGTGAAGAAATTCCCGTACTGAGCAGGAGTGCAAAGGACAGGATAAGTAAGTTTATATCGCTTATTGCCGATTTCAGGGGTTTTGCACAGGATCATGGAGTAAGTAAAGTTCTTCAGAGAATATGGGTAAAAACCGGTTATATGAAAGGACTTGAACTGGAAAACACAATTGAGGCGTTAAATAGAATAGAAAACTTAAAGGAGCTCCTGACCGTTACCAAGGAATACGAAGAAAAAGCCGGAGCGGATAATATTACTACCGGTCCATCGGCGGACATCGAGCTTTCTGGTGCTGCAGCCGACTCCCGGAAGAATGAGGGCCTGTACAATCTTGACGGTTTTTTGGAAGAAGTATCCCTTCTTACCGATATTGACAACTATGATGAAAGTACGGACGGGCTGGTTCTTATGACCCTGCATAATGCAAAAGGGCTGGAGTTCCCGGTTGTATTCATAATAGGAATGGAGGAGGGAATTTTTCCTCATTCCAGAAGTATGAATAGTATTGAAGAGCTGGAGGAGGAAAGAAGGCTGTGCTATGTAGGTATAACCAGGGCCAGGGAAAAGGTTTTTTTATCCTCTTCTCAGTCACACAGTATATACGGCGACACCAGCCTCAGGAACGTTTCCAGATTTATAAATGAAATTCCCGCAAGATTGTTAATAGATGAAAATAAAGTAGAAACTGAAGCTGTAGAGCAGAGTGGAGCAGCGGTTGGAGAGGGATATGGCGGCAGTTATAAGTATAAAAAAGGTGACTTAATAGAGCATAAATTCTGGGGGCAGGGTAAGATTATAAAAGTAAAAAGGCTGATTGATGATTGTGAACTGGATGTAATGTTTAATAAGGTTGGCATGAAACATCTGCTGGTCAGCTTTGCTCCTATAAGAAAGATAGAATAGTTTTTATTATTTTAAGTTTTCGGGATTTAAACCTTTAAGTTCAGGGATCACGAACCTGCCGTTCTCCCGTACCAGTGTACCGTCAAAGAAAATTTCCCCCCCTCCATATTCCGGAGTCTGGACACATACCAGATCCCAGTGTATGGCAGAGTCATTTCCGTTAGAGGCTTCTTTATAGCACTTTCCCGGTGTAAAGTGAAAACTTCCCATTATTTTTTCATCAAACAGGGCGTCTTTTATGGATCTGGTTATATATGGATTGACACCAATGGAAAACTCTCCTATATATCTTGAGCCTTCGTCGGTATCAAAAACCTTATTTATCCTTTCAGTGTCGCTTGAGGCCGCTCCGGTTATTTTGCCATTTGTAAAATTCAGGCTGATATTTTCATAGGTAACTCCCTGATAGACAGCAGGGCAATTATAAGTCAGCCTGCCGTTTACCGAATCTCTCACCGGGGCCGTAAAGACTTCTCCGTCGGGTATGTTAAATTCACCGTCGCATTTTATAGCCGGTATATCTTTGATGGAGAAAGTTAAATCAGTATCCTTGCCGGTTATGTGAATCTTATCTGTTTTATTCATAAGCTCGACCAGCTTATCCATTGCTTTTGACATCCTGCCGTAGTCAAGGTTGCATACATTAAAATAAAAATCCTCAAAAGCCTCCGTACTTGTGTTTGCAAGCTGGGCCATTGAATTATTGGGGTATCTTATAAGCACCCACTTGGTATTATTTATTCTTTCCTCATTGACCGCATCTATAAAATCTTTCATGTAGGAAGCCATATTTTCTGGTGCCACATCGCTCATTTCACTGATGTTGTCACTGGCTCTTATTCCTATGAAAGCACTCATTTCCTTCATCTGGACCAGTTCATATTCAGACATGGACTTAAGCTGCTCCGGTGTACTTTTTTTAAGCAGCTCCCTTGTAACACTGCTTTCCTTTAAAATTATATAGGGTAAACCTCCGATTTTATATACTTCTTTTATAAGCATCCTGGCCAGCGGGATTCCCGAATAACCGACACATTCAATTAAAACTTTCTCCCCTTTCTGTACCCTGCAGGAATAATTTACCAGGATTTTTGCCAGTTTTTCTATTCTCGGATCCATTTTTCACCCTTCTTGTTAACCCTTGTTGTTATTTATATATTGTAAACAGCGGCAAAATAAGTTTTTTAACCGCAATAGAACATTTCAATTATACTACAAAATAATCTTTCAATTAATTTTTATTTCAATGAAAATATTTTTTCCATTAATTAACCCTGCCGTTAAGGCTGCTGTAATTGTCAGCAGTCCGGTACAGCATGCAGTCTGCAGTTTATATACCGGATAACAGCAATCCTTTGGAGTAGTGATTACATTTTAGGTCAATTCAGTTAAAAAATGATCATATCCGTGCTTTTTAAGGGGTTGCTCCCTGCCTTCTTTATAGAATCTGACACCTTTCCTTGCGGTTATTTTCCCTACAACAAATCCTTTGACTTTATCCAAATTTTTTTCTGATACCGTATAGACCAGCTCAAAATCCTCACCTCCGTATAAGGCAAAATCCAGAGCTTTTTCTCCGCTGATTTCTGCTGCTTTTCTGGTTTCTGATCCGATGGGAACCGAATCAGGGTAAATAACAGCTCCGGTACCGCTCTGCTCACATATTCTAAGGATCTCGGAAGCAAGGCCATCGGAAACATCAATCATGGCGTTGATGTATTTTAAAAAAGGCTCAACTTTATAAAAATTAGCTTCCGGTTCCAGGTGCCTTTTTTTTACTTTCCTAAAACCCTTTTCATTATTTAAAAACAGGTGAAGACCGGCTGCGCTAGAGCCCAGATCTCCGCTTACCAGGATACAGTCGTCAGGTCTGGCAGCTGAACGGAATTTCAGATTTTCTTTTTTTGCTTCTCCGACCATGCATATATCTATAATCAACTGTTTACCGTGAGTAATGTTGCCGCCTATTATTTCTATTTTGTATTTACTTCCGGTAAGGCGCATACCTTTATATATTCCTTCAATAATTCTGGTATCAATATCCCGGGGAAGGACCAGGGAAACTAAAAAGTATTTTGGCCTGGCCCCCATGGCCCCGATATCGGATACATTTATTTCCACCGCTTTTTTCCCTATTTGCACGGGGGTGAAATATTTCAGTGAGAAATGGTCGCCTTCTACCAGCGTATCAGTGGTAATAGCGAGGTATCTGTCTCTTACTTTTATAATAGCGGCATCATCACCTATTCCCATTATTATATCTTTTTCGGACGGTTTCCTGGAAAGCCTGTTTATTAAGGCAAATTCTCCGCCTATTTGAGAGATATTCATTATTGTTTTATTCTTAGGAGTCTTATCAATCATTGTACTTTATCTTTATTAAAATATTTATTTACTATATCGATTGCGCAATACTGTCCGCACATTGTACATTTATCACTTATTATCCCGCTTTCCTTTCTATAACGTCCTGCCTTTTCCGGATCGATGGATAAGCTTATTTGCTTTTCCCAGTTTAATTTTTTTCTGGCTTTTGCCATTTCTATATCTCTGTCCATGGCACCTATGGTCCCCTTGGCGATATCAGCGGCGTGCGCCGCTATTCTGGTAACTATGACTCCTTCCCTGACATCATCTACCGTGGGCAGCCTTAAATGCTCGGAAGGTGTGAGGTAGCACAGGAAGTCGGCACCCCAGTAACCGGCAAGAGCACCCCCGATGGCTCCTGTAATATGATCATAACCCGGCGATATATCGGTGACCAGCGGACCCAGGACATAAAAAGGAGCACCGCAGCAGATCTTTTTTTCCAGCAGGATATTTGTTTTTATCTGGTCAATAGGCATATGGCCGGGGCCTTCTATTATTACCTGTACGCCTTCTTTTAAAGCTCTTTTGGCCAGTTCTCCCAGGATAACCAATTCCTGTATCTGGGCCCTGTCTGTCGCATCTGCCAGGCAGCCGGGCCTGAGTCCGTCGCCCAGACTCAAAGTCACATCATATTTTTTTGCTATCTCCAGAAGTCTGTCATAATTTTCAAAAAGAGGATTTTCTTTGTTATTATATAGCATCCATTCAACCAGGAAAGCCCCGCCTCTGCTCACTATATCAAGGATCCTGCCCTGATTTTTCAGCCTTTTAATGGCTTCTATGGTCACGCCGCAGTGCACTGTCATAAAGTCAACGCCGTCCTGTGCCTGTTTTTCTATTATACTGAAAATGAAATCTTCAGTCATTCTTATGATGCCTTTTCTTTTTGAAGATTCAATGGCAGCCTGGTAAATAGGAACCGTTCCCACCGGTACAGGGGACCGGTCTATAATAACTTTTCTGATTTTATCGATATCTCCGCCAGTGCTCAGATCCATAACCGTATCAGTCCCTGCCTTAACTGCAGTGTCCAATTTTTTAATTTCCTGGTTGGCACTGGCCTGGTCCGAGGATGTCCCTATATTTGCATTGACTTTTGTTCTCAGGCCTTTTCCGATCCCGAACGGCAGTTTAAGGGATTTATGTCTTTTGTTATAGGGAACAACGATACTGCCCCCGGCAATGTTTTCTGTTATGTATTGAAGACTTACTCCCTCTTTATCTGCTATAGTTCTCATTTCTTCTGTAATTTTACCGGATTTAGCCTTATCCAATAGATTCATTTATTATTACCTCCCTGAATTTTTTACATTCCTTTTCAACGTTATCTCTGGCTACTATGGCCGAGATTGCCGAAACCGATTCCGCCCCTGCCTTTATTACGTCTTTTAGATTATTTTCATTTATTCCTCCGATAGCCACAAGGGGGATTTTTATTGCTCTCCTGACATTTTTTATTAAGTCCAGCCCCGCCGGTTTTCCGGCGTCGATTTTTGTTTTTGTTTTGAAAATAGGGCTTACGCCCACATAATCCGCACCTATCCTCTCTGCTTCTATTGCTTCATCAACCCGGTGCACGGTAAGTCCTATAATTTTTTTGCTTCCCAGTATCTTTCTGGCCGTACCGTAATGCATATCCGTGTCTCCCAGGTGAACACCGTCAGCATTTACTGCAAGAGCTATATCGACCCTGTCATTTATTATAAAAAGAACACTATTTTTTATGCACAGTTTACTTATGTCTTCTGCTTCTTTCATCATATCTCTGGTGCCCAGCTTTTTTTCTCTGTACTGGATTATTTTTACACCGGCCCGTATGGCCGACTTAACATCTTCCAGGATTGTTTTTCTGGTCAATCCGGAATCAGTTATAAAATACAGGTCTATATTTTTTAATTTTCCTTCCATTTATTTAATTTTTTCCATTTTTTTCATTTTTTTGATTTCAACTTCACCCATGTTAAAAATTTTATCAAAAAATGCGGCCTTAAAAGAGTAGGGCCCTTCCGCTGTTACCGCTGCAAGTTCTCCTGCAATTCCGAGAAGACAAAGAGCATCTGCAGAGGCAAGCGTATAGTTTTTTTCGACAGCGGCAAATGTTCCTATTGCCGAGGCGGCCATACAGCCCGAACCGACAAAGCTGCCCATCATATAGTGGCCGTTTCTGCAAACGTATATATCTTCCCCGTTTGATACAATGTCTTCCCTACCTGTTATTACGGCAGTGAGGTTTTCTCTGCGGGCAATTTTTTTTGCTATTTCTATTATACTGCCTTTTACGGATATTGCTTCGACCCCTTTTGTTTCAGCCTTTGCTCCGGCCAGTGTTCCAATCTCAGAGGAGTTTCCTTTCAGAATAGAAATCTTTATTTTACTTAAGATCTCCCTGGCCTTATCCGTCCTTAAATCCGTGGCACCAACGCCGACGGCATCCAGGACCACGGGGATGTTTTTATCATTTGCTTTTTTGCCTGCCAGAATCATCGATTTCACCAGGTCGACTGTAAGGGTTCCGATATTTAAAACAAGGGCGCTGGATATGGAAGTCATCTGCCGGACTTCTTCCGCTGCATGAGCCATAACCGGAAGAGCGCCTATGACTCTTACGATGTTTGCGCAATCATAAATTGTGACCCAGTTTGTTATATGATGTATCAGGGGCTTTTGTTCCCTTATTTTTTTTAAAGTGTTAAATATACTCATAAAATCTCCTTCCTTGCTTGATCGGCTTTAATTATATCAACCGGCATATCCCATAAAAAATTTGTTGTGCCCTCCTATATTTTTTCGGCTATGGTTATTATTAAAATTGCAATAAATAAAAAAACTACTGACCCGGCCATTGGTTAGTAGTTTTATTATTTCTACTTTTCCTACGCTAGAATTAACTAGGTCAGGTTTAAGGGTCGACAGCCTGGATTAATTGAGCTGTCCTCTCAGCCTGGTAAGCTCCCCTAAGTATTTATTTTATTTAATTTTCAATAGATTTTCTTTATAATATAAAAGAAAAAATGCAAAATACAACTAAATCCAATTGATATTAGCATAAAAGATTTAGATTAACAACTATATTGGATTATAGGCAAGGAATTGATTAAAGTGAAATTTACCGAAAGAAAAAAGGGAATATTAAGGGAAGTTATCAGTAAATTTATTCTGAAAGCCGGTCCTGTCTCATCAAAAAAGATAGCCCAGAATTCGGAGTTCGATCTGAGTTCGGCAACCATAAGAAGGGAAATGTCCGAACTTGAAGAAATGGGGTATTTGACCCATCCACACACATCGGCCGGAAGAATGCCTACGGATAAAGGATATAGATTTTATGCGGACAATGTTATAAGAGAAGAAATGGATCGGAACACCGGAAGTTCCGAAAGCAGTACCGGGCTTGATAATGTAATCGGTAAAGACATGGAGATAGAGGTAGTCCTGCAGAAATCCGTCGAACTGCTGGCAAAATTTACCAATTACCTTTCAATGATTGCGGCTCCTACGATTCAACAGAGCAGGTTCAAGCATATCGAACTTTTAAGGTTTCACGGCGGGAAACTGCTTATGGTTTTTATTACCGATACGGGCAGAGTTTATAAAAGAAACTTTGTTCTGGAGGGTAACTATACGGACCTGGATCTGCAGGGAGTGGCAGGTATCCTGAATTCACAGCTCAGGGATAGAAACATTATTGATATTGGAGATATAAAAGTAAAAGAGGGCGACTCATATTTGATACTTCTTATAAATAAAATTGTTGAACTGATCAAAGAGTGCATTAAAGAAAGTTTCAGCTATAAAAGGATTTTCATACACGGCACATCGGTAATACTGCAGCAGCCGGAATTTATAGACCTGAAAAAGATACAGAATATTATGAGAGTTATAGAAAATGAATATTTGCTTGCCAGGCTGCTGGTGGGTTCCTCCGGTGACGGGGATTTTATAATAAAGATCGGTTCGGAATTATTCGAGGAAGGAACTGAGGACCTGAGCCTGATAGCATCAAAGTATAAAATTTATGGAAACTCTACCGGAGCCATAGGCGTTCTAGGGCCCAAAAGAATGGATTATCCAAGAGTGATAAGGAATCTTAATCTTTTCAGAAAAAATCTTACTGATATATTTAATTCCAGGACATAATTGCCCGATTAAAACTGGAAATAAATATTAAAATGGGTTATTATTTCTGCGCTGTTATTTCTAAATTTTTAAATTTATTTTTTTATTGAGGTGGTTTTAATTGGCCGGAAACAAAAGAGATTATTATAAAGTCCTGGGTCTGTCCAGGGACTGTACTTCAGACCAGATAAAAAGAGAATATAGAAAACTTGCTCATAAATATCACCCCGATGTAAATAATGGTGATCCTGAATCGGAGGAGAAGTTTAAAGAAATTTCCGAAGCTTATGCCGTACTGAGCAATGAAGAAAAAAGAAGGCAATACAACCAGTTTGGATTCAGCAGAAGCCTGTTTGAGGACTTTGATTTTGGAAGTGTATTTTCGGAATTTGGTTTTGGGGATATATTCAATACATTCTTTGGCAGCAGCTTCGGCAGCACTTTTTCGTCAAGAAGCGGGGGCAGGCGCATAAAAAAAGGCTCCGATGTGAATGCTGAAGTAAGAATAAGCTTCAAAGAGTCAGCATACGGCGTTAAAAAAGAAATTGAGTACAAAGTTGATGATACCTGTGAAGTCTGCAGGGGAAAAGGAAGCACTGCAGATGATGGTATTGTAACCTGCAGTGAATGCGGCGGTACCGGAAAGGTAAGGACCGCAAGGCAGACACTTATTGGAAATATAATTACCACTGCAGCCTGCAGAACCTGTATGGGAACGGGAGAGGTAATAAAAGATCCCTGTAATAAATGCAGGGGAAAAGGTTACTACAGAAAGAAGAATAAAGTAAAAATAAATATACCTGCAGGCATACATGACGGGGACAGATTAAGAGTTTCCGGAAAGGGAAATTCACTGGGAAGAAACTCTGTAAATGGTGATTTATTTGTGACTATAAATGTGGTTCCTTATCCCGGATTTGAGCGGGATGGGAATGAAGTGCTTTCAAAAGTAGAGATATCATTTGCCCAGGCTGCGCTTGGCTGCGGGCTGGAAGTTGAAACTCTTGACGGCAAAGAGAAAGTAAATATCAAGCCCGGAACCCAACCGAATGATAAAATAATTCTTAAGTCCAGGGGAATGGTACAGCTCAACGGGTATAGGAGAGGTGATCAAATCATCAATATAGATGTTAAAGTCCCTACCAGGCTAACCGGCAGAGAAAAGGAACTTTTAAAAGAATATGCGCAGATCAGAAAAGAAACCGTCGGCAATTGATGCAGCAGCTGTGTATTTTAAATACAGGCGGGCCTACTTTCTTACATTACTTTACCGGGTCATATCAGTAATATTATTTGAAGAATTTTTAGGAAATGAGTTACCCATATTTTTTTGTCGATCACGGGAATATTTTAGAAAATAAAATAAAAATTACAGGAGAGGACCTGAACCATCTTATAAATGTACTGAGATGCAGAGTGGGGGATACGGTTCATATATCGGATAATGAAAGCTGCAGATACAAGACCGAAATTACGGACATCAAAAAATCTGAAGCTATACTGGCTGTAAAAAATAAATGTAGAATTACCGGAAAGGTTCCCCGGCTTATACTTTACCAGTGCGTGCTTAAAAAAAATTCGATGGAATTCGTGATCCAGAAATCAACTGAGATAGGAGTTGATGGAATAGTGCCGGTTGTAAGTGCAAGAGTTATTACAGACGGCAGTAAGATCGCCGAAAAAATTGACAGATGGCAGAAAATCTCCGACAGGGCTTCGGAACAAAGCAAGAGGGACTTTAAATGCAAAATCTTATCGCCTGAAAACATTTGTGATATAAAAATTTCGGATCATGATTTATTTTTTGTTCCTTACGAGAAGAGTCCGGATGATAAGGGAAGCCTGGATGAAATCGGGAGCGTTTCAAGTATCGGTTATATAATAGGGCCCGAAGGCGGTTTTGAAACTGATGAAGTGGATTCCTTAAAAGACAGGAAGGCAAGAGAAATAAAATTTGGCAGGAATATCTACAGGGCCGAGACCGCTGCCATCTATTTCTTATCCATACTTGATTATTTTGCCAGATATAAAAGCATAAAAAGATGAGATTTTCCATAGATACGCTTGGCTGCAAAGTCAACCAAAGCGAATCGGATTTTATAGCAAGGAATTTAATAAAAAAAGGTCTGGAGCCTGTCCAGTGGCAGGACAGCCCTGATTTCTGCATTATTAATACCTGTACGGTTACCTCGCAGAGTGACAGAAAAACCAGACAGCTTATAAGAAGGATCAAATTAAGAAATAACAGCAGTAAAATAATTGTTACCGGCTGTTTTATTGCATATAACAGGGAATTTTTAAACAACTGCGGTGCAGATTTTATAGTAGAGAATAAGAATAAACATAAAATAATAAAGTTAATTGTAGAAATGTCGGTGGACGGAAAAGGTAAAGAAAATATCAATCCGGATACCTGCTCCCATAGCGGATTCTTGCGTTCAAGGCCGATGGTAAAAATACAGGACGGCTGTGAGCAAAACTGCAGTTATTGCATAGTTCCAAAAGTCAGAGGAAAGTACAGAAGTGTACCGCAGGAGGAAGTTCTCAATAATATAATAACTCTCCAGAAAGATGGTTTTGAGGAAATTGTTCTTACCGGAGTTCATATTGGAAAGTACGGGGTTGATTTAGGCATCAGCAATTTAGATTCCGACAAAAGAAATGCCTGTTTGGCCGATTTGCTGGAAGAAATTACCGAGCGGACCGGAATAAAAAGGATAAGGATCAGTTCAATTGAAGTAAATGAGATTAACAGTGGGATACTTGAGGTTTTAGAGAAAAAAAGCAAGCGTTTTGCACGGCACCTGCACATACCCCTTCAGAGCGGAAGCGACAGGATTCTTGAACTGATGAGAAGGCCGTATACCGCCGGATATTATATTAAAAAAATCGGGATGCTAAAGAAAAATTTTCCGGGTATTGCCCTGACCACAGATGTGATAGCAGGTTTTCCCGGTGAAAGCAGAAAAGATTTTATGCAGACGGTAAAAGTAATAAAAAGAGCGGCTTTCAGCAAAATACATGTTTTTAAATTTTCCGGAAGAATTCATACTGCAGCTTATATGATGAACGGTCAGATAGATGAAAAGGTTAAATCCGAAAGAAGCAGAATTTTAAGAGATGCAGGAGATAAATTGAGAAATACTTATTTTAAAAATAATATGGGGAAATGCTTGAACGTCGTCTGTGAAGAAATGTATGATAGAAATAATCTGGCAGGCGGAACCTCCGGGAACTATATTAAAGTTTATTTCTCACTGGGCGGTAAAGATTTCTCTCTGCTTAAGGGTAAAATACTGAAGGTATCTACAAATTCTTTATATAAAAACGGGCTGGAGGGAGCATTATCCTGAAATTAAAATGACGGATGATTTTGTAGAATTCATAAATTTTGAAAAGTTGTAAAAATTTTAAAAAATAGTATAATCTCCCACTTAGGATAAGATTGGTTATAATAAAATTATATGAAAATTAAGAATTATGGAAACCGGAACAAAAGATTGTCTTTTTTGTAAGATTTTAAATAAAGAGATTAAAAGTGATATAGTTTTTGAAAGTGATAATGTTTTAATATTTAAGGATATATCGCCAAAGGCGCCTGTGCATCTTCTGGCTTTACCAAAAAAGCATGTTAGCTCCATACTTGAAGTCAGTAAACTGGATTGCAAGCTGATAAAAGAACTGATGGAAGCGATAAGCAGCACGGCACTGAAGCTGGGGCTGGATAAAGAAGGATTCAGAGTGGTTGCCAATACTGGCAGCGGCGCCGGACAGAGCGTGAATCACCTGCATTTTCACATACTGGGAAAAAGAAAGTTTAATTGGCCCCCTGGTTAGGATTTTTAATATTTCATATTAGTTATTTACCTATTTTTTTAACTTCTAATTTATTTATTTATTTATAATATAATGATGATATAGGATAAAATTATAAAAGGAGGAGTTTTTAACTCCAGTGAAAGAAAAATTAAATCTAGAATTTAAGGGCGATCATTCAACGGCTGAATTAATCGGTGACAGAGATAAACTGCTTCAGCTTATAGAAAGAAAATATAACGTAGAGATTTTTGTTCTGGGGAACGATCTGGAGATATCCGGAAAGAGCAAGAATGTAAAAGAAGTTGCCAGGCTTATAGAAGAGTTGGTATTACAGTTAAACCTGGGGCAGAAATTAAATTCTCAGAAAGTCAGTGATTCTATAAAAATTATGGAAGATAGATCAGATCTGGAGCCCCATGAGATATTTAAAAACAGTATAGTAGTAAACAGCGGGAAAAAAATCAAGCCTCGTACAGCGGGTCAAAAAAAATATATTGAGGCAATAAAGGAAAATACAATTATTTTCGGTATAGGGCCTGCGGGAACAGGTAAAACATATCTGGCCCTGGCAATGGCTGTTGAGGCTCTGAGGGAAAATATTATAGGGCGCATAATTTTAATAAAACCTGTAGTTGAAGCAGGTGAAAAACTTGGATACCTGCCGGGTGATATATACGATAAAGTTAATCCTTATCTAAGGCCCTTATATGATGCCTTATATGAGATGCTGGATGTAGAGAAATTCCAGCAGTACAGGGATATGGGTATTATCGAAGTGGTACCTCTGGCCTATATGAGGGGAAGAACATTGAATGATTCATTTATTATTCTTGATGAGGCCCAAAATACTTCTCCCGAACAGATGAAGATGTTTCTTACCAGACTGGGTTTCGGCTCCAAGGTAGTGGTAACTGGTGACATAACCCAGATTGACCTGCCCCATGATAAGGAATCTGGTCTTATTATAGTAAAAAATATTCTGGGCGGAATACAGGGAATAGAGTTTGTATATTTAAGTTCAAAAGACGTAGTAAGGCATGAGCTGGTACAGAAAATTGTGGATGCCTATAAAATCTACGGAGATAAAAATAAAAAGTAATAGATTTATGCGGGATCAAAATGATATCGGGAAATAAAAATAACAAAGGACTTTTAAAAATACAAGATGGAAAAATGAAGAGGATGAAGGACTTTCTCCTGAAATATTTTTCATTCAGGAGTAAATTTGCCCAGAGGATATATATATTTACTTTAACTCTCGGTCTGGTTATAGCTATCCTTTCATATAATTATTCTCCTGATATAGGCATAGAGCTGGGAAAACCCAGTCCCAGGACCATTAAAGCAGCCAGGGGGATAGAGTTTGAAGATACTGTAAAAACCGAAGAGGATATGAATAAAAATGAAGCCGGGATCGAGGATATATATGTTTATAATCTGGATGTCTTAAATGGCGAAGAGGGAGCTCTCTACCGGATAAGATATTTTTACCTGCTGACCGGAATAGTACAGAAAAAAGAAGATATATCTTTCGAAGAAAAAGCTGAATACATGAACAACCTTCTGGGCAATCAGTACTCAAATTCCATTATTTCTCTGGCACTTGGTTTATCTACAGAGGAACTCAATCAACTTATGGTAAAGACCCAGGATATAGCCAGGGATATAATGAAAGAGGAAATAAAACCAACCGAAGCGGACCTTGCCAAAATCGAAGCTACCAGGCTGGCAGAAGCTGATGGGGATATAAAACCGGAAAATGTCCCTCTGGTAACCAGTATTCTGGAAGTGAACATTGAACCCACGGCAATATTTGATCCTGTTGCCACTGAAAATGCGAGAGAAGATGCAAGACTGAATACAAGTCCCCATATGGTATCAATACTTGAGGGCCAGACCATTGTTTTTGAAGGTGAAATTGTGGGTGATACGGATATTCTTATATTAACAAAACTGGGTCTTATGCAGAGAGGATTCAACTGGAACAGATTCTTATATATATTTTTTATATCTTCGGTAATAATGTTTTTATATGGATTTTATATTTTTAAATTTAACCCGAATATATTTAATAACACCAAAAAATTAGTCATTAATTCACTACTGGTTATTATATTTACCGCTCTTATAGAAGTTTTTACCCTGCTGTCGTCCATACATCTTAATTTCTGGATTTATCTGGTTCCCATAATTGCAGCATCACTTATATGCACTATTTTATTTAATGCACGTCTGGGAATGATGTTAACCATATGTCTGGGAATATTTGCCGGCATTGCCACTGATTTTGATTTCAGTATAGCCATTGCCTATATACTGGGGGGCATTTTTTCCACTTATATGGTGTCAAAAGTCTCACAGAGGTCCGCAGTAATGAGAGCGGGTTTTATAAGCTCGCTGGTTCTTGCTTTTTTATTTTTAGCCGTAAATCTTATCGGCGGTGAGATAAAGACAGTAATAATAAATACTTTGCTGGGGATCGTAAACGGTATTATTTGTGCCGTTATTGCAATTGGCTTTTTGCCGTTTATTGAATCTACATTTAATGTTGTAACTGCAATGAGGCTGCTGGAGCTTTCTCATACCGACCAGCCGCTGCTCAAGAAGCTGCTTATATCGGCTCCGGGCACTTACAATCACAGCATTCTGGTAGGTCATCTTGCTGAAAGTGCAGCAAAGGCAATAGGCGCCGATTCACTGCTGGTCAAGGTAGCGGCACTTTATCATGATCTTGGAAAAATGAAAAGGCCGGAATATTTTTATGAGAATCAGGTAAATATTGAAAATATCCATGACCGCCTGAATCCCTCCATGAGTAGAAATATTATATCAAACCATATAAAAGATGGTCTGGAAATGGCGGCAAAAAGTAAAATTCCCGAAAAGGTTTTAAACATTATCTCCCAGCATCACGGTAATTCAATAATAACCTATTTTTATGAGAAACAGAAAGATAAAGAAACCATTGCCAACGGCAGTTCAAATGGCCTTAAGGAACATTTCCGCTATCCGGCAAGAAAACCGCAGAGCAAAGAGGCGGCAATTCTTATGCTGGCAGATTCAACCGAGGCTGCTGTCAGATCGATTAAGGATATAACTCCAAAAAAAATAGAGCAGATGATAAATGATATATTTGAAGATAAATTAAAAGACGGCCAGCTGAACGAGACGGACATAACTTTAAGGGAAATAAATATGGTCAAAGACACTCTGATTGACGGGCTTATGTCCATTTACCATTCGAGGCTCTCATATGACGAACCCAATTCAAAGGCAAAAGCGGAGGCAATATGAAAGTTGCTTTAATCAACAATCAAAATAAACTGGAACTGGATCTGGATTCAATAAAAGAAACTGCGACATATATTTCAAATAAATTCGATAAGAATTCAAGAAGTGAGTTGAATATTATCTTTTCGGATAAAGAAGAAATAAGAAAATTAAATAAGAAGTACAGAAATATAGATAAGGAAACAGATGTGCTTTCCTTTTCATATCTTACCGACAGGGAAAGAATGGGACTGGGTGCCGGCAATTATACCATAGGAGAAATAATTATCTGTCCTGAGGTTGCGCAGTCCAATGCCCTGTGCCAGAATGGAAACTGGAGCCTGGATCTTGAAATAATACTGCTTATGATACACGGGATGCTGCATATATATAATTATGACCATATAGAAGAAAAAAACAGGTCGGATATGGAAAGCATTCAGGATAATTTAATGTCTGATGTAAGAAAAACTTTTAATCTCTGATTATCTTTATTATTAATTGACTAATCCTTAACTGCTGTAAGCTGTATTATTTTTTAAGAGTGTAATTGGAATCTTTAAAATAATTATTTTGAGCACCCTTTCAATTCAAGTTATCATTTCTATTAAAAATATTATTGACATAATTTAAAATAAATGTTAATACTTACTTAGTATTAAGTAAGTTAATGGGGGAAATTAATATGTGTCCCGGAGAGAGGGTAAGAGATAAAGGCTTGACCATAAAGAAAATTTT
>CAZBSE010000021.1:23180-29368 GCA_964494385.1 uncultured Actinomycetota bacterium | reverse complement strand
AAACAAACTCTTTAGTTACGATAATTCTGTATATTTCCTTTCAGTTTTCGAATTTTTCCGGATAACAGGCTCTCATAGTGGCAGCAATCGATTCTTTCAGACCTCCTCTTTTATATCTCAGTTTTTCTGCAGTATCCGAAGGGTCAAAGAATAAATTATGGGTTAAAATGTCGCGCATCAGGTACTTGCCGTCAAGCCCGCCTTCCAATCCTTTTTTCTTCCATTCCTTATTTATCATACAGCCGGCTATTACAGCTATAAACCGTGGAATATTTATTATTTTTTTGTGCATTCCTATGGCCGATAGCATCATGTCCAGCATTTCATTGTATGAATGGTTTTCATCGCCTACGGTATACCGTTCGCTATGTTTACCGTGCTCCAGAGCTCCTATAATCGCTTCGCCGATATGCTCTGCAGCAATCATATTTGTTCCACCCTTTGGAAAAAAAATAATTTTACTTTTTATAATACGATCCAGTAAAACATCCTTCCATAGAGGAACACGATTCGGCATGGAACCGAATATGTAAGGAAGCTCCAGGAGCATAACTGTCATTTTATTCCCTCCTGCAGCAATAACTCTCTCTGCCTGTTCCACACGGCATTTTATATAGGGATGGTGTTTGCTAAGCTCTTTTTCCGGCCAGATCCTGTCAAAATATGCAAAATACGAATTAAGAACAACGCATCTTTTAATACATGCATTGCGTGCTGCAGTTACTACTTTTTCGCAAGACTCCACAAGTCTAGTATGAAAAAAATCATAAGAGGGAGCAGGTGGTGTAATCCTATCATCCGGACCTACGGCATAAACCATAGCATCATAGCCGGTAAAGCGTTCCTGCAGATTTTCTCCCGAAAGTTCAAATACATCACCGTATTGTACATTTACCTCTTTGGGATACCAGTCCCCAAGTTCTATATCGTCAACTGCAAGGGCATCAACCGAGTATCCCTTATTTAATGCTACAAGAAGTGCATGGTAGCCTAGAAATCCAGTTCCCCCTATAATCATTATTTTCATATGCGTCTTTGAATTAAATTAGTTTTTTCTTTTACCGAAATAATTTTGTTAAAATAAAAAGTTACAAATATGTAAATTAAGGGAATCCATATCAATACATCATTAAAAATCAATTAAATGATTATATTCATTAAGCTGTATTTTATATTATTGTGTGGAAGTCTGCCAGCCCGTTAAGGGCTTGATTGATAATTATTTATTATAATCTCCGATTATGCTTTTAGGATTCAAATTGCCTTCAAATTCTTCATAAGGTACGTTGACCGTAAAATCTCCGGCTGCATATGCCGCTACTTGGTATGCCGGAAATTTTATTATGAGTTCGGAAGGTGTTATAAGAAAGTTTGCAAAGTTATCCATATAATCCGGATCAGTGCCATTTTCCAGCCACTGTTTATCGGGTTCAAAACCCGTATCATTTATCTGTTTAGTCAGATTCTCCCTGCAATACTCGGAGATTACACCAGGGTAATCATAGCCGGCCGTAAATAGGTCTTCCATCTCCACCAGACTCATTTTTTCAAGGTCGAAATTAATAGTCTCGAAATGCAGCATTCCATGAGCTCCTCCCAAGTAGGGAGAGATATAAAGGCAGACCGAGATTCCGTTTTCATCATACATAACTACAGAATAATCTATGCCTAAAAAATATTTAAAGACAAAATCCTCGTCACCATATGAAGATATTTCGTCTTTGAAATCATCTATTATTGGAAGCACTTTCTGCTCATATATTATTTTATTAATGCTTTCGTCCAACCCGCCTGCTGCAGCAGATTGAAACTGCGGATAAGAGACATCGATTAAATATTTTTCCTCAATATTTTCTTCAAATAACCTTTTATCTATCAATCTACTGTAACCTGCCGATGCTCCCTTGAAATCATTTACCTGAAGTAGATTCATAATGGAACCAGATGCATCAAACCATTCTGAAGCCGGGCCTGACGCCTGGCCGGTTGTCAGTTTATCATAAAACTCATCCTGTTTGTCAAAATCCCAGACTTTCTGACCGGGACAGCCTGCTTCATCATATATGAAATATTGGTCCATGCTTTCTGTTATTCTTTCTTTATCGGCTGAAAGTATTATCTGTATCTGATAGTCATTATTATAAAAGTGAGTTTCCCAATCAAAGGCTATATCACAGACATCGTCATATCTTGCAAAAACCAAAAATTCTTTTACGAAGGTATCACCGATTTTAATCACTTTTCTTGAAGGCTCAAAGGAAAAACTTGTATCCGGACCAAAGCCTCCGGCTTTAAGAGCATCTCTTTCGCTTATTGCATCTTCTTTTATGGACCCTTCCAGGTTTTCTATGGAATTTATACTGACGTTTAGGGAAAGATCTCCGTAATCTCTTGGCCAGCCGGGGTACGAAGAAATGGTCAGGTATTCTTGCGGATAGATAAAAGCAAAATTTACTTCGCTGTTATAAAACATTATATTATTCTCTGGTCTGTCCGATGTTTCCTGGATGCTATCATCCTGGGTATCTTTATCTATTGATTCATTGTTTTCAGTTCGGATATTTTCATCTGTCTCCGTATCTTGTTTGGAAATTTCATCTTGTGACACTTTGGCGTCCAAGGGCTCTTCGAGCCCTGTTTCTTTACAGGAGTTGAGCAGCAGCATTGAAAAGAGCAGGCATATAACAATAAAAATAATAGAAAAATATCTCATAATAAAAAATAATAGTTTATTTGTTATATTCTAACTTAACTTTTATATATTTTCTATATCGATAATAAGAGTCTTGACGGTTATAAAAATACGGATTATTCTTGATTTTCCGGCATCCCGGTTTGAACTTTATCTCCCATTCCCAGCTATTGATTTCCTGTAAATAGCTTCAATATTGCTCCACATTAGTGGTTTGGAAATGTTGGAATACAGTGTTGAATAATTATTGTTAGCAATAAATAGATTTAAATTATTTGCAGCAGTTATGCCAAAAGCCTGACCGGGGTAAAGCCTGCCGATTCTTTGCGCCCATTTTGTAAATAGCAAATCAGCTAAAACAAAATAACCATTGTTCTTTAATACCCTATTTATCTCTTTTAGAGCATCCATCCAATTATATATATGGTGAAGTACATTTATGGATAGAACTATATCAAAACTTTTGTCCTTAAATGGCAAATTGGTGGAATCTGAAACTAAGAAGGTAATATTGTTTAAGTCTTTGATACTCTTTTTGGCAAGTTTGATCTGATTTTCATCTACATCAGTTCCCACTAATTTTACTCTATATTTCTTATAGATATGTTTTGATGCAGCTCCGCTGCCGCAGCCTATTTCTAAAAAACTCTGATCAGGTTTAATGTCTATAAGATCTAGTAGTCTTTCCGCTCTTTCTATTACTTTCTTTGAATGTATTTCCCTGTTTATAAACCATTTTTCTATCTTTCCTAATTTCATTTATTCTCTCCTTTGCCTGCATTAACCTAAATCCGGTCCATATTTCATTTGAAAACTGTACCACTTACAAATATCATACCCCATATGATTTAAAAGTTATATGGGAAGGATAAAGGAGTGATAAGCTTTGCAGAAAAGCAAAGGATAATTTTAGTATTTTGTTATAAATGTATTTAAAAAGTGGTATTAAATTAAAAAATATTCTTAAAAATTAATTTATTTCTATCGATAAAGATGATATATTAACTTGCTAGAATTACTCATATATTAATATCAGAAGCGTTTTATAATATATATATTTTTAATTTAAGGAGGAATTGTGAAAAAATACGAGGTAGTTGTAATCGGAGGAAGTGCTGCGGGTCTTACTGCTGCAATCACTGCAAAAAGGTTTTATCCTGAAAAAAAAGTATTGATAGTAAGAAGTGAAGAAAAAGTATTGATACCATGCGGGATACCTTATATCTATGGTACCGTAGGTACGACCGAAAAGAATTTAATTCCTGATACAGTGCTGGAAAAAAACGGTATTGATTTACTAATAGGGGAAGTGACGGAAATAAAAAAAGATGAGAGGATAATAGTTACCGGCAAGGGAGATAATGTTGAGTACGAAAAACTGATTATTGCTACCGGATCTGATCCTGTAATCCCGCCCCTAAAGGGATCTGATAAGAAAAATGTATTTACGGTTAAAAAAGATGACAGTTATTTAAATTCATTACTGGATGAGGTTAATAAATCCAAAGATATGGTAATTATTGGCGGCGGATTTATTGGAATGGAGTTTGCTGATGAATGTAAGAAAAATAGAGACATAAATATATCTGTTGTGGAGATGCTCCCACACTGCCTGATGCTGGTCTTTGATGAAGATTTCTGTAAGCAGGGAGAAGATTTGGTTAGAAAAAGAGGTGTTAACGTAGTAACAAATGAAAAGGTTGAGGCAATTTCCGGAAATGAAACAGCGGAAGGTGTAAGGTTGTCCAGCGGGAAGACAATAAAAGCGGATGTTGTTTTAATCGGAATAGGGGCAAAACCTAATGCTAAGGTTGCCAGAGATGCAGGAATTGAAGTAAATGACAGGGGGGCCATAAAGGTTGACAGATACATGAGAACAAATGACCAAAGTATTTTTGCATGCGGTGACTGCTGTGCAAAAGTATCTTTCTTTAATAAGAAACCTATTAATCTGATGCTGGCCTCTATCGCTTCCAATGAAGCAAGGATAGCCGGGGCTAATCTTTATGAAATAAACAGGTCGAATGAGGGAGTTATAGGTACCTATTCTACTATAATTGGAGATACTGCGCTGGCAAGAGCCGGGCTTTCTATCTCCGAAGCAAAAAAGAATGGTTATGATATTGTGGTAGGGCAGGCTGAAGGCCCTAACTGTCATCCTGGCTGTATGCCCGGCGGGTGTAACCTGAAGGTTAATCTGATATTTGAAAAAGGTACCGGGATTATTCTTGGAGGTCAGCTGATAGGGGCAAAATCAGGCGGTGAATTGATAAATTTGATAGGCGGATGCATACATAAGAGGATGACTGCTAATGATATAGCTACTTTCCAAATGGGAACGCATCCTGCTTTAACTGCTTCTCCTATAGCATATCAGATAAGCAACGCTGCTGAAATGGCTATAAAGAAAATGAAACAGTAAGACGGGGCTTATAAAATCAAAAGGTAAATGATTTCCCGGCAGGATAAGAGCATGGCAAGTGATGACAAACTGATTGCTCCTTGCGGTATGAACTGTGCTTTATGCAGCAGTTATCTTGCAGGGAAAAATAATGTAAAAGAAAAAGGCTTGAGGATGCCAAGCTGTGATGGCTGCCGTCCACGGGATAAGAAATGCGCCTTTTTAAAGAAAAGGTGCCCGTTATTATTAAACAATAAAATAAAATATTGTTATGAATGCAAAGAATTTCCTTGCCATGCGTTAAAAATCATAGACAAGCGTTACCGGGAGCGATACCGGATGAGTATGATAGATAATTTGAATTTTATCAGGGAAAAAGGAATAAATAAATTTTTACTATCGGAAAAAAAGAAGTGGCAGTGTCCGGAATGCGGAGGTTTTATATGCTGCCACAACGGGCTCTGTTTTAAATGTGATTTTGAAAAATTGAATAAAATAGAAAATAAATACCGTTGGGAACAGGTATGAAAAATCCGAAAATTAGAACAAATAGTTTAAAAAACTTACCCTGGATATTAGGAACGTAAAAAAATCTCCCCTTCTATAATATAACTCTATTTTACTTACTGCAGGATTACTTTTTGCTGTTAATTATCTGTTTTGCCCAGCCGGCGGCGCGCTCCAGTTCTCCTTCGATAAGCGGACCCTTTGTACCTTTGACAAGGAAGCCTTCGGGAGGCAGAATGAGATTACCGCCCTTTGCTTTTAATTTGCCGGCGATTTTATTTGCGGCGTAACCAAAAATTTTAACAAATTTTGCGGATAATCTTGTATCGAATGCAGCTACACCGGCATTTTTAACCATGGATTCTTCGATTTGGTTAAGGAAGTCCTGAACCGCTGGTGTCGGCTTTCCTCCATAGGTAGGGGAACCAACGATAAGAAAATCAATCGATACCAATTTGCAGGAATCTGCATCACCGGCACGGAGCACCTTGACGTTACCGTCAACGGCACTGCCGATGGATCTGGCAATTTTCTCCGTATTTCCGTAAGCAGAGTCATAAATTATTAAAGTTTTCATTATACACCTCC
>CAZBSE010000021.1:0-23080 GCA_964494385.1 uncultured Actinomycetota bacterium | reverse complement strand
TTTTTATACTTGATTGTTTTGTACAGAAAAATATATCTTCCTGCTGCGGAAGTCCCATACGTTTAACAGCTTCATTCCCGATTTTTTCAGCAAAATCGTCTACCTTAACGAAAAATCCGGCTTCAGCCAGAAAATCCTTGTAGTCTCTGCCATAACCCCTGACATGTTCGGAAAAACCATAGATTCTTTCTCTTGCTTCCGGGGTCGTGGCCGAGGGGTCTTCAAAGGTCGATTCACTGATTATCGGGACCTGGAGTATGGCCCATCCTTCCGGCTTTAAAATCCTGCAGAGCTCACTCATTGCTTTTTTATGATCCGGGATATGCTCAAAAACGTGATTACAGATTATTACATCAAAAATATTATCATCCATTTCTATATCGGTTAAATCCATGCCGACCATGGCGCGAGCCGGATCGATATCTGCACTTAAATATTCAATAAATTCATTTTTTCTGATTCTATCGGCTAATACGATTTCCGGGGCTATATGGAGCATTTTCTTTTTGGGACTTTTGAATAAGTTGGTACGTTCTTTAAAGTATAGCCATAAAAGTCTTTCTCTTTCGATAGAACCACATATGGGGCACCATGCATTCGGGCGCGGCCCTATTTTTATATTCGGCGGGAAGTAATATGTGTAGAATTTTTTGATCTTGCTGTCGCAGACGGGACAGAACTTCTCGTTTCCATAAAATATTCTCTTTTTAAAATATTCCCTCCGGCCGGGCGGGATTAATTTTAAAATGCTTTCCAGTAAAATTTTTTTAGAAGTTTTTTTAAAACTAATCATAGCGATAATGATTTTTACAATTTAATTTTTATTTTAATTATATATTTTTTAATTACAATTAGTATTATTTTTTTTACAGGTTTTCCCCGGTGTTTTAATCTTATATAAAACAGGTTAAACTGATAGTACCTACTCAGTTACTGGCTTTAATGTTTTAATTAAAATGTTGTCAGGGCCGTAAGAGATTTTATAAGGAGAACGGTAAATGCTTACAAATCTGCTAAGATTATTGATGGCAAGATCTATTAAGCCATTTATTTTTAAAAATAATTTTGAGTATGGATTGGATATTGATGTTGAGAATCCAGGCTTGTACTTTCATATCCCATTTTGCAGAAAGATTTGTTCTTTTTGTCCTTATTACAAAATAAAATTTGACGGCAGTCTCTTGGGAAAGTTTAACGAAGCTTTAATAAAAGAGCTGCATCTGGTAGCAGAACAGACCAACCGGAAAAAAGAAATTACAAGTGTTTATTTTGGAGGAGGGACTCCCGCCCTGATGATAGATTACCTATCTGGTTTGATGGATGCAGTCAAAAGCTTGTTTGCGGTCAAAGGCAATGCAGGAATAGAATTGCATCCCCTGGATATAAATGAAATTCTGCTGGAAAGGATTAAAAGCTGCGGATTTGATATGATAAGCATAGGCATTCAATCTTTTCAGGATAAGTGCATTGCTTCATTGGGCAGGGAAAAAATAGATGGTGCAAATAAACTAAAAATAGCAGAGAAAGCCGGATTTAAAGCAGTTGATGTCGACTTAATTTTTGGAATTCCGGGCCAGACAGCAGAAGACTTGATGGGAGACTTCAAGGTAGCGGCAAGTTCGGGTGCTACTCAAATATCAACTTATCCCTTTATCTATTTTTCATATGCTGAATTTAGAAAAAGATCACCTGACAGAAGGCTAAAAAAAAAGATGCTGGAAGGCCTCATGGATATCAGCAGTGAAATGGGTTACGTAAGAACCTCTGTCTGGACTTTTTCCAAAAAGAACACACCAAGATACTCTTCGGTAACCAGAGATAATTATATAGGATTCGGTCCCAGCGCGGCCAGTCTGCTTGGAGAAATATTTAAAATAAATACTTTTTCGGTTAAGGAATATATCAAATGCCTTAACAGCGGCAGGATACCCACTGCTCTTGGTCTGAAGTTCAATCAGAGGACCAGAGCCCTTTACTGGTTATTCTGGTCTTCATATAATCTTCATATCGACCGGAATGATTTCCGGAGGCTTTCCGGCAGGGAACTGGAAGATGTATTTAAATTTGAATTATACTGGGGCAGGAAACTGCGATATCTTGAAAAATGCAGAAATGGCTATGAGCTGTCTGAGAGGGGCGCATATATTTTTCATCTTGTGGAACAGTCTTACACCCATCAGTATATTGACAGAACCTGGAAGGCCGCTTTAGAAGATCCATGGCCAAAAAAGATTATTTTATATTAATCCGGGCTGGATCTTTGGAATTTAGACATTTATAAATATACCGGTTTTAGGGTATTGTATAACTTATAGATGAAGCAAGAAGAAAGAAAAAGAAATACCATTAATAATATTCTAAAGGCTGCCTCGGAATGTTTTGAAAAAAAAGGTTATGAGAGCACCCTGGTGACTGATATCTGCAGAAGAGCCGGCATAACCAAAGGCGGGTTTTACCATCACTTCAAAAGCAAGCAGGATTTATTTTTAAGGCTTCTTGATAACTGGATAAAAAAAGTATCGGGCCAGATAAACCTTTCAGAATTTAAGTCAAAGGATATATATAGGGGACTTATAAGTATTCCTAAAAAACTTCAGCCGGCCTTCGAGGAAACTAAAAGCCAGCTGCCGCTTTTTCTGGAAATTTATCTTAAAGCAATTAGGGACAATAGATTAAGGAAAGTGGTCCTAAAGTCCATGGATATGTACATGGAGTTCTTCGGATATATTATCAGGGAATGCATAAAAAAAGGTGTGATAAAAAAAGTTAACCCTGATGAAGTATCCAAAATACTTTTTGCATTAACCATAGGGTTATTAATGCAGGGCCTTATGGATCCGGACGGCACCAATTGGGGGGACCTGGCAACTAAAAGTTTAATTCTTCTTCTTAAGTGAAACATTCCAGTTATAATATCAGTTATGCGGTCCTGCTTCCTGCCGGGAGCAGTTATACTGTTTTATTTTAATGTAAAAATAACCGTAACCGGTATCATAACTTCTTTTTCGATGGTTGATGTATCATAAGTTCCCCAGTCTGAGACTTCAGTGGAGTTGACGGGCAGAACCTGCACCACTCCCAGATTTGCGGATTTTATGGCCCCTATTTTTTTACCGCTGCCTTCGGCAATCTTTTCACCTCTTAGCTTGGCATCGCTTATGGCATCCGGTATTAATTCAATTCGAAGGTCGGCCAGGCCGGAGTAATAATATTCAAGGGAATTTATAGAAAATATAACTCCTCTGCCTATAAGTTCCTGGGTATTCTTGGCCATATAAGTAATAATTTCAACATCATTTGACTGGATTTCTACATTTTGCCTCAATATATTTTCCTTGGGGGCATCAGGGTCATACCTGTACAGTTGTTCCATAAACACCGGTGAGATTGACACATCTTCCTCATCAAATCCGTTATCTTTAAAAAAATCCATTACAATATCCTGGTCCTTTTGCATCATTTCATATCCGGTCTTCAAATCTTCGACTAAGACTGTTCTTGAAAATTCGGCGTTCCATACGGCAATATCCGATGTAACCTTTTGTCTTACCGAGCCTGTTACGGAAAGCGTATCTTCAGGGGATCTTACTATATAAAAGGTAAGGGAAGCGATTACTGCGCTTATAATCAGGCATATCCCAAGAATAATTGACACATATATGATTTTATTTGAATTTTCTTTAGTCATTTTTTACCTCAGAGTTTTAAATAAAACTCCTAATTTAACTTTTTTTTAGTTCTAATACTGCTTAGCTGCTCTTTATGTATTACGCTGATTTTTACCGTCAATTGAATTAATCGAATAATGTTATTTTAGTTATTAAAGATACCGCGATTATTATATCATAAACTTATTAATTATCTTAATAAATTTATGCATATGGAAGATGTATAAAAGCATATGATTTAATATATTTTAAATACGCAAAAATTATTTGACAAATAAGATTAATTCTTATATAGTTATTAGTATTATTTATAAAAGACTTATAATATATTTTTAAAAATTAAAAAAAGTTATGAAAATGGATTTTTTTGATGGCTCATATTATAATTTAAAAGTAAAACTCAGTACAAATAATAAGTTTAAAAGCTTAAAAATAAATTAATAATATATAAGGTTAACTTTTTGACAAATGGAAAAAGAGAATAAAAATATTTTATAAGCTGCTGGAATAAAAAAAAGGAGGCACGAAATGGCTAGAGTAGCAAGAGAGATGGTAGAGAAAGCAGGAGTAAATGTAGATGAAATCATTGAGCTGCTGGTTAAGAATGCAGGAGCTGAACTTACCACTTATTATTATTACACTATATTAAGAGCAAACCTGATAGGTCTTAAAGGAGAAGGATTGAAGGAAATTGCGGAAACAGCAAGGATAGAGGATAGGAATCATTTTGAGGCAATTGTTCCCAGGATCTATGAACTTGGAGGTAAGCTTCCGGAGCGTATGAATGATTTTCACGATTTGTCGGCATGTCCGCCTGCATCTCTGCCCAAGGATCCCACAGACGTTATGGCCATACTTAAGGTACTGGTTGAAGCAGAAAGATGTGCGGTGAGAGGCTATACTCATGTCTGCAATATCACCGCAGGCAAGGACCACAGGACCTATGATCTGGCCCAGGCAATTCTTAATGAAGAAATAGAACATGAGAGCTGGTTTTCAGAATTTCTGGGAGAAGGTCCGTCAGGGCATTTCCTGAGAAGGGGTGAAACTTCTCCATTTGTAGGAAAATTCTTAAGATAATTGCGGTTAAATAGGTTTTCAATAGAAGGCTTTGCGGTATATGCAAAGCCTTCTATTTATAGAAAGGGGTTTATATGAAAAAAGTAAAATGGCAGTTAATCCTAGGTGTAGCTTTAATATTAACATCTGCACTGCTTTATGTACTGCATTTTATCATTTTTAAAGATATGCACCATATTTTTATTTATCTGTTGGGAGATATTGCATTTGTACCCATAGAAGTGTTTTTGGTAACTGTAATTATACACAGAGTTTTAGGCGATAGGGAGAAAAAAGCACTGCTTACAAAACTAAATATGGTAATAGGAGTTTTTTTCAGCGAAGTCGGGACCAAACTTTTAACTTATCTTTCGGATCTTGATGCAAACTGCAAAATTTTAATCAAGCATCTGTCCCAGGTTGACAGGTGGACAGAAAGGGATTTCAGGGATATAAATAAAAAATTTAAAAGTTACAAGTCGGAAATAAACATTAATGAGGGAAACCTTAAGAATTTAAAGAATTTTCTGGTTAAAAAAAGAGGTTTTCTTTTAAGGCTGCTGGAAAATCCCAATCTGCTGGAGCATGAATCATTTACCGACCTCCTGTGGGCCGTATTTCATCTAACCGATGAACTTGAAGAGAGAAAAGGTTTTGAGAATATACCCGACGAGGATTATGAACACCTGATAAGGGATACGAAGAGAGCCTATAGCGCTCTGATATACGAGTGGGTATCATATATGAACCATTTAAAGAATAATTACCCATATTTATTTTCTATGGCCATAAGGACCAATCCATTTGACCTTGAAGCATCACCCATAATAGGATAAGTTGCATGAAATGAAGGAATTTACGGAAAAAGAGCTGAATAAATATGACGGTAGAGAAGGCAGAACGGCTTATATTGCATACCGCGGGGAGATCTATGATGTTACTGGCAGTTTCCTGTGGAAGAACGGAAAACATCAGGTAACCCACCGGGCAGGAAAAGATTTAACCCCGGAACTTGAAAAAGCTCCGCATGGGGCGGACTTTCTGAGGAGATTTCCGGTGGTGGGAAGGTTGAAAAAGCGGTCACTTCAGAAGGATTAAACTTAAAATCATAACTCCCATTCCCAGGAAAAAACTTATTATGGGAAGGTGAGAATATCCGTAGGATTTGGAAACCGGCAGCAGTTCATCAATGGATATAAAAACCATAAGTCCTGCAATGCCTGAGAGTATGTAGCCCAAAACCTGAGAATTCAGGAATGGAAGGAGTACCACAGCGGTAAGCAAGGCCCCGATAGGCTCCACTACCCCTGATAAAAATGACCACAGGAAAGCTTTTCTTCTGCTGCCCGTAGCTTTATATACGGGGGCGGATACGGCAATACCTTCGGGTATGTTATGTATGGCAATGGCTACAGCTATTGCCATTCCGATTTTAATATCTAAGAGTGCGCTATAAAAAGTGGCCATACCTTCGGGGAAATTATGGATACCTATTCCCAGGGCCACCAAAAGACCGGTTCTGAGAAGCTTTTTATCGGATTTACCATTTGCTTTCCCCTTTTCCGCCATATATTCATGCGGAATAAAAGAATCGATTATGAAAATAAAGATGAACCCTGCAAGAAAGGCTATGCTTGCCCTGGTAAATCCCAGTTCTTTAAAACCTGAGGGGAGAAGTTCAAAAAAAGATACTCCGACCATTACCCCGGCGGTAAAACCCAGTACGAAACTCATAAATTTGGAACTTTCTCTCTTAAATGCAAGACCGATTATACTGCCGATAGTAGTGGACAGACCGGCAATTGAAGTCAAAATGAGCGGTTTTATTATTTGCGAATCCATATTCTTATTGAAATTATTTTTTATTATATTAATTTGTACTGCAATTGTCTATGGCATGAAGTAATAATTAAAACAGCTGGTACCGATTATATCAGGCAGGGAAGTCAAGTTTTAGTTGCATATGGTAGTTTCGATGGTATTCAGCTCCCTTTTTCCCGCATAAGGGATAAAGTTTTTTTCTACTGCCATTTTAATGAAATTGCATTTTTTATCATGTTCGGTGGGATAGCTTACGGCCGGATTCATGATAAACCTCATTATATAATGTTTAATTTTTCTTTAAAATTCACATAAAAAAGAATATACTCATATTCATATGGGATAAAGACTGATGGATTTAGGCAGATGGTGCCATGCGGTGCTTATTTTGCCTGCTGTAATTAAAATAAAGTTTTATGGAAGGAAGGTGCGGCATGATTGAACAGGTCCATAAGCATATCATATCGGAACTCCAGCAGAATACACGAACGGATATTATTTTTATAATAATTGCAATTTTTTTAAACCTGCTGGCACTGGGAATTAATTCTTCTATTGCTGAAAATTCACGTGACGAGGCCAATCTTTTTATTGTAATGTTTATAATCGTATCCCTGGTAATAGTGGTAAACCTGATTGTGATATTCGGACTGCTTAAAGGTAAACAGAGCAGGTCAAAACTGATAAACGGCCTTTTAAGGATGTATAAGGATCAGAATGTGGAAGGGTACTATGATTCTTCACTTTTGGTAAATTATAATACAAGATATAATCTTTTTATCCTGGCAGTTGTATTTACCGGAGCCATAGCTGTTGCAATACCATTTGTGGTAAGATAGAAAATCTGCAGTTTTAGCAAGGATAGTGATTTTTTTATCTTTTTAATGTGTTATAATTGTCTAAAAATAGTATTATAGATTTATAAGAATTTATTTTAACGCAGAAAAATGAATAGTAATAATAAATTTTATACAATAGAACAAGCCGCTGAAATTCTGGGGGTAAGTGAACAGGAAGTAATAAATATGGTAGCATCAAAGAAAATCCCCGCTATAAAAGTTGATAAAGCGATAAAAATAGAAAAAGAAGGCCTGGAAGAATTTCTCAGCAATCTGGAAAACGGAGATGCAGTTAAAAGGACCGAAACATCAGACAAATTGAAAGTTGACAACAGGGAAGATCCCGGGGGAAAAATGGAGTCCGGGGGCATGATCATGGGCAGGAGAACCATTCTGGAAAAATCTTACAGGGAGCTGCTGAAAAAAAAGCAGGAGCTGGAAGAAGATATAAATTATCTGCAGTATGAGTATGATGAATTCAAGAATAGAATCAAGAAATTAATCAAAGAAGAGCTTAATATGTTCCTGAGAAAGATTGATAAGGAAAATTTAAAAGAGAGTGACGAAATCGTACATAGTGATTTTAAAAATGATGTGGATATAAGCGAAAGCATCAATGAATTATCGGAAGACAAAGCGGACAGCTATAGCGACGAAGTAAAAGCGCTGGTATTGGAAGATAGTGGGAAAAGCAGTAAAGGTTTAAAATTAGAAGAAGAAAATCAGTTCAAATTAAAGAAAAACGATAATGCTGATGACTCATAGGACCCATAATTTTTATTTTCAGCAGTAAATCTCCGGTGGGTTAGGGTAATTAGAGATTAAATGAAGGTTTATTATTTTTTGATAAAAATAGATTACAAGTATAGGAGAGAATTTAACATCTTAAAAGTCAGAGGTAATTTTACTTCTGACTTTTATTTTTATGATACATAGAAGAAATGAATATTGAAGATATAACAAAAGAACAACTTATAAACAAATTGGTTGAGATGCACCAGAGAATTATTGATCTTGAGGAATCCGGTAAGGATTATAAGCGCATTAAGCACCTGCTGGCAGAAATCGAAGGCAAGTTTGAAAGTATACTTAAAACAGATTCCGCAGGCATCCTTATCATAGACGAGAAAGGCATAATTACATCATGCAATGATGCAGTCCTGAAATTTTCTGGCTATTCCGCAGAAGAGCTAATCGGTAAGTATTTCACCAAGCGCGTTAACCTGAGCACCCATGAGATTCCCAGGTACCTGGATATGTTTGAGGCTATTATGAACGGGAAAGAGATCAAGCCGTTTGAAATTACCCAGCGGCATAAAAACGGGGATGTCCTTTTCGGGGAGGTTTATTTCGGACCTTTAGCCAATAAATATAATAAAGTCATCGGCTTCAAGGTAATTATCAAAGATATTACGCGGGAAAGGAAAGCAGAGAGCATATTCCGGGACAGCAAAGATAGATTTGACAAGTTATTTGAATCTTCGCTTTCAGGAGTAGTTATACACAGCGGCGGTAAAATTCTTGAAGCAAATGATACTTTTGTGAATATGTTCGGCTGCAACTCTTCCTATCCTATCGGAAGAAATCTGTTGGAATTCATAGCTCCGGAATACCGGAAAATAATGATCGATAAGATAGAATCGGAATACGGGTCGTCATATGAGATAAAGGGATTAAAGAGCACCGGTAGTAAAATAAGCATCGAAGTCACCGGTAGAACGATAACCCACCAGGGCGGCAGAGCCAGAATGGAGATTTTAAATAATATAAACGAGCAGAGAAAAGCGGAGAAGAGAATAAGATATTTAAGCTTTCATGATAAGTTGACCGAGCTGTACAGCAGAACTTATTTTGAAAAGGTACTGGTAAATATCTACAGTAACAGGCAGCTGCCTTTGAATTTCTTGATATGTGATCTTAACGGGCTTAAATTGATAAATGATACTTTTGGCTATGAAGAGGGGGATAAATTATTAAAAAAACTGGCTAAGATATTAAAATATTGTTCCAGGAAAGAAGACATCATTGCCAGATGGGGAGAAGATGAATTCTTTATTATCATGCCCAGATCTACGGAAGAAGACGTGAAAGAAGTGCAGCACATGATAAAGAAAATCTGTGAAAAGACCAGGGACCAGAGGATCTCCCTAAACATATCCATGGGGGTTTCATCAAGAAAGAGCCTTGATCAGGATTTGAGAGATGTCATAAAAGAGGCAGAGAATAATATGTATAAGAATAAACTGCTTGAAAGGAAAAGTATTCATAATTCTATTATTACATCACTGGAGAGAGTATTGTGGGAGAAAAACCGGGAGACAAAAGAACATGCGGAGCGCTTAAAAAAATTGGCCATGAAGCTTGGAAACACTATTGATCTGCCGCAGAATAAATTGGATGAACTGGTGCTGCTCTCTGCTCTTCATGATATAGGTAAAGTTGCAATACCCGACAAGATTCTAATGAAGAAAGGGAAATTAAATGCCAGTGAGTGGAAAATTATGAAAAGACATCCCGAAATAGGGTACAAGATTGCTGAATCAACTCCACCGATTGCAACTATAGCTGAGGATATTCTGGCACATCATGAATGGTGGAACGGGACCGGTTATCCTCAAGGATTAAAAGAGGAAGGCATTCCCATTAATTCCTGTATCGCGGCTATTGTAGATGCTTTTGATGTTATGACGGTCGGAAGACCCTACAGAGAACCAATTTCTGAAAGGGAAGCCATAGAAGAGCTGAAGAGATGTTCGGGAACCCAATTTAACCCCATGCTGGTAGAAAAGTTTGTTATGTCCAAGGAAAGATATAATTAATCATATAAAGATTCATATTGACCTTAATGGTCAAGCCGGCCAATAATTTGTGATTATTTCCAGTAATTAAATTTTTTTAAAATTTTGCCGTGCTGCAGCAGACTTGGCTGTGTTTATGCCAGAGGTGATATAATTTAAATATATTACGGTAGAATATGGATCGGCAGCATAGATGTTTATTGGTTTAAAACCTTCACAGGCAATATATATGAAAAGAATATGGTTTGCGGGGATCTATCTTTTAGTTTTAGTATTTTTGGCCGGAATGTTTGCAGGATGCGACGGAAAAGCAGCTGAAGATACGGGTGAACAGAAAATGGGGGTCGTGGTAAGCATACTGCCCCAGGCTGAATTTGCAGAGAGGATCGGAGGGGACAGATTAATGGTTACAGTCATGGTCCCTCCCGGGGGAAACCCTCATACCTATGAGCCGACACCCGGTCAGCTGGAGGAAGTAAGCAGAGCCAAAATATATGCAAAAGTTGGTTCGGGAATTGAATTCGAACTTGTATGGGCGGATAAAATAATAAGCGTAAACAAAGAAATACTGGTGGTTGATTGCAGCAGCGGCATAGATCTAATAGAAAGTGCCGATAATTCTGAGCACGAAGGCGAAAACGGGGAATTAAATGAGGAAGAATTTGCCGGTGAGGCTGCATCCCATAATTATGATCCTCATATCTGGCTTTCACCTGCTAACGCAAAAATAATGACCGAGAATATATATTCGGGGCTCATTGAAGCAGACCCTGACGGCAGGGATTTTTATTATGAGAATAAAGTTGTTTTTCAAAATGAATTAGATGAGCTGGACAATGAAATTAGAAAAATTCTTTCGGGCAGGGAAAATAGAAAAATACTGGTTTACCATCCGGCATGGACTTATTTTGCCAGGGATTACCATCTTGAGCTGGTAATTATAGAAAAAGAAGGAAAAGAGCCAACGGCTGAGGGCATCAAAAATTTGATAAGTCAGGCCAAATTGTATAATATTAAATTGATTTTTGCTTCTCCTGAATTAAGTGTCAAAAGTGCGGAAACCATAGCGAGGGAGATCGGAGGATCAGTAGTTCTGATAAGTCCGCTCGAAAAAGATTATCTGACAAATATGAGAAAAGTAGCAGAAGCCTTTAAACAGGCTCTGGAGTAAAATTATATTGACGGGAACTGGCTGGGATGAAAAATAACATTATTATAGATTTAAAAAATATATTTTTTTATTATAATCAATTTCCGGTACTGGAAGATATAAACTTTTCAATCAGGCAAAATGATTTCCTGGCCATAATAGGACCCAATGGAGGGGGAAAGACTACCTTACTTAAAATTATACTGGGACTGCTAAAGCCGGACAGGGGAAAGGTCGAGGTTTTCGGGAAGGACCCTAGGGAAGGCAGGAAATTAATTGGCTATCTTCCGCAATATGCATATTTTGATTTAAGTTTCCCTGTTAATGTATTCGATCTTGTTATTATGGGAAGGTATAACGGATTGTTTAAAAGATATTCACGGGAAGATAGAGAATCTGTTATAAATGCTCTTGAAATAGTGGGAATGTCCGAATACAGAAAAAGACATATAAGCATGTTATCGACCGGTCAGCTGCAGAGGGTGCTCCTGGCAAGAGCTATAGTAAGGAAGCCGAAGCTGCTTTTGCTTGATGAACCGACAGCTGGTCTTGATTCAAAGATGCAGAAATCAGTTTATGAATTATTTCAGGAACTCAGCAGCATGATGGCCATAGTGTTTGTTACTCACGATATCGGCGCAATTTCTGTTTATGTCGAAAGGATAGCCTGTCTTAACCGTAAATTATTCTACCATGGTCCTAAAGAAGGAAGCCTGGGCAAACTCGAGGAAGCTTATAAGTGCCCTGTAGAAATTCTTGCGCATGGCATACCGCACAGGGTATTGGGAAGGCACAGGAAATGATAGAAATTTTTCAGTATGAATTTATGAGAAATGCAGTTATTGCTGCAATTTTAGTGAGCATAACCTGCGGTATAGTGGGGACCTATGTGGTCATAAAGAAAATCGTATTTATAAGCGGGGGCATCTCGCATGCGGCTTTCGGAGGCATTGGACTGGGTTACTTCCTGGGAGTAAATCCCATCATTACCGCAATCCCTTTCAGCATACTATCTGCAATAGCTATCGGAGTCATCAGCAGAAAAAGTAAATTAAGCGAGGATGCCGCCATAGGAATAATCTGGGCGGTAGGTATGGCATCCGGTATCCTGTTCATTAATCTGACCCCCGGTTTTGCTCCGGATCTATTCAGTTACTTATTTGGGAATATCTTAACCATTCCTGTTTCTGACCTGTATATAATGCTTATAATGAATATCGCAATAATCCTGATCGTGGTATTATTTTTCAGGGAATTTTATGCTGCATCTTTTGATGAGGAATTTTCGACCATAACCGGCATTCCTAACAGATTTCTGTATTTGCTGCTTCTTTGTATGATTGCTTTAAGCGTGGTTATTCTTATAAGGATTGTAGGTATTATACTAGTAATAGCATTGCTCACCATACCAGCTTCCATATGCAGGCAGTTTACATATGATATAAAGAAAATAATGATCAGCTCGGTTATTACGGGGATTATTCTAACCATAGGCGGCCTATGGATTTCTTATTTGCTGGATATTGCCTCCGGAGCAACTATTGTGCTGCTTCTGGCGGTGGTTTTCCTTACTTCTTATTTTATAAAAAATATGGTTACCGCAGTAAAAAGATTAAAGGATAAGAAGTCTATTTAAAAATCGGTTTCTAGCAGTGGTTTACTCTTGTAAGCATGGCGGAAGATCCGGCAGCCTTATTGTCGAAGGCGAAGAAATATAACTTCAAATAGAAGCAGCCGGTACGAACCGGATTAATATTGCTCCCAGCCCCTTATTTATAGAATATAGGCAAAAAGGGGAAATAATTAAATTTAATATTGACGGGAGGAGATTAATATATTAATATAGTACCGACCAGTTGGTATCTATTATACGGAGCATATTTGAATTTAAAAGAGAAGGGAAGAAAATCTAAAGACAAATTGATGAAAGCGGCTGGAAAATGCTTTGCAAAATATGGTTTTGACGCAGCAGGTATTGCTGAAATATGCAGATGTGCCGGAATGAGCAAGGGGGCGTTTTACCATCATTTTACCAGCAAACAAAGCCTGCTTTTAGAGCTTTTAAATCAGTGGCTGGAAATACTTGACGGGTATCTTGATTCCGCAAGGCAGGATTCAGGCAATATACTGAAATTGTTTATGGACATAGCAAAAAAGGCCCAGCCGGTTTTTAAGGAAGCCAGGGGCCAGATGCCGATCTTCCTGGAATTATGGATCAAAGCTTCAAGAGTCCCAAAGCTGAAGGATATTACTATAGTATCTTACCGGAAATACCTGAAGCTTTTTAGAGAAATAATAGATAATGGAATCAAGGAAGGGCTGATAAGGGAAGTTAATGCTGATGCAGTATCCAGAATGATAGTGGCAGTTGCGGTTGGGTTCATAATGCAGGGCCTGCTGGATCCGGAAGGGACAGACTGGGATAAAGTGGCCGGAGAAAGCGCAGCGGTTATAATAAAGGGAATTGCAGATAGATAAAATTAAGGGCCGTTGAAAAAATTTTAAGACAGGAGAAAATTAAATTGAGAATACTGGTAACGGGAGCTTTTGGAAGTGTCGGAATATGTGCCATAAAGGAACTTATAAAAAACGGCAGCAAGGTCAGTGTTCTGGAACTAAAAACCAAAGCTAATGAAAAGATTTATGAAAAATTTAAATCAGATATAGAAATATTCTGGGGCGATATAACCAGCAGGAATGATGTGGCCGCGGCGATAGCGAATCAGGATGCAGTCATACACCTGGCTTTTGTGATTCCTTCCCTGAGTGAAGAAAAGCCAAACTGGTCGTGGGAGATTAATGTGGAAGGAACCCGTAATCTCCTGAATGCTATGAGGGCAATTGAAAGAAGGCCAAAGATCGTCTTTGCATCTTCTGTTTCGGTTTTTGGAAAAACGCAGCAGTCCGATCCGCCAAGAACCGCAGGTGATCAGGTTATGCCAACTGATAATTACTCGCACCATAAAGTAGCCTGTGAACAGCTTATAAAAATATCAGGTCTCAACTGGGCAATTCTCAGAATAGGCGCGGTGCTTTCTCCGTCATTATACAAAATTGACCCCATGCTTTTTGATGTGCCGCTTGATACGAGAATCGAGGTAATACATGCTCGTGATGCGGGTATTGCTTTTGCCAATGCAGCCGTAAGTAAAGATGATGTATGGGGAAAAACTTTACTTGTAGGCGGAGGCCCTCATTGCCAGATACACCAGAGGGATATTGTAGAGAAAGTCCTGGATGCTGTTGGAATCGGAATGCTGCCGGAGAAAGCTTTTGCCTCAAAGCCTTTCTACACCGACTGGATGGACACCGGAGAGAGTCAGAAGCTTCTGGGATATCAAAACCATATTCTGGATGATTATATAGATGAAATCAAAACTTCGCTGGGATTTAAAAGATATATGGTCAAATTAGCAAGACCCGTTGTCCGCTACTGGCTGCTCAGGAAGTCACCTTACCTGAGGAAAAAAATTTCAGGCGGTCATAATGTCAGGTGGGAAGTTAAAAGAAAAATTCTACAGGGCACCTGATCCCTGAAATTTTTAATAATTTGATTTACAGCGGCATTAAATTAACCGCTTCCTATTTTAATTACCCGTAGATTCAATAGTTTTAAATTCTGCACCTATTGATTAAGGAACTTTAACTACTTATAATAAAATGGAAGACCAAATTACCCGACAGTTGCCTTTAAGGATGATTAATCCTTTTTAATAATGTTGTTTTCGGAAGAAGGCGGTATCTTATGAGTTCAGGTTTGATTGCCTATATCGATAACAATATTAAATCCACAAAAAATTATTTCTGCTACAGGGGAAAGTACAGGACATTGTCCTGGAGCTTCAATAAGGTCTACAATCATGCGTTAAGATTCGCAGGGCTGCTCCGGAAGCTTGGGGTAGCCGCAGGCGACAGGGTCATAATAAAAGGAAAGAACCGCCCCGAATGGGTAGCGGCTTATCTGGGATGTCTGATAAGAGGCGTAGTTGTGGTACCGCTTGATGTAAATTCCAGTGATGATTTTGACAGGAAAGTCAGGGATAAGGTAAATCCTAAACTGGCAGTATGCGGTGGCAGTGAGAATAAATTTTTTGGCGTAAAATCAATCGGAATGAGAGATTTTGAAGAGTGCTTATCGTCTATGCCGCCTTTTGAACATAAGAAAGCAACTATAGGAGCCGGTACCCTGGCACAGATTGTTTTTACCTCCGGCACAACTGCAGAACCCAAAGGGGTAATGATAACTCACCGTAATATTGAAGCTAATCTGAAATCCATTTTACCGGTTATGGACAGATGGAAAAATTTCTTCCGCCTTATGTGGAAATTAAAGATTCTATCAGTGGTACCGCTGAGCCATATGTACGGGCAGCTTATTGGAATCTATGTTCCAATAATGATAGGAAGTTCCGTGGTCTTTACTGACAGCGTCAATCCACGGGATTTAGTAAAAGCAGTGAAGGAAGAAAAAGTATGGATCCTGGGAACACTTCCCGTAATATTGGAACTGCTGAAGGATTACATAATAAAGAATTTCAATCTGGACAGCGCAGCATTTGAAAAAAAATATAATATGTTTAAAAAAATTAAATGGCCGCTGCGGTTTATTGCTTTCCTTAATATTCACCTGAAGCTGGGCTGGAGGCTGGCAGTCATGATTGTGGGTGGAGCCGCTTTTGACAGCAATTTAGATAAGTTCTGGAGATGCATAGCATACACCATTTTCCAGGGCTATGGATTGACCGAAGCGGCTCCGCTTATAACCCTGGCAGATCCTGCCCGTATCGGAGCAGGATCCATCGGAAGCGTTCTGGAAGGCCAGCAGGTACGTCTGGCTGGAGGAGAGATATATGTAAAAGGCGATAATGTGACTCCCGGGTATTATAAGGATCCCGGACTGACGAAAAAAACTTTTTCTGAAGGCTGGTTTAGGACCGGGGACTTGGCAGAAATGGATAAGAACGGAAATATGTATTTTAAAGGAAGGAAAGACGAGGTTATAGTAAGGCAGGATGGCATAAATATTTATCCTGAAGATATTGAGTCCGTCTTAAAAACATTCAAATCCGTAAAGGATTGTGCGGTTGTGGGATTAAAGCAGGGAGGGAACATAGAAATTCATGCGGCGTTGATACTGAAGGGCGGGTATGGGAATAATCCCGGAAAGGCGGTAGAAAGTGCAAATAAAAAGTTAACTGTATACCAGCATATAAATAGCTGCAGCATATGGGAAGGCAGTGATTTTCCAAGGACTGCGACCGGGAAGATTAAAAAGAATGAGGTACTGAAAGCTCTGTATCAAAAAAGGAAACCGAAAGAGGCTGCGGTGCCGAAGATTCCCGGACAGTCATATAAGATAATGCAGGTTATCAGCAGCCTGCATAAGATAAAGCCGGAAAATTTTAAAAAGAAAGCAGAACTGGAAAAAGACCTTGGTCTTGACTCCCTTGATCTTATCCAGCTTGCGGGTGCCATAGAGCAGAAGTATGATATGGAACTGGATGATTCGCTCATCACGGGCAGCACCACTGTCGGGGAACTTGAAAGCCTGATTAGATCTCCGGGGAAGGAATCCCGCAGGATGCCGTTTTACAGCTTACCCTTCAGGGCTCCTGTCAAAATAATCAGAATGATTTTTCAGTATATCCTGTATCCGTTTATGTCCCTGATTTACAGGCTTAAGGTTGAGGGAAGAGAAAATTTAAAAAATCTGGAAGGTCCGGTTGTCTTCGCTTCTAACCACAGCAGCCATCTGGATACTTTTGTAATTCTTTACTCCCTGCCGCCGCCGTTAAGAAACAGGCTGATAGTCCTTATGTCAATAGAATATCACTTCAATCATTTCTTTTACGGCACGGGTATATGGCTGAGGAGAGCAATAGAGGCGCTTGGTTTTTACCTTCTGGTGAATTTATTCATAAGCGCCTGTCCTCTTTCCAGAATACACGGATTCAGGCAGAGTATGGAAAATATCGGAAAACTGATAAGCAGGGGTTGGTCTATCTTGATTTATCCCGAAGGGAGGGTAACCACGGATGGCAATATTAAGGATTTTGAACCCGGAGCGGGAGTAATAGCATCCGATATGGAAGTTTCTGTGGTTCCGGTAAGGATCAGGGGACTTTTTAATATTTTAAGAAATGGGATACTGCCGTGGGGACACCTGCCCGGATGGCCCCTGGTAAGAGTCAGCTTCGGGCAGCCGCTTAAATTTAAAAGCGAAAATTACAGAAAAATCGGAAAGATAATTGAAAGAGCCGTAAAATCCCTTTGATCCCGGCTGGTTTTCATTTGCACTATTTTGGCGGTTGTAAGAAAATATATTAAATACGTAAAGGAGGATAAAATGACAGAGAAACTGCAAATATATAAGTGTGAAGTATGCGGCAATATTGTAGAGGTCCTGCATGAAGGAGAGGGAGAACTTGTCTGCTGCGGCCAGCCCATGAAGCTGTGCAAAGAAAGTGAGATTGGCATCAGTCCGCTGCCGGAAAAGCATGTACCCGTTATCGAAAAAACGGAAAACGGGTTCAAGGTCAAAGTGGGAAGTATTGTCCATCCTATGGTGGAAGAGCATCATATTGAATGGATCGAGGCAGTAGTGGACGGGATAGCCTACAGGCAGTTCCTGAAGCCAGGAGATGCACCCGAGGCTGAATTCTGTATAAAATCGGATAATATAACTGTCAGGGAATACTGCAATATCCATGGGCTGTGGAAGAAAGAATGATTGGATAACGAAAAATAAACGGTTATAGTTAATTGTATGGCCGCACCTCATCCCGGAGGTGTGGTCATACGTGTAATAAAGAAAGGATGAAATAAAAGTGAGTGCACAAAAGATAAGAGAAGATGTTTATTCGGTAGGAGCTCTGGATAGGGACAGGAGGTTATTTGACGAGTTGATCCCCCTTCCCGACGGGACTTCTTATAATTCTTATCTGGTAAAAGGGTCCGAAAAAACTGCTTTGATAGACAGCGTGGATCCGCCGATGTACAGCGTACTGGATGAAAATTTAAAAAAGCTAAATATTGATAAAATAGATTATATTATATCCAACCATGCAGAGCAGGACCACTCGGGGTCGCTGCCCAAACTTATAAAAAGATACACCGGGTCAAAAATTGTAACCAATGATAAATGCAGATCAATGCTTATTGATTTACTCCGGATACCGGAAGAAAGATTAATGACAGTTGGAGAAGGTGATACAGTCTCTCTGGGAGATAAGACGCTTAAGTTTATTTTTACTCCCTGGGTTCACTGGCCCGAAACAATGTCCGTATACTTAAAGGAAGATAAAATACTTTTCAGCTGTGATTTTTTTGGTTCCCATTATGCATCGGATGAACTTTTCGTAAAGGATGAGAAGAAGATATACAGCGCCGCAAAGCGCTATTATGCTGAAATTATGATGCCTTTTAAAACCAGCATAATAAAGAATATAGAAAAGATTAAGGGCCTTGACATAGAACTTATTGCGCCCAGCCATGGTCCTATTCATGATAATATAGATTTTATTATAAGTGCGTATAAGGAATGGTCATCTGATAAGGTGAAAAATGAAGTTGTAATACCTTACATATCCATGCACGGCAGTACGGAAAAAATGGTGGAGCATTTGAGCAAGGCGCTTGATAAAAAAGGAATAACGGTTAAAATCTTTCATCTTACAGACTCTGATATCGGGGAGCTTGCCATGGCGCTGGTTGATGCTGCTACAGCAGTAATAGGAGTTCCTACCGTGCTGGCCGGTCCCCATCCCAATATAGTATACGCTGCTTACCTGATAAGAGCATTAAGACCGAAATTGAAGTTTATATCAATAATAGGTTCCTACGGCTGGGGAGGAAAAACCGTTGACATACTCAAGGCTCTGGTATCCACTTTAAAATCCGGGATTATAGACCCGGTGATTATAAAAGGGTACCCGCGAGACAAAGATCTGGCGCTTCTGGATCAACTGGCAGAAAAAATACGTTTAAAACATAAAGAAATTAAAGATATGGGGAAATTATACTAAGGCTTGTAGATTAATGGAGTTTTCGAAGCTTAAAAAAGAGCTGGACAGATTATATCAATATTATAATAACAGGAAATTTGTTCATCCTGATCCTCTGGAATTCCTGTACAGATATGAAAATATAAGTGACCGTGAGATTGCAGGACTGGTTGCTTCATCATTAGCTTACGGCAGGGTAGCCCAAATACTTAAAAGTGTGGCCCTGGTTCTGGAAAGAATGACACCTGCTCCTTCATTATTTTTAAAAGAATCTTCAAAGGGCCTGATTTATAAAACCTTTGCCGATTTCAAACACAGATTTACCACCGGAGAGGAATTATCCTGTCTGCTTGTCAATATAAAAAATACCATAATGGAGCATGGGTCACTGAACGGCTGCTTTTTGAAGGGGATGAGCAAAAAGGAAGCGACAGTTATCTCTGCCGTTTTGGATTTTGCAGCCGCTCTTAATATTTCTGCTAAAAACAGATGCAATAGCTTAATGCCGTCACCGATGGGGAACAGCGCTTTTAAGAGGATTAATCTTTATCTGCGCTGGATGGTACGCAGGGATAATGTAGATCCGGGGGGCTGGGAAAAAGTTCCAAAATCTGGATTGATCATTCCCCTTGATACTCATATGTACAGGATTTCGGTCAAGTTAGGCATGACCGCAAGGAAACAGGCCGATATTAAAACTGCCCTGGAGATAACCTCTGCTTTCAGAAAAATCAGCAGGGATGACCCGGTAAGGTATGATTTTGCACTGACCAGGCTGGGAATGAATAAAATTGAAGATATTTTTTTAAAACGATGTATTAGCTGATGTTTTTAACTTTGAAAAAACGTTTGCATACTATATAATAGTGTGAAATTTCAACGAGTACAAATATCATTTAATTTTACAGGGAGTAAACTATGACAAGGAAAATATTTTCCAAAGCCAAATACCTTTTAATAGTGGTTCTGGTGGGAGTTTTGGTTATAACTCTTTTCCCTACTGCCATTAATGGAGGTTCTGCGGAACAGATACAGAGTTTTGTGACCCGTTTTTACGTACAGTGCCTGGGAAGACAGCCTGATCCGGAAGGACTGAATGAGTGGGTGGGACGCCTTATGAACGGTTCCAGGACCGGTGCGGACGTTGCGGAAGGTTTTGTCTTAAGCGAAGAGTTTACCGGGCAGAATCATTCTAACGAAGTATTTGTCACCATACTCTATAAAGCGTTTTTTGATAGAGAACCTGATGCAGGCGGATACGGTATCTGGCTGGAAAGGCTTGCCGGCGGTATGAGCAGAAAGTCTGTTCTGGACGGTTTCTTAAAGTCACAGGAATTTGCCCAGCTGTGCAGTAACTATGGTATTACTTCTTATGCCGGTGCCCCGACTTATACTGCTTCAACAGCTTCAGCGGCTTCTGGTTACAGTTCAGGCGGAGCGTCGGGTTTCCATGCGGGAAGAAAAGTTAATTTTATTATCTGGGGAGATGACAGTGCCCATGACAGAGCTGGCGGTAGGATCAGCGGAAGAACGGATATTAATATTTTTGTTCATATGAATCTTGATACCGGAAAGGCATACCTGGTCACCATACCCCGCGATACCTGGTTCGGAGGGCGTAAAATTAACGGGTATCATGCTTCGGGAGGAAACGATTATGCTGTTAGCAAGTTTGAACAATTTACCGGTGCCGAGATTGATTTCTACGTTATAACTGATTTTGACGGATTTGTGCCCCTGATTGATTATTTCAGCGGCGTTAGTGTTACGGTAGAAGAAAATATAGCTGATGGATTTTCGGGATGTTATCTGAGCACCGGAACCCATCACATAAACGGGACCCAGGCTCTTGCTCTTTCCAGGGCAAGGCATGGAAGATCACTCTACGGCGGAGGCGCATATTCCAGGGAGAGACAGGCTGCCATGCTTATGGCTGATTTACTGATGCAGAAGAGATCAATGGTTAATTCCGGAAACCTGTCCAGCTTTTTAAGCACAATGGGGCAGTATGTCTGGACCAACATATCAATAAGCCAGGCAGCTCAAATACTGCCGGTGGTACTTTCCATGAACAGTTCGGATATTAATATTTCCACCTTTAATTCATGGCCGCAGTGGTTCGGCAAAGCCAGCGCTGTCGGCTATAATGAAGCGGAAAAGAATCAATTCTTCCAGAATATCCTGAATCAGTAACATAAATTTAATTGTCAGTTTTATATATTGCAGGGATTATAGTTAATATGACTATATGAGATCCAAAAATGATTTACTGCTAAATGGGAATCTAACCAGCCTGCTGTTTAAGTTTTCAGCGCCTGCTACCATCGGAATGGTAGTAGGCGCACTTTATAATATCATAGATACAATATTCGTAGGCAAAGGCGTAGGTTCCATTGCCATTGCCGCCCTTTCCATAGTACTGCCCATACAGCTTATAATAATGGGCATCGGGACCATGATGGGTATAGGGAGCGCCTCTGTAATTTCAAGGGCGCTGGGAAAAAATAAAAAAGATACTGCCCGGAATGTATTTGGAAATGCATTTATACTCAACCTGATGATAAGCGCCTTTTGCATGATTCTCATATATATTTTTATGAATAAGTTTCTGGTATTCTTCGGAGCGTCCGCCCAGGTTCTGCCTTATGCAAAGGATTATGCCTATATAACCCTGGCCGGTTTTGTTTTTCTATCTTTTTCCATAAGCAGCAACAGCTGCATAAGGGCGGAAGGCAGCCCCAGGGCTGCCATGTATGTTATGGGAATCGGAGCTGTTATGAATATCATTCTTGATCCAATATTTATCTTTGTGATGGGTATGGGGATAAGAGGTGCGGCTATTGCTACGGTTATAAGCCAGGCCATAAGCTCAGCCTATGTCATTTTATATATCCTTTTTGGCCGGAGCATTTTTAAGATTAATATCTCCGTATTTAAGATGAAAATTTCTCTTGCCAGGGAAATACTCTTTTTGGGGTTTCCATCTTTTATAAGGTCCGCTATGGCCGGTTTTATAATCCTTATCTTTAACAGGCTGCTCCTATTTTATGGAAGCGATCTGTATATTGCCATAATGGGAATAGGCCTCAGGCTGCTGAGCCTTATACAGATGCCGCTGATCGGGATAACGCAGGGGTTTTCTACTATCGTAGGCTTTAATTATGGCGCCGGGCTTTATCACAGGGTAAAAAAGGTACTGGGGATAGCTGCAATATGGAGCATTGTTATTGCCGGAGCAGGTTTTTTAATTATGATGATTTTTCCAAAACCCGTAATAAGTATATTTAGCAATGATGCGGAACTGATAGGTAAAGGGATCAATATCTTAAGAATAGTAATAATATTCCTGCCCTTTATCGGAATACAGATGCTGGGCGGGGGACTGTTCCAGGCTATTGGAAAAGCTACCCCTGCTCTTATTCTTACCATTTCCAGACAGGTGCTATTTCTAATACCCGCGGCGTTTTTGCTGCCCCTGGCCTTTGGACTGAACGGAGTGTGGATGGCTGTTCCGGTTGCCGATTTCCTATCAATAGTAGTTACCGGAGGCTGGGTGTTCAGGGAGATAAGACAATTTAATATAACGGCATTACGGCAGAAAGAATTTTAGAGTTCTCCCGGTGAACGGACACTGCTTAAAAAACTCAGTATCTGTATCCTAAGCAGTCTAGAAATCTTCTTTGGCTTCTTCCTCTTCGGGTTTTTTCTTTTTGAATATTTTTTTTGCCACCTTTATTTTTAT
>CAZBSE010000020.1:0-31961 GCA_964494385.1 uncultured Actinomycetota bacterium | reverse complement strand
CTTCTTCTTCGGGTGGTTCCTCCTCTGGTGGTGCTTCTTCTTCGGGTGGTTCCTCTTCAATAGGTTCTTCTTCACATTCCCCTAAAAGGACAATAGAGGCAGATGCAGTTCCTGAAGAATTGGCAGCAGTGGCGGTAAGGGTATAGGAATTGCCAATATCCACTCCTACTTCTACCCTATCATTCCCAAGAAGGCTGACATTATCATCGATATTAAATTCAACTTCCGGTTCAGGGCTTCCTGCGATTATTGCCTCTACTATGTAGTAACACATGTTATCAGATTCCGAGTAATCAGGGCCCTCATATATATTCAATTCTATGGAAGGAGATTCCGCTGATGCGGCGCATCGGGTACATAAAGCCGATGTAGTAAAGAAAAAGATTACTGTCAAAATAGAAAGGATTATATACAATTTATTTTTTCTCATATTTATAACTCCATAAAAATATTTTGTATGATTACTTATAATTATACTATTTTTCCAATTTTTTAAAAAAGCTTTTATGCAAGCAGCCTTCAACCTATTTACCGATAACATATAGTAATTTTGAATTAAAATTAATTATTTCAATATTTATACTTAAATATATTAATTAATTTAATATTTTACTTGACATTATTAATTTATTACGCTATTTTTATTAAGAAATTTAATTTCTTAATAAAAAGGGAGATAAAATGATTCATGATTGGAAGGAACTTACAGAGATAACCAGAGGTATGGCGGTTGTGGTTGAACGGGTCAGGATCAAATCCAGTGGAGTTGTTATTGAGGGCAGCTTTGAACTCCCTCCCCTTGTCCAGCTTACCATGGAGGATCAGATTTTTATAACTGCTTTTATGAGATGCGGCGGCTCAATAAAAGAGATGGAGGAACTTTTTGGAATCAGTTACCCCACGGTAAAAAACAGGCTCAGTGCAATTGCCGGAAAGCTTGAATTCGTTGAAATCAATCCTCCGGCTTCTAGTAATGAAGTGCTTAACCAGCTGGATAGTGGAGAAATATCCGTAGAAGACGCAATTAAAAAACTGAGAGGTGGCAAATGATCCCGCTTACTCTCAGACTTCGCGTCAGAAAAAAGAATGGCAGGGTTTTTGACCTGTGGCTGCCTCTTTTCCTTATCTGGTTAATCGTCCTGCCGCTGCTTATACTGCTCGCTCCGCTGATACTGCTCGCGGCACTTATACTCTGGTACGCAGGAAAGGGGAAAATTGTTCTGTATTCTTACTTTGCAATTTTCAGGTTAATCTTCTGTATGTCGGGAGTAAAGATAGATATACAGTCAAAAGGCAGTATTGTTTTATTTAATTTAAAATGACAAAGGAGAAAAAAATGAATGAAGAAAGAAAAAGAATTCTGGGAATGCTTTCAGAAGGAAAGATAAGTGCAGAAGAAGCAGAAGAGCTTCTATCGGCACTTTCAGAAGATAATGAAGCTGTTCCTGAAACTGCAAAAAAAGAACCCAGGTATTTAAGAGTAATGGTTGAACCCGGACCGGAAAGCAGTAGCCCGGATAAAGTAAACATCAGGATACCGCTTAAGTTAATCAGGGCAGGTTTGAAACTGGCTTCCTTTATACCCAAAAACGCACAGGTTAAAGTCAATGAAGCCCTGCATGAAAAAGGCATTGAGACTGATTTTACCAAGATGAAACCCGAAGACCTTAAAGAGATTATTGCGCAGCTCGATGATTTTAGTGTGGATGTTGAAGGTAAGGAAACAATTAAAATATTCTGTGAATAGAAAAAGATATCAGTACATAATATGTTTTGATATCGTCTCCCGGGGCTGCCCGTTTAGATATTTATTGTATAGATAAATTTTCAGGGCAGCCCTTCTTTAATTCATAAATAAAATTTTTAATTTTATTTATAACAAATAATCCAGTACCCTTTTCTTACTTTTCTTTTTGGAAAAAACTTTTTAGGCTAAAATATTATTGATTAAATAATTTAATTTAAGAAGGGAAAGATAAAATGAAAAGACAGGGAATGGCCCCGGCATTTATAAGCTTAATCACCTTTTCAGCAGTGCTTTTATGTGTGATCTGGTTTATCTTCGAGAAAGCAAGGCTGATAGGCCCCATACTTATCCTTTTTGGAATCCTGGCCTGGATCCCCATAAGAATATCAGGCAGAACGGTAAAAGCAGCTGGTGCCGATATTATATTCGGTGTTGTGGATACCGGGTTTCTGGGAGTGGCAGCTTTAATCGGAGCAAAATACGGCGGGATTCTGGGCGCCATAGTAGGCGGAGCCGTAGGTGACTCCATAACTGATGGTTTTGCGGGAATATTTGAAGGCAAAGTCTCCCAGTTTTTAAGAAATCACGGTATTGACGAAGCAAGAACACCCATGAGTGCCTCTATGGGTAAACTAAGCGGATGCCTTATAGGAGTTGGAATAACCCTTACCATTGCCTGGAGCATACTTAATTTAGATATCAGTCTGCTCTAAGATTGATTTTATATAATATTTTGTCATTTGCCGGTTTAATACAGGCAGGCTGGTAACCTTCAGCTAAACCCTGCTGCCTATATTCTGCCGTACTATTCAGCATTCCGTAATATGACCGGCAACCATATCCCCTACTTCAGAGGTGGTATAACCCATCTTACCGGCACTCAAACTCTTTATCTGCGTACAGGTATATGCAACTGCACTTTCTATGGATCCGGCCGCTTCCTTTTCTCCCAGATGATCCAGCATCATCCTTCCTGCCTCTATTGCCGCCAGAGGATTTATTATGTTCTTCCCGGTATATTTAGGAGCAGAGCCCCCGATGGGCTCAAACATAGAAGTACCCCGGGGATTGATGTTCCCCCCGGCAGCTATTCCCATACCACCCTGGATCATTGCCCCCAGGTCAGTAATTATATCTCCAAACATATTGGGTATAACCATAACATCATACCATTCCGGATTTTTTACCGTCCACATACAGGCGGCATCTATATGATTATAATCCGTTTTTATATCCGGAAATTTTTCTGCCATTTCCATAAATGCCCTGAACCACAGATCTCCCACATAGGTAAGTACATTTGTCTTATTAACCAGGGTAAGCTTTCCCGGTTTTCCCTCTTTTTTTCTGGTTTCTGTCAGATTGAATGCATATTCCAGACATCGGTCCACCATCTGCCTGTCGTAAACCATTACCTGTGAGGCAACCTCATAGGGAGTCCCCTTTCTGGTTACACCTCCGTGGCCGGTATAGAGTCCTCCCGTGTTCTCCCTTACCACCATAAAATCTATATCTTCCGGCCCCTTATCCTTCAGGGGACAGTCAATGCCCGGATAAAGTTTTACCGGCCTTAAATTTATATACTGATCCAGAGAGAATCTCAGCTTCAGCAATATGCCCAGCTCCAGGACTCCCGGCGCTACATCCGGATGCCCTATGGCGCCAAGATATATCGCCTTAAATTTTTTCAACTCGCCAATGGCAGCATCGGGCAGTGTCTCCTTTGTTTTCAAGTACCTATCCCCGCCAAAATCAAAATCCTTGAATTCAAAACTTATATTATGTTTCCTGCCCACAGCTTTAAGGACTTTTTTGCCTTCCTCTATGACTTCAGGTCCCGTGCCGTCTCCGGCAATTACCGCTATGGGATAATGTTTTGGTCCAGTCATCTCTCATCCTCCGCAAAATTAAAATTGATTACCTTTATATTATATAAATATTTCAGTTTTTGTCTTTATAAATAATAAATTATTTTTTATTTATAAAGTTTTTGGCGGAAAAATATTTCTTTGAATAGATTATAACTGCCAGGGTGGCAAGAAGCGGAACAGCAATAAGTATGGACGGCCTGAACTGCTGAAAAGGAATTTTCTGGAAAATCTCCATTTCCAGGGGCGCAAAATTCATTTCCGGATATATATCAGAAATAGTTTTTATGCTGAATGTTAAAAGAAAAGATACCGAAATAAGCCCGAAATAAACTGCAGAACCCCACCATGCCCATAATCTTAATTTGAACAGTCCCCAGATCAAGAGCAGGAACACCATGACAGATATGCTTATAAAAAAAGCTCCTCTCAGATCAAAAAGCAGAATTCCAAAAAGGGGAAACATTCCCTTCAGTAAAAGCAGTGCATTAAGAGCGGCAGTATAAAAAGAAAATAAAAGTATAATGGTAAGGACAGGTACAGGTATCCTCTCCGTAAAGTATGTATTTTTATCTTTTAATCTTAAGGTCAGCTCCACATCTTTCCTCCTGTAGAACCATATGAGAGCAGCCGGTATTACAGGGTACAGCAGTAGGATAATGGTAATAACCAGCCACAGTGAAGGTCCCTTGGACGTTATCAGTATAAAAATAAATAATATGGTAAGGGGTATTCCTACAACCATCCAGAACCACAGGACAGCCAGGCTCGAGTTTCTTGACCATAACCTTAGTTTTAAATGTCCGTAACCCAATGGGACAAGCACGGCGGCGATAGCATAATAACCTGCTATCTGTATGGCCATAAGGGCAAACATAAAGGACCCAAAATTAAAACCCTCAAGATAAAAACGGCCGCCTTCAATAAAGAAATAAAAGCATATTACCTCAAGAGGAGCAATAAAAATGCATAATATGCCGGCTATTATTAATATGATTCCGATACCATAAAGGATTTTTCTTCTATCTATAAATTCCATTTTATTCGTATTGCGGTTTTCTTATGGCTGTGGTTTTATTCAATGCCCCTCGGTCAATGCTTTCACCAGTATCGCCAGGCAGCAGAATGCAATCGGCGGAAAACTTATTATAGTCAGTACCAGGCCCATGGAGATACGTTTATTTTCTCTGGATTGCACTACATTTAAAATCAGGCTGATTAAAAATACAATACCGGAAGCGATAAGAAGCAGGCCAAAAATCCCTATAACCGTATAACTTATAGGGCCTATGCCTATCTCAACACCTAGGAAGATTCCCAGTACCCAGGACAGCAGAGTCAGATAACCGATTATTAAAACTGACAGCCCCAGATTTTTATTTCTCTTCACTGTATCTATGCTTTTGCTCTCCCCGGAAATCAATTTGCAGTTTTTGTTGAAATATAAAATACTGGCCGAAAACAACAGCAGTACTATAAATATATAAAAGGGAAACCAGATTTCATTCAGGAAATTAAAAGCACTCGTAAAATATTGAGTGGCAAAGAATGCAGCCATTATGATTATAGATGCTACCAGAGTAATCAGGCTTGCCCTGGTTATATCCCGATACTGTTTCTCATCGTACCATTCGGTTGTGTTTTCTTTTAGCTTGATTATGAACCAGTAAAAAACTATCAGAATATATGGAACTACAGCTATTATACTTATCATAATAATCCCGGCATCTACAGCCCATGACGGCAACGGATATATGGTTAAAGCTAATAAAGAAAAAATTGTAACCAGAATCAAGCCTGAGATTCCGCTCAGAACCCCGATATATTGTGCATTAATAAATATTGAATCATCTTTTAGAACTATTTCTTCACTCTTTTTACTTACTGACTTTCTGGTTAATACAAGAAGAATAATCATAAGAATATAGAAAATAAAGTGAAGCGCCTGACTAAGGAACAGGATGTTAAACTCACCCGGTAATCCAAAAATATATTCTTTTGAAATATCGCTTGAAAGTGCAAAATCTCCAAATAGCATCAGCAGAGAAATAATTCCGGTAAAAAATAGAAAAGCGCGGAGGAAGTTATCTCTTTTAAAAAAATTTAACTGCAGGATCAAAGTAAACATGGCTGCAAGATGGGAAAAACCAAATATAATATATACTGCTGCAATAGGAATTGAAAATTTATCCATAAAACTTTCAACATTTCCCATATTAATGATCATATTTCTGAGGATTAAAAAGAATGTGTTTGTAAATATAAATCCTGCAATTGAAATCAGGCACAGAATTAAAGTGGTATTATTACTTATTTTTAATAGTCGCTTCATTTTTTTATGCTCCTTTATCTAATCTTCTTCAAGATAAAATATTTCCTCCACGGACTTTTTAAAGAAACCTGCAATTTTTAACGCCAGCAGTATCGAGGGATTAAACTTCCCCTTCTCTATGGAATGAATAGTAAGCCTGGTTACCCCAACGGCATTTGCCAGTTCCTGTTGTGAAATCTCATCATGTTCAAACCGGCATCTTCTAAGATCGTTTTTTAGCTTTAAATTTTTATTTTCCATTATCTTATATCAATAATAGTAAACATAATGTATATATTAATTAACTTAATATATATAATTATATACATACTGTCAATGGTTTTTTAAATTCACTCATTTTTTTGCCATTGTAAAACAAATGCATATTACATAGAATATGCTTAAAAGATAAGAGAGGATAATTATGAAAAAATCATTTGGAGCCCATACTATTCTTTACCCCGCCCCGGTTTTGATTGTGGGAACCTATGACAGCCAGCAGAGGCCCAATCTAGCAGCAGTTGCCTGGGGAGGGATATGCAGTTCAGTTCCGCCCTGTTTGGCAATTTCTTTGAGAAAGACAAGACATTCTTACCATAATATAGTGCAGAAGAAAGCCTTCACTGTAAATATACTTTCTGAAAATATGGCAAAGAAAGCCGATTATTACGGTATTGTGTCCGGAAAAGGCGTGGATAAATTTGAAAAAACGAATATTACCCCCGTAAAAAGCGATATAGTTGATGCCCCCTATGGAAAAGAGTTCCCTCTTGTACTGGAATGCAAACTGTTTGATACCGTTGAAATAGGACTCCACACCCAGTTTATAGGAGAGATTATGGATGTAAAAATCGAGCAGTCAGTGCTTGCTCCTGACGGACAGCCGGATATTGACAAATTAAAGCCGATAATCTTTGACCCGGCCAGAAAAGAATATCTTGGCATAGGTAAAAAACTGGGAAAAGCATTCTCTATTGGAAAAGATATTTGATACTCTTTTAACCCGTGCAAAGATACCGGTAAGTTATTCTTAAAATCCTCATAAAACAGATTTTATAAAATATCTTGTAACTTTAATACAAAAATATCGTTAATATAGTAGAAGATAGATTTGAAAAAGGATTTTCAACAATGATTTACAGCATCCGGGTAATCTGTCAGAATAGCGTGAACTTTAATTGGAAATGGACAAACAGAAAAGAGAAAAATTATAATGAAAATTTTACTTGTATACCCTGATTACGCAGAAACTTTTTGGAGTTTTAAAAAAGTTTTAAAAATACTGGGAAAGAAAGCCTCGTTTCCTCCACTGGGTCTTTTAACCATAGGAGCCATGCTCCCCGACAACTGGGAGAAAAAACTGGTGGATATGAATACCGATATACTAACGGATGAAAATATCAAATGGGCAGATTACATTTTTATAAGTGCAATGATTGTGCAGAAAGAATCGGTTGGAAGAGTTGTAAATAAAATAAAAAGATTTAAAAAACCAATTGTGGCAGGAGGGCCCCTCTTTACCACCGGCTGGGAAGATTATAAAGATATAGATCATTTTTTACTGGGAGAAGCAGAAGATACTCTTTCGGAACTTGTTGAAGACTTAAAAAGCGGCACCCCCAAAAAGATTTATTCCAGCAGCAGTTTTCCTAATATCGAAAAAGCCGCTATCCCTGACTGGAATTTAATCAAAGTTAAAAATTACAATTCATTGTGCATCCAACTCTCCAGAGGCTGCCCTTTCAACTGTGAATTCTGCGATGTGGTACAGCTGAATGGAAGGGTACCCAGACTAAAAAGCAAGGACCAATTAATCGCTGAACTGGAAGCTTTATATAAAAGAGGCTGGCGTGCAGGCATTTTCTTTGTAGATGATAATTTAATAGGGAAAAAAATCAGACTCAAGGAAGAATATCTGCCGGCAATTATAGAATGGCAAAATAAGAAAAAACATCCTTTTACATTCAATACCCAGGCCTCGATCAACCTTGCTGACGATAAAAAGCTTTTGCAATTAATGGCAGAAGCCGGTTTTACGGCTGTTTTTGTGGGTATCGAAACACCTGATGAAGAAAGCCTTAAAGAATGCGGAAAGTTTCAAAATAAAAACAGAAACCTTATTGAATCGGTAAAAATAATTCAAAATACCGGCATGGAAGTCCAGGCCGGCTTTATTGTGGGATTCGATAGTGATAAGACTTCAATTTTCCAGCGTCAGATAGATTTCATCCAGAAAAGCGGAATTGTTACTGCCATGGTCAGCGTTCTTAATGCATTGCCAAAGACCAGGCTTTATCAGAGATTAAAAGAAACCAATAGGTTAATTAAGAAGACGACGGGTGATAATACAAAAATTTCAAGTTTAAATTTTATTACAAAAATGGATAAAAAAGTACTTATGGATGGTTTTAAAAAGATTTCGTCCACAATTTATACCCCCAAAATATATTACGAGAGGATTAAAACCTTCTTAAGAGAATATAGGCCAATTAAAAGAAAATCCAAGAAAATCAGACTGTACCATGTAAGAGCATTAATCGGTTCAATCTGGTGGCTGGGGATCAAGCAAAGAGGAAGGCATTATTTCTGGAAGCTTATTCTATGGAGCCTTTTTAGGCGGCCGGCTCTTTTCCCCTATGCAATAGGATTCTCGCTGACCGGGATTCATTTTAGAGCAATATCATAACAATATGTAATTTTAGTATTTTGTTATGATGTGAATTAAAAAGATAAAAAAAATTTTATCTTTTTAAATACTTCCAATATCATCATTATAGCCTTAATGCATTTTATCCGATTTTAAAAGGGGTGGGGAAACTATCGGGTCACTGTCTTCCCAGTTCGGCAGGACAATTTATTTTAACATCCTGCTGTGGATTATAATCCAAACACGGCCCCCGCTTCTCTGCCTTAAACTTCCGTAAAGACTCCTGGATGAAAATCACTGGATATACAGAACTAAAAACTGGGAGAAAAACGGAGAAATCTACCATAATTCTTCGGAGATATAACCGGCCCCGGATCATAAAAACATTAATAAAACTGAAGGAACTAGAGGAAATAAATTTTTCATTAAAACAATAAAGCCTATTATAATTTTAATACCATTATGTTATAATAAACTAACAAAATAGTAATTTTACACCAATATGGCATTTTAGCAGATATTACCAGGTCTTATAATAACATTGCAATAAATTCGTAACCTTAAATTAAATCCTGAATGGTGCATGAAGACAGCTTTTATAGAAATTTAATGCAAGGTTAATGTGAAAGAAAATTTTTCCAGTAAAAGAAACGAATTAAAAAGAATAATCAGAAAACTTCTCTTAGTGGTCAGGCGGATCGGCATCAGTTCCACCGTAAGATGGTAAAAGATAACTGATACCGGATAACACGTTTTTTACAACCAGCTGATACTGATTTATTCCGATAAAAATTTATTGCTTAAAATCAGTATATATCCCCTTAAAATTATATCACCCGATACAGCATTACCTTAAAAACTTATCAAACGTCCTGTTTCCCTATAAACCCGGCATACCTTTCAAATAAAATAGCATTGATATTAATTCCGTATACAGCTAATTATCTTTCCCGCTGTTCATATATAATTATTTTTATGATATTTTATAATCCATATTAATATAATACTTTTCAATTTTAAAAAAATGGAAAAAGAGAAATTTGAATCAATAATTTTAAATACACTGGAAAACCTTCCCGATAGGTTTAAACAGAAAATAAAGAATTTAAGTATTGTTATTGAAGATGAAAGAATAAGTCCGATCCCGGAAAATAAAAAAGGTGCTGGTACAGGATATACTCTTGGCCTTTATCAAGGAGTCCCTTATGTCCATAAACCAGGTACAATAAGCATGCTGCCCGATAAGATAACCATATATAAAAAATCACTGGAAAAAATAAGCCGAAACGATAAGGAACTGGAAAAAAACATAAGAAGAGTACTCTTACATGAATTAGGGCATTATTTCGGGCTTGGTGAAGAAAAGCTTAAAAAGTTGGGCTACTGATCCCTGCTTCCCATATTTTTCTCAATCCATCCTTTCCCCGGGTAAATATAATACCGGTACGCTTTACTATTGATTGCTTTACATTTCTTTATATTTATTTTTTAAATATTGACTTTAGGTATATATAGCTGTAAACTATGGCAATAGTATTTCACTAAAAGTGAAAATTAATTTTACTATAATGCGAAAATAATTTTAGCATTTTTGCGTAATTATTGTTATAATTAAAGCGATAAAATATTTTTTATAAAATAAGTGTTCGAATAGAGCTGCTGCAGCTCTTTGAATATAATGTAAAAAAAAAATTTTATTGTTGTAAAATATAGAAAGAGAATTAAAAATAGGAGATGAAAATATAATGGCGGAAGAAAAAAAATTTAATAGTAATGCGGATAAAATAAACATACCAAAGGAGCTTCCTCTCCTGTCCCTTAAAAACAGTGTTGTGTTTCCTTTCCTTGCCACACCGCTGATTGTGGGCAGAAAAAAATCTCTGGAAGCTGTGAAAACGGCATCAAAAGAACATAAAATAATAGTTGTTGTGGCACAAAAGGAAGAGAATAAAGAGAGGGTAGATAAAACTGACTTATATGATATCGGAACTGCATGTGCCATCAAACAGGTAACTAATGTGGCGGAAAATGAAATCAAATGTATTGTGGAAGGTATTACCCGTGTAAGAATAAAACATTTTACTCAAACCGAACCTTATTTCAGAGTAATAACCGAAGTTCTCGAAGATATACCTTATGAAGAGGACCAGGAAACTGAAAATTTAAATACCACTATGAGGATGCAGGTTGAAAAGTTCATTCAGCTGGGTATTCCCCTGCCGACGGCATTTGTAGTAGCAGCAACCAACATATCCAGGCCGGAAATTCAGACTGATTTATTTGCCTCCTACCTGCTTTCAAATACCATACAAAAACAGAGAATCCTGGAAGAAAGCAATCTGAAATTAAGGTTAAAGAAATTAACGGAATACCTGAGTGAAGAGCTCAAGAAATTTGAAGTTCAGTCCCAGATAAGAGATAAGGTTCAAAAGGAAGTTGGTAAGACACAGAGAGAATATTATCTGCGTCAGCAGCTTAAAGCTATTAAAAACGAACTGGGTGAATCCGATGAGTCAATTGCTCTGACCACAGATCTGGAGAAAAAGCTGTTAAAGAAAAAAATGCCCAAAGAGGCCAGTAAAAAAGTACTAAAAGAAATAAAAAGAATGGAGAATATTCCCAGTATGTCTCCTGAACATTCTTATGTAAGAACTTATGTTGAATGGATGCTTGATGTTCCCTGGTCAGAAAAAACCAAAGATGTGCTGGATCTGAAAAAAGCAAAGAAAGTATTGGATGGCGACCATTACGATCTGGAAAAGGTCAAAACTCATATACTGGATTACCTGGCAGTCAGAAAATTAAAGGGTAAAACAACCAAAGGCCCAATACTTTGTTTTGTAGGACCTCCGGGAGTGGGTAAAACTTCTCTGGGACAGTCAATAGCCAAATCCCTGGGAAGAAAATTCATAAGGATGTCCATCGGCGGAATAAGAGACGAAGCCGAAATCAGGGGTCATCGCAGAACATATGTAGGGGCACTTCCCGGCAGAATCATACAGGGTCTAACACAGGTTGGAACCAACAATCCGGTTTTCATGCTGGATGAGGTTGACAAGGTCGGTATGGATTACAGGGGAGATCCTTCATCCGCACTGCTTGAAGTGCTTGATCCGGAACAAAATAATTCGTTCAGGGACCATTATCTTGAAGTACCATTTGATCTTTCCAATGTAATGTTTATAACCACTGCAAATATACTGGATACCATACACCCGGCTTTAAGAGACAGGATGGAAATAATTGAAATACCCGGTTACAGCTCTGAGGAAAAAACTCATATAGCCGAAAAGTTTCTGATCCCCAAGCAATTGAAAGAGCAGGGAGTGGAAAAATATAACATCGTATTTAAAAGTGATGCCATCTCTTTGATAATAGAGGAATATACCAGAGAAGCAGGCGTCAGGAATCTGGAGCGGGAGATATCAAATATCTGCAAAAAGATCGCAAGGGAAATAGTTGAAGGAAAGAAATATTCCAGGGATGTAACCACTTCAAAAATAAAAGATTACCTTGGTGTTTCAAAAATCCTTCCCAGCGAAATAGAAGATAAAAATAGAGTGGGTGTGGCTACGGGCCTGGCTTACACACCGGTAGGAGGAGATATACTGCTTATTGAATCCACCTATTATAAGGGAAGCGGTGAATTAATACTTACCGGAAAACTTGGAGATGTAATGCAGGAATCGGCAAAGGCGGCCATAAGTTACATACATTCAAAAGCAAAAGATTTTGGAATTGCAGACAGATTGTTTGATAAATCAGATATACATATCCACGTTCCGGCCGGGGCCGTATCCAAGGACGGACCGTCTGCAGGGGTGGCCATTACTTCTTCCCTTGTGTCAGCATTTACGGGAATACCGGTAATAAGAAATGTGGGTATGACAGGAGAAATAACTCTAAGAGGCAGGGTTCTCCCTATCGGAGGACTTAAAGAGAAACTCCTGGCGGCAAAAAGAGCGGGTCTTAAAAAAGTCGTGCTGCCTGAAAAAAATAAAAAAGACCTTGATGAGATATCTAAAAACATACTTAAGGGATTAAAATTAGAATTTGTTGAAAATATAGATGAAGTTATCAGACATACCCTGGAAAGATATCCCAAAAAAATAGACGACTCCAGCGGTAGAAACGTAAAAATATCCGGTGAAGACTTAAAAATAAAGGAAACCGATAGATTTAGCCCTACCATACAGTAAGTTACCATAAAAAGCCCTCCTTAAAGTATTTTTTAAGGAGGGCTTAATCCCCAATCATGGTAATCCGGGTATGATTTAGTTACTTATAAATTCCCTCTTTAATTATTTCAAAATATTTTTTTACCTCACTACTGATTTTCTTATACAATTTAATCGATTCCGATGCAGTACATTTCTTTAACACATCCATGTGTCTGTTTAAATAACCTTCAAGAAACATGGTTATAACTTCTACTGCTCTTTTAATATCCATGCCTTCTCTGAACCTTGAAACGTCAATACCTCTGTATAGGCTTGACTCACTTTCAGCAGCAAATTTTAAATAATTTTTATACACCTCGCCTTTAAGATAGCCAGGTACGTCTACAACTGATTTATAGATAATCTCATATAACAGCGGTTCTTCCATGGCTATTTTTAATTTTAACAGTCCCCTTTGCTCAAGCCTTTCAAAAATATCGGAAGATAAACTAATACTTTCCCTCTTAAATCTGCTCAGAAATTTATTTATGGTATAATCCAGGATATATAAATATAATTGTTTCTTGTTTCCAAAAAAATAAAAAAGTGTTCCCTTGGGTATTCCGGCTTTCCTTACAATAGCATTGGTTGAAGCCTGCTGGTACCCTTTTGCAAATTCTTTCAAGCAGGCACTGATAATTCTGTCTTTTTTATCCTGTGTTATTTTTTCAAAATTCCTATACAAAATTCAATTCCACCATTTGCCTGAGGCATACTTTTTTACATTTCGTAATCATTAATTACGTATATCCTTTTTGCGGTAAAAAATATAGGTGCCGGCTACCGACAGACAGATAATTGAAATCATTATAATTATATATTTATAGTCAATCCCGGCACTGTTTATTATATCAGCGGCGTTTACATACTCAAAAGGTGAAATGTATTTGAGAATATCAAATCTGTCCGAAAGCGATGATATTATCCCTAAAAAGTACGTTCCTATAACCACACCAAGCGATACTGACATTAACGCCCTGGCTCTGGTAATAAACACGGAAATAAGAAGACCTGCTGCAGCAAATGTCAGATGCATCAGAAAGGCACCCAGAGAAAGCAATAAATATATTTTCATATTGAACTCGTTTGATTTGAATGCCTCCATTAATCCCAAATCTGCAGCAAATAAACCAATATTAAAAAACAATATATAAGATAATACGGATAGTGCCTTTGAAGTGATAACTTTCCCTCTGGATGCCGGTTTTGCCAGAAGAAATTCTATGGTTTTATCATCTTCTTCTTTTGAGATTATACCGGAACCCAGGATCATTGAATAAATACTGCCCAGCAGAGTAATAAATAAAAAAACTTCCATCCCAAAAAAATGAAGGATTTTGGTTAAATCCAGTCTATCTACCCCAAATACCTTAATGAAAGTCTCAGGGTAACTTTTCATCAACAGTTCAATATTTTCAGCCTGACTGGCAACTGAAGGATAAACTGAAAAAACTGTCAGATTTAACGCAATAAGGACAGTAAGCCAGATAAAAAAAGATTTCTTATTGCTTGAAATTTCCCTTAGATAAATTGGCATATTATTTATCCTCCTTCCTGTAATAATGCATAAATATCTCTTCCAGAGTAGGTTCCCCGATCCACAGGTCATTGACTTTTCTATTAGCAAGCTCCTGTGTTATTCTTCCGATATCACCAAAATAAATGAATTCCATCAGGTTGCCTTTCACTTTTATATCTTTCATGCCGGCAATATTTATCTGATTATCTTCTGTAACTTTATCAGCAAGGGTAATCCTGATCCTTTTATACTTACCCTTTTTGAACTTATCAATCTTTTCAATATCAACTATGCGCCCTTCTTTAATAATAGCCACTCTATTACAGATTTTTTGAACATCGCTGAGCACATGAGAGGAGAAAAATATGGTTACCCCTTTTTTGTTTTCTTCTTTTAATATCTTAAAAAATTCACTCTGTACTAAAGGGTCCAGCCCGCTTGTAGGCTCATCCATTATTAAAAGTTTAGGCTTGTGCATCATTGCCTGTATAATTGTTATCTTCTTTTTATTTCCTGAAGAAAGTGAGCTTATTTTTGCATTCTTCTCCAGTTCCAGTATTTCAACCAGTTCTTCTACCTTTTCCCTACAGTCTTTATGATACAGTCTGGCAGCATAATCCAGAAGGTCTCTTACCCTTAAATCCTGGTAATAATTAACCTCTGCAGGCAAATAACCCAATGTATTTTTTATTTTGGTAGACTGGGTTCTGCAATCCATGCCGAATATTTTTGCGCTTCCTCCGGTAGGATGTATAAAGTCCAGCAGAGTTCTTATAGTCGTTGTTTTACCCGCACCATTAGGGCCAATAAATCCAAAAATCTCTCCGCTTTCAATTTTAAGGTTTACATCAATTATTCCTCTGGATTTACCATAATATTTTGTAAGATTTTTTATTTCAACTACATCCATAAGACCTCCTTTTCTTAATACTGACCATACGGTCAGTTTATTGATAATATATTATTCCGTTAATGCAGTCAAGAGAAAATATCGATTTGAGGTATTTTATTTAAAAATTCTACCCAAATACAGAGTTAATACCATTAGATCATAATCCTATATTGTTCGATTAAGTAAATAAATTCGTCTCTTAATGCCTGAAATGCCTTTTTCCTGTAAATACCATTGGTATTTTATTTTTATTACAACTTTCTATAACTTCCTTATCCCTGATTGATCCACCAGGCTGTATTATCGCTGTAATCCCATTTTTAGCAGCAAGTTCGGCCACATCTCCGAAGGGGAAAAAAGCATCAGAAGCCATTACCGAACCCCTGCATTTCCCATCTGATTTTTTAATGGCTATTTCTGCGGCATCAATCCTGCTCATCTGACCGGCCCCTATACCCACCGTTCTATTACCGACAGAAAGTACTATTGCATTGGATTTGACGCTCTTTACAATATGCCATCCAAATAAAAGGCTGTTCCATTGTTCGGGGCTTGGCTTGACAGCGGTCACCACTTCCATGTTATCCCTGCTGTCTGTGCCTTCATCCAGATCCTGCAGAAGCAGGCCGCCATCTACACTTTTAATATCCACATTTTCCAGTTTGAATTTATCTGAATTTATATAATTAATATAGGCGTCCAGATCAAAATTTATTTTTAAAATTCTTAAGTTCTCTCGTTCTGACAGGATTTTAAGGGCTTCATCATCAAAATATGGAGCTATAAGCACTTCAACATATTTATCCAGCATGAATCTGGAAGCCTCTGCCGTCCATTTCATATTACTGGCGACAACACTGCCAAAGGCTGAAGCCGGATCGCACTGGTATGCTTTCTTATAAGCTTCTCCAATCGATTCTGCCGTAGCTGCACCGCATGGATTATTGTGCTTTATTACTGCTACACAGGGAGCATCGAATTCCTTTACAATCCCAAAAGCGGCATTGCTGTCCATGATATTATTATAGGATAATTCTTTTCCCTGGATTTGATGGGCACCTGTAAAGCTGTCTCTTCCGCTGTCGGCATATTTATAATAGGAAGCTTTCTGATGTGGGTTCTCACCATATCTGAGGCTCTGGATTTTTTCGAGATTTAAGCCAATGCTGCTGTTAAAATTTCCGCTGCTGTCCCTGAAGCTGGCTGCCGTATCTTTTTCACCGCCGTTACATTCTACATCCAGATAGTTTCTTACAGATATATCCGAGTTGCCAAAATCTACTGCTTTATTTTTAAGGTAATTAAAAATTACGCTGTCATACTCGCAGGTATGCTGGAAAGCCTTAACGCTTAATCTAAAAAGGGTCCCGGGACTGATATATCCCCCGCTTTCCAGAAGTTCTTTCTGTATCTTCTTATAATCATCGGGGTCAACTACTACTGCCACTCCTTTATAATTTTTGGCAGCACTCCTGATCATAGTAGGTCCGCCGATATCTATATTCTCAATTGCCTGTTCCAGTGTAACATTTTCTTTTGATATTGTTTCCTTAAATGGATATAAATTTACCACTACCATATCTATTAATTTTATTTTTGAATTTGAAATTTCATTCATGTGGTTTTCATTGCCCCGGTCAGCCAATATCCCTCCGTGTATATATGGATGAAGAGTCTTTACCCTGCCGTTTAACATTTCAGGGAAACCTGTAACCTTTTCCACTTTCTTTACTGCTATACCTGCCTCTTCCAATTTTTTATAGGTCCCTCCTGTTGAAATAATTTCCGCTCCTATCTTCTGTAAAGTCTCTGCAAAGCTTACGATACCCTCCTTATCGGAAACACTGATTAAAGCTCTTTTTATTTGTATTTTCACTTTCCGCTCCCTTTTTACATTACTCTTTACTTAAAATTTTTACTTTTCTTCCTTCCACTACCAGTCTGCCCTTACAAAAATATTCTACTGCTATGGGATATATTTTATGCTCTATCTCGTGTATCTTTTTTTCCAGGTTTTCCATACTGTCTCCTGGCTTTATATCTATAGCCTCCTGCAGTATTATGGGACCGCTGTCAAGGTCATCGTCTACAAAATGAACTGTAACACCGGTTACCTTTACCCCGTATCGGTAGGCATCTCTTATTCCATGTTCGCCTTTAAATGAAGGCAGCAGCGCAGGGTGTATATTTAATATCTTTCCGCGGAACCTGCGCACAAGTTCCGCACCCAGCAGGAACATATAACCTGCAAGAATCACAACATCTATTTTTTTCTGTTCCAGCAGTTCGATTATTTTTAAATCATACTGTTTTCTGCTGCTGCATTCGGAAGGGTCCATAAAAACTGCTTTGATTTTACTTTTTTTGGCCCTTTTCAGTGCATAAGCTTCCTTATTATTGGAAAAAACCAGAACTATATCTCCACCCATGTCCTGATCTTTACTGTAATCTATCAGAGCCTGGAGATTAGAACCAAAACCCGAAGCAAAGACCGCAATTCTTTTTTTCATCCGCAACCTATCTTTTTCCTATTATTACCTTACCGCTTCCGCCGGTAATGGTACCAATATCATATATTTCTTCTTTCATTTCTACGGCTGTTCTGCTTATTCTGTCAAACTGGCCGGCAGGAACAATTATAACCATCCCTATACCCATATTAAACACTCTGAACATTTCATCCCTGTCAATATTCCCAAGCTCCTGCAGGAACTTAAAAACCGCGGGAACTCTCCAGCTCCCTTCCCTTATTGATGCATCCATTCCGGCAGGGATTATTCTGTTTATATTCTCATAAAATCCTCCCCCGGTTATATGGGCAATTCCATTAATTTTAACCTTATTTTTGAGCATTGCATTTATTATTTTAGAATATAGTTTCGTAGGAGTTAGAAGCAAATTACCAAGAGGCATGCCGTCAGCCCAATTATATTTCTTTTCAAGGTCCAGTTTTTTATCTTCAATAAGTTTCCGTATCAATGAGAATCCGTTGCTGTGAACTCCGGAAGAAGATATGCCTATTATCAAATCACCTTCCTTGACCAGACCCGTGTTTATTATATCTGCCTTTTCAACTATCCCGATTGAAAAACCGGCAATATCAATATCATCTTCCATACACATACCGGGATGCTCCGCAATTTCCCCTCCGATAAGAACAGCATCACAAAACTTGCAGCTTTCGGCAATTGATTTGATTATAATCTTTATTTTTTCCTCCTCCACCCTGCCGCAGGCTATATAGTCCAGAAAAAAAAGTGGTTTTGCTCCGCAGCATATTATATCATTAATACACATGGCCACTGCATCCTGTCCTATATGCCGGTAATAATTAAGCTTTTTCGCCAGCATTATTTTTGTCCCTACACCGTCAGTAGAAGAAGCAAAAACAGGTTCTCTATACCCATTAAGGTCAAGCTGAAAAAGGCCGGAAAATGATGAGAGGTTACTGAGTACCCTGTCGGAAAAAGTTGATGCTATTGTTTCTTTAAGTTGATTTATTGTACTGGAGGCTTTATCTATATCTACACCGGAAGATTTATAGGAATATCTTTGGCCGCGTTTATCTTTTTCAGGCATTAGAAGATACTTTCTCCTCCTTATCCAGAGAGTATTTATCAGATTCCTGGCTTTCAGCGATATCAACCGGGTATTCCCCGTTGAAGCAGGCAAAACAGAATTTTTCCTTTGATTCGCCTATAGCCTTTACCAGACCATTCATGGATAAATATTTCAGACTATTGACATTTAATGATTTCCTAATGTCCTGCAGGGTTTTGTGATTGGCAATAAACTCTTTTTTAGTGGCCATATCTATACCGTAATAACAGGGATATAAGAGAGGAGGCGAGCTTATCCTCATGTGGACTTCCCTGGCTCCTGCACAATATAGCATCTTTATTATTTTCCTGGATGTATTACCCCTGACTATGGAGTCATCCACCACAACTAATTTTTTATTTTTTATAATCTCTTTTAATGGGTTTAATTTCAGTCTTACTCCTATTTCTCTTGTCCGCTGTATAGGCTGGATGAAAGTTCTCCCGATATATCTATTTTTAATGAATCCCTCAGCATAGGGTATTTTTGACTGGGCAGAATACCCGATAGCAGCAGGCGTACCCGAATCGGGTACGGAAATGACTATATCAGCATCGGCAGGAGATTCTTTTGCTAGTTCCTGCCCCATCCTGTGCCTTACCTTAAACATATTTTTATTATGTATATAGCTGTCGGGCCTGGCGAAATAAATAAGCTCGAACACACACATGGAAATCCTATCCACAGGCAGCAGCATCTGTGATCTTACACCATCCTTATCCAGCACCACAACCTCACCCGGATCAATTTCCCTGATAAAATCCGCATCAATTATATCCAGTGCGCACGTTTCTGAAGCTATAATAAAGCTTCTTCCAAGACTGCCCAGCACCAGCGGCCTGAATCCATGCGGATCCCTGATGCCAAAAACCTTGTCCCTTGTTAATATAACCAGAGAATAAGAACCTTTTATTTTACTGATCGCATCCTTGATTGCATCCTCAATTCCTTCTTTTTCCGAGTTTTCTATTAGTAACGCTATAATCTCGGTATCAGTAGTGGTTTCAAATCTGATACCCTTCTTTATCTGTTCTTTTCTTATTTCCCCGATATTGGTTAAATTTCCGTTGTGAGCAATTGCAAAACTCTCATTTTTAAACATCCCGTACAAGGGCTGGGAATTTTTCCAGATATTCCTCCCTTTTGTAGAATAACGGGTATGGCCGATTCCAATATTACCCTGAAGAGGTGCGATGTTTTGTTCATTAAACACCTGTGATACAAGGCCCAGGTCCTTAAAGACCAGGATATTTTCTTTATCGGATACGGCTATTCCTGCACTTTCCTGGCCCCTGTGCTGAAGAGCCTGGAGGCCATAAAATATTATTTCCGCTACTTTTTTATCAGGCGCATATATGCCGAATATTCCGCATTTTTCATTTAATTTTCTGTCTGATATTATGCTATTCATTTTTCTGGTTGGCTTATATAAATAAATTTATATAATTTATATTCGTTTTTATCCATGAACTGCCATATTACCATAACGTTATATAAGTCTGCTCCATTGATTGAACAAAATTATTATAACAAATAAAATACTAAAATAAATAAAGGATTTGGCAACATCAGCTATTTTTCTCACACCACTTTCTGGCATTCCGGAACATTTTTATCCAGGGGGAGACCATAAGCTCTTTATGGGATCTCCATGCCTCAGGTATCCACGGCCACTGCCAGAGCAGAAATGCCCTTTCGGGATGGGGCATCATAACAAGATGCCTGCCGTCAGGCGAACACAGGGAAGTAATTCCCGATGGAGAGCTATTAGGGTTAAAAGGATACTGTTCCGTAGAATGTCCTTTATCATCTGTAAAAAGCACTGGTGCCAGTTTTAAATCAGTTATATCGGATAATACTTTTGGATCAGGACAGTACAAATGTCCCTCGCCATGTGACACCCATATGCCCAGAATTGAATCCTCCATTCCTCTGAGCATGATAGAGGGACTTTTTAAAATCTTTACCGTTACCCAGCGGGATTCAAATCGTCCTGATAAATTCCTGATAAATCTGGGCTGTTTTTCTTCAGGAATGCCCTTCCAGGGCACCCAGCCAAGAAGGGTCATAAGCTGGCAGCCGTTACAGATCCCCAGTGAGAAAGTATCCGGCCGCTGGTAGAAAAGATCAAACATTTTCTTCAGCTTGGGGCTGAATTTGATAATACCGGCCCAGCCTTTGCTGCTGCCCAGCACGTCTGCATAGGCAAATCCGCCCACAAATACTACCCCTCTGAATTTGTCCAGGTTTGCACCGCCTCTAAGGAGATCGGTCATAGTAATATCCCAGGGTTCAAATCCGGCCATAAAAAATGCAGAAGCCATTTCCCTGTCGCCATTACTGCCCTCCTCACGGATCACTGCAACTTTTGGTTTTCCCGTTTCTTTGAACAGCTCCGGCGGAGTACTTTTCCATTCAAAAGAAGGACGATATGAAAGACCGGAACGGTTATGAGCCCGGGCCTGCTTTACTGCCAGTCCTGTATTCATCTGGTGCTTTTCCAGTTCATCACTGGTTGATTCCCACCAGGCCAGAAGGGTAGGAAGGTCTATATCCAGCTCGATTTTACTGCCCCTGCGGATAACCACCTGTCTTTTTTTAAGAGTGCTGCCCAGAATTACAAAGGGAACACCGTATTTATTTAAGATACCGGTAATTTTTGCACCGTCCTGCGGCAGGTACTCCAGAACCAGACCCAACTCCTCGGCAAAAAGCAGAGGGATTGCTTCACCTGCACCAGTAAGCTCGACTTCCATCCCGCAATTTCCAGCCAGTGCCATTTCAGCCATTGTGGTTATAAGTCCTCCGTCACTTCTATCATGTCCGGCAAGAATCAAGCTCTTTTCTATCATTTCCTGAACCGCCCTGAATGCGCCGGCCAGCACGGCAGGATTTTCCACATCCGGAGACTCGTCGCCTATTTGACCCAGCGCCTGTGCCAGCGCCGAACCGCCCAGACGTTTCTTTCCGTCCGAAACATCAATAAGCATGAGACTGCTTTCACCGGGCCGTTTAATATCCGGGGTTATCACCCTGGTTATATCAGGCATAGAGGCATAGGCAGAAATGACCACCTCGCCGGGAGCCTTTACTACTTCATCTTTAACCTGCGCGGCCATCGAGAGACTGTCTTTTCCCCCATCAGCAGCTATACCGATCTTCACCATCAATTTACTGAGAGCGGCTGCTGCTCTGTAGAGAGCTGCTCCACCGCCGGGAAGCTTGCCGGCCCACATCCAGTTAACGGAACATTTTATATCCTTAAGGTCGCTTATGAGCGCCCACACCATATTGGTTAATGCTTCCCCTACTGCCATGCGCGCGCCTGCTTCAGGATCTACCAGAATTTTAATCGGCTGCTCACCTATGGCAGTTGCGGCACCGCTAAGACCGAAATGACTCTGTGCCACTACCGCTACATCGGAAACAGGAAGCTGCAGGGGACCGCAGCACTGCTGTCTTGCCACGAGACCGGTTACACTCCGGTCAACCTTCCTTACCAGAAATCCCTTGGACCCCACCGAAGGCAGCCTGAATATTAATCTTAAAGCTTCCCTGACCGAAAGACTGCCTGGCAGATTCAGCGGCTTCAATTTCGCCGGAATGCTTTTCAGATTAAAGGTCTTCTGAGGAATATTGCTTAAAATTTCTCCAAGGTCAAGATCAACAGGATTGGAATTGTTCCAGCTGTCATGAACCACGATTCTCCCATCACCGGTTATCTCCCCCAGTATTTCACAATTAACTTTCTCACGGCTGCAGACAGCCTGAAATTTCTCCAGCTGATTTGGTTTTATAAGGAAAGCATCACGCTCCTGATACTCAGCACCCCATATCTCCAAAACCGACATGGTCCTATCTCCGACCTGTATATTACGGATTTCAATCCTTCCGCCTGCAGGTTCCACAAGTTCGGTTAAAACATTACAGGGACCGCCGGCACCTTGATCGTGTACGCTTATAATGGGATTCTCATCACCCATTTCAATACATGTTCTGACTACCCGGTTCAGCTTCTGTTCCATCTGGGCATCGCCTCGCTGTACAGCATTAAAATCAAGTTCCTCTCTATTTTCACCCTGGACCATGCTTGAAGCGGCACCGCCGCCTATGCCAATACGGTAAGCCGGACCGCCGACCTGCACCACTTTCATGCCCTGCTCCGGTTTTTCTTTTCTTATATGGCGGTGATCAATTTGACCTATACCTCCCGTAAACATAATCGGTTTTACCCATTCGCGGCGCTGGCCGTCAGGCAGTCTTAATCCAAACGTCCTGGTAAAGCCCTGGATCACTGGTTCGCCGAATTTATTTCCATAATCCGATGCTCCGTTGCTTTCGCCTATTATAATCTTTAAAGGAGAAGCAAGATTGGGAGGATAGTCAAACTTTCTGTCTTCTCCCGGGATTAAGTAACCGGAAATATTTAAATTTCCAGTGCAGTACCCTGCCGTACCCGCAATAACCAGGCCGCCTTTCCCTGTTGCCTGAACATCACGTATCCTCCCTCCGGTACCGGTTTCCGCTCCCGGAAACGGCGCCACCCCGCTCGGGAAATTATGGGTTTCAGCAGTAAATATAATATGATAGGTGCACTGTTGCTTTTTAAAGGGAGCAGGATTTCCCGGACGTTGCGGTATTATGGTTCCAATGAGATAACCTATAATACTGCTGGAATTATCATTAAATGCAATTATACTGTTGGAAGGAGCAGCATCCAATGTTGATTTTATTATCTGAAGTAAAGTCCCTGGAACCTCTTTTCCATCTATTATGAGCCTGCCTTTAAAAAACCAATGGCGTGAATGTTCACTATTGGCCTGGCCCAGCTGGAAACACTCCACATTGGTAGGATTTCTCCCTATGGTATTTACAAACAGGTTATAATAAAAATTAATGTCCCATTCATCCATTCCCAGGCCTATCTTGCGGTTAAATCTTTCAAGAGCTTTCATTCCCTTTTCTTTAAGAGCTTTAATACCTTTTTCCATCAACGGCACGTCATGTACTTCTTCAGGCTTAATTCCAATTTCAAATGTATCAAGCGGCCGGGGATAAACACACTCGGTCATGCGGTCGTGGTGCATATCAATAAATTGCCGGAGGTTACCTTCGGGCAGCAGTGCCGGTAATAACCGGTAGCGTCTTGAGAGTTCAATGCGGGTAATTTTTTCCAACCCACACGTATGACAGATGGCAACCGCATTGGATGAAAATGCAGTCTCAAAATTTAACCGGGGTCCTATTTCAATTATATCCTGCCTGCCGCCGGTAAAAAATGATTTCTGTTTAAAATTTTCTTTTTCAAAAGTTTCTGCAAGAAGCCATTTTAGAATTTCTAGTTCCTTTTTGGTAAGCGATTCTGAGGTCTCAACGTAGTAGCAGTATTCTAAGCTTTTATCTATACGACGGTAAAACCGCTGCATTATTTTTTCATTACCTCTATATCAGCATAATCATAAAAAATATTGATCAAATCCGTAACAGCAGAAATTTATTATACTTTAATATATTCCAGTCTACCGATAATTTCATCTACAAATCTCAAATGATACTTGATCTCAAATAGTTTCTCCAATTTATCTTTTTTAATAAGAGACAGCACCTTTTTTTCATTCAGCAGATTTTGCTTAAAATCGCCTTCATCGTTCCAGGCCTTAAGCGCTGTCTTTTGAACCAGAGCATAAGCCTCATCTCTGCTCATCCCTCTGTCGATTAACTCCAGCAATACTCTCTGAGAAAAAATAATACCCCCGTATTTCATTAAATTTCTTTTCATGTTTGATTCAATAACATTTAAGTCTTTTATTATAAACATTGCCTTCTCCAGCATATAATCAAGTAATATAAAGCTGTCGGGGATTATTATTCTCTCTACCGAAGAATGTGATATATCTCTTTCATGCCATAATGCAATATTTTCCATAGCAGCAATGGTATTTGACCTTAAAACTCTTGACAGGCCGCATATTCTTTCACAGATAATAGGATTTTTTTTATGCGGCATGGCAGAAGAACCTTTCTGCCCCCTTGTAAAGGGTTCTTCCACTTCCTTTACATCCGTCCTCTGCAGGTTCCTGATCTCAAGTGCTATTTTTTCCAATGTAGCCCCGCAAACTGCCAGGGTTGAAATAAGTACCGCATGCCTGTCTCTTTGCAGAATCTGGTTTGAAACCGGAGAGGGCTTCAGCCCTAGAATACTGCATGCTTTTTTCTCGATTTCAGGAGAAGTATTTGCATAAGTTCCAACCGCTCCGGAAATCTTCCCAAACCCAATCCCTTCATGTGCCTGTTCCAGTCTCTTGAGATTTCTGGCCATCTCAAAGGCATATATACAGAATTTAAGCCCCAGGGTAGTTGGTTCAGCATGTATTCCATGAGTTCTGCCTACCATAACAGTATGAGCATACTTTTTAGATTTTGATTTTAAAATTTCTATGAATTGCTTAACTCTCATTTCGATTATATACACCGCTTCAAGCATCTGAAGCGAGAGGGCACTATCTACAACATCTGAGGAGGTCAAGCCGTAATGAAGATATTTGGAAGAGTCCCCTATATACGAAGATACAACAGTCAGGAAAGCTATAACATCATGGTGCGTTTCGGATTCAATCTCATTTATTTTTAAAATATCAAATCCTGCTTTTTTATTTATATCATCTGCGGCCCTTGCCGGGATAATACCAAGTTCTGCCTGAGCTCTAGCTACCGCTTTTTCAACATCAAGCCATTTTCTGAATTTATTTTCCTCATTCCATACTCCGCCCATTTCTTTGGTTGTATATCTGGGAATCATAATTACTCCTGAGAATATAAACGCAAAACAAGTTTTATATTTCTAAATCACAAAATAAGATAGAAAATAACAAGGCTATATCAATTCTTCCAGTATCTTTTCTCTGAAAGTCTGATAATTCCTGGAATCGTTTAAATCAAGAAGTTCGTCTCCGCAATCAAAAAAGACCTGGTCGTAATCCTTAAGACAGATATCGGAAACTTTTAAAAGCCATTTGCTTTTCAGTTTCCAGCTTTTTAAGTCCGCCAGCCAGTTCTTATCACCGGAAGGTATCTCCTCTTTTATAAATTTATCGAGCTTATCCGACTTTACTGAAACCTGCAGTAAAAATTCAACTTTATTAGTAAGAGATGAAATATTTGCAATACTTAAATCATTATTACCAGTCACTTATACCACCCTTATTAATAGTCTGTATTATTTCCAAAAAATAAAACATCCGGGCAATTCCGTAACAATGTCTTATTTTAGATAATCACTTAAAAAATCTTTTACTTCTTCTTCATCTGTAATCATATAGCTTATGCCGTCTATATTACCAGGTTCAGCAGGTATGGTGATACGGTTAAAATCCTTATTTGAAAATAATAACACAAATCCTATAGAACCAAAATCCCATATAGTAAAATCAGTTTTAGTCTCGTTGTTTAAGACCTCCAGAAGCTGAGGTGTTTTTGCAACCATTGAAAAGTTAAATTTCTGTTTTATTATTTCGTTAAGCAGATACTGCTGCCTGTTCATCCTGTCAATATCTGCTCTTGCGGTCGCCCTGCATCTTGCAAACGATAAGGCCTGATCGCCGTTCATGGTATAAGTGCCAGGATCAAAATCAGCACCGGATAATGGATCATGAAGGGGCTCTTCCACTGTTATCTCGACTCCGCCAAGTATATCTACAACCTTCTTAAATCCGTTGAAGTTTGCAATCATTACCCTGTCAATATCAATACCGGTCAGTTCATATATCTCCTTCTTTATCATTTCTTCTCCACCATAGACATACGCGGCGTTTATCTTGCCCCATCCGTATTCTCCCAGATCGACTCTGGTATCCCGGGGAATAGAGATTATAGAATCCTTCTTCCCCCAGCTGTTCATATGATATATGATAATGGTATCGGTCCTGCCCTTGAAATCATTGCTCTCTTCCCTTTCATCAATACCCAAAAATAACATGTTCCTGCCATTTTTAAGAGAATTCACACTGTTAAAGGAGATAATCAGAAGAACCGCTGCAACCAAGATAAAAATAATCAGTACGGTAATAAAACAGCCTTTGGCTTTATTCATATTCTATTTACTCCCTATATCCTGAAAATCATTTATATTCTGCATATCCGGTACGAGATAAATAATACAGAGTGTGAAGCAATTTTTCAATAGGATCCGTTGTCTCAATCCTTACATCTTGAGGCGTTCTAACAGGAACAGAAGTGTAATTGATTATTACTTTAATACCGGCTTTCACCAGTATATCCGTAACTTTTTGTGCAGAATCGGGAGGTACGGCAAGTATCGATATCTCTATATTTTTTTTACTGATTATATCCTTAATCTGACCTATATTCAGTACTTTCTGTCCGGAAAAAAATTTTCCTATTATTTTTGGGTCGTTATCAAAAAGGTTTTCTATCTTGAAACCAAATCTTTCGAGCATTTTATATTTTAGAATCGCTTTACCAAGATTACCCGCGCCGATTAAAGCTATACGAACCGATCTGTTATAACCCAGGATCTTATTAAATGAATTTATAAGTTCATCAATGTTAAATCCAACACCCCTCTTGCCTTTTATTCTGAAATATATCAGGTCCCTTCTTACTTCTGCGCTATTAATACCAGTGCTGCTGCTTATATTTCTGGAGGTTGTAGTTCTTTTACCCAATTCTTTCAACTGCACTATATATTTCAAATACTGGGATAATCTTGAAATCACACCTTCGGAATATATTTTCTCTGCCATTTCAATTTACACCCGTGAATTACTTATATAAATTTATTATCAGCTAAGGTTTAAATGAATCTTTGTAGCATAATTGTAACAGGGTGTCAGATCTTTTACAAGAATCACTGAAGCACGGGAAATCAGGTGTTGCTTTTTTTAAAATCATAGATTCCGTTTTTCTTACTGAAAGTTCTGCTGCAAGTCCTGCATCTAATCTTATTTTTTTCAAAATCAAGAGCGCCTTTTCTGCAAAACGGACATATCAGGATATCTTCCAGAATTTTATCCGGATTGTGACCGATATCTCCTGACTCCGGTTCATCTAATATACTCTTTAAAAAAATGCTCGGTCCCAAAGGAATACAGGAAAAAATCTTCTGGTAAATTTTTTCAAAGGATATAAGTGTTTTTGTACCCGGAAATTTCTTTAATGGATTAAGCCTAAAATTGGAAACGCTTACCAGTTTTTTTACCAAAAGATTTCTCTCTTTCAGGTTATTCAATATATGCCTGGGGTGAAAATTCAGTATTGTCTCTCCTACCTGCGAGGGAGTTAAATTAAAAGGGGAAGTATCCATCTTTCCTATAAAATATTTCAATATGTTCTTTAAATTTCTTTTGCTGGCAAACTCGAGCAAATACAGTCCCCTATCCTTCAGTATCCTTGCAACCTCATCAAAATACTTTTCGGGGCTGTCCAGATGATGCACCATCCTAACAGTAAGCACTACGTCCGCACATTTGGATTTTACAGGAAGCGAGGCGGCGTCTGCTGCAATAAAATGCACCAATGATAATCTTTTCCCATCATGGGCCAAAAAATCTTCTATCCTTTTTTTGGCATTTACCAGATTTTTTATCGAATAGTCAATCAGGACTATAAAAGCAAAATCCCGATACTCATTAAACAGCCTGCCGTAGCCGCAGCCTATGTCTAAAAATAACTTATTATCCCTGTCGATTCCTGCCAGCAGCCCTCTTAAAGCCAGCCTTTCAGCATTATCCTCATATAATCTTTTATCATCTTCCCAGAATCTTCTGTAATCATAACTTTCATAATCCGATTTTCTAAATTTCACCTCTATTGCCTTTCCGTTATCCCGGATACAATCCGGATAATTATACTACAATTAATTTAATTTAGACTTAAATCTCTTTTCAAATTCACTCCAGCTCAGTACAATCTTTCTGCCGCACTTCCGGCATTTAAGTTCCAGCTTACTATCCACTTTTAACAGAAGCCACTGGTTGCAGCCGCAGGGATGACACTTCTTAAAGACTATTCTATCATCAGGCTTTAATTGTCTGAAATCTTTCAAGTTAAATCTCTTTTTAATATTGATCTTACCAATAAATACTAATTACTGCTCCGAATAAATGCAAACACTTATATCTTAATTTCCGGTCTCCTGCCGTAATATTATTAGAACACATCTCTTTGTTCTTAAAGCAATTGTCATATTTCTCCATAAAGTTATGTATAATAAAATTTATCTGATTAAAAACATATATTTATTTAGGAACGGTAAAGAACAAAACCAAGTTAGGAGAATTAATTATGGCAGAAATGGAATATAAAGAACCGGATGAAATTTTTTGTCCTGAATGCGGAAGAACCATTAAGAGAGACGCTGCTGTAGTCCTTAATGTAAGACTGATATTAAAAAATTAATAAGAATAAATCAAAGGTAAAAGAAAGCCCCCATGGCATCAGAAGCTTTCTTTTACCTTAAATAAATCAGGCCTTCTTCAAATCTCATTAAATCTTAGATTTTACCCTGACTCCTTTTAAATCATCGCCTTTTTTAACCATATTATCTTTTTCCAAAATCTTTATATGATTGAACTCAAGGCTTCCCGCCACTACATCAGCCGTAATGCTGGTAATATTATATTTCTTACCTTCCTTATTTTCCCAGCTCCTCAAATTCAAATGACCGCATACTAAAATCCTGTCTCCCTTTTTTAATGCGGCCGCACAATTCTCGGCAAGATTGTTCCAGGCAGTGATATTAAAATAATCAACGATTTCTACATCCTTCCCGCTCTTATCAGTCCATTTCTTGTTTGCTGCAAGTCCCATTTCAGTTATAGCTATTCCCTCATTGGTATATTTAATTTCAGGATCCCGGGTCAGGTTTCCCAGTAAATAAATATTATTTACATAATTCATAAATCCTCCCATCTGAAAAATATTAAAAATTATTCCAGCCGTCTTCTAGTGGCTGAACCTATAGCTCCGGCAGTAATCAAACTGCTCCCCCCAAGGGTATATGATTTTGGTCTTAGAAGTTGACCGGACTCTACTGTATCCAGGCATTAATCTGCCTATTAAAATAAAATCAAGCTCTTTTTCTACCGTAACCTGTATCTCATCATAATCACATTTGCATTCAACAAGAACGCAGCCATTCATACCTGCTGCTTTTCCGGCCATTTCATTTAAATTTTGATTCTCTAAAAATAAAACATTCTGTGCCACAGCAAGCGAAGCAGCATCAGAAGCATTTTTTGTAATTTCTCTTGCTATAAAAATATTGCAGAGGTCAAATATTAGTAAAAATAAAACTGCAAATACTAATACAGCAGCTAAAGTTAGAATCGAAATGTTTCCCTTGTTTTTAATTTTTAAATTTTTCAGTAGCATTCCATCCTCATATTGCTTCTGACTTTTAAAAACATGTCCTTTCCCATAAGTACCTGCATTATTCTGACAATACCGGAACATTTATAGGAAAGGGTAATTGTGATCATGTCCCCAACTTTTCTGGAATTTTTATTACCCGGATCAATATCTATGCCAAGCCTGTCCTGCTCCAAACCCGAACAAACCTGCCTTACGGCCCTGCATGCTTCAGTGTTGGAATTGGTTGTCGCAACTACTCTTGCTCCTTCACGTGCTGCCTGCTCCAATACATTTTTCTGGTAAACCATCAAACCAATATGGGAAACAGTTAAAATTATTAAGACAATAAAAGGAACAACAAGAGCGAACTCCAGTGAAGACTGTCCGCCTGTTCTGCCGAACAATTTTTTTAAATTTCTTTTAAATTTACCTATTCCTGACATAATCTTAAAAACCAAACTGCTTCCCATTTTTTTGTATTTGCAAGAATAATATATCGTTCATCCGCTGCCTATACCATAGAAGCTATCTTGTTAAATACCTTGGAAATAACATCGATTATTACCGGCTTTCCCACTGCAATCAGTATTGCGCTTATTATCCCTGCGATTACCGTAACCAGTGCATATTCAAGAGTAGATTGTCCTTTCTGCGACCGTATCTTTATTCTTGCAGCTAATTTTTTTAGTTTTATTTTTTTCACCTCCTTTCATATTAAATATAAGTCAGGTCACCTCCTCTCAGAATCATATAAGATATATCTATAATTTAGCATATTTATACTTTTGTGTAAATACATAAATTAATATTATTTCTAAAAATTCCGCCTTCCTTTTCTATATTTCACATCAAAATATAATTAAATTTATTAATATATTAATTATTTAATATATTTATAAATTTATCTTGACATTTATACTTTATTGTATTAATATAAGCATACAAAGTTTAATTATAGTTATTTTGAAAATTTATATATTACTTTTGTAATAGAGGCTAGGACTTACATTCTGTTATTTGGGCACTTTTGAATGTAACGAGCCAGTAGTGCAACCGGCTATTGCTTTTTTATTTAAAAAAATCAAGCCGTCTGGCCTCTATAGGTTGGATGGCTTTTTTTTGGAGACAGATTATGAAGACTAAATTGAATAAAATTTTAATTACAGTACTGGTACTGACACTGGTAACAATCTTTGCAGTGACCAGCGGCTTTAATTTTAAATCGGCAAAGATAGACAACAGTTTTGCTGAAAACAGCACCTATAGAATAGAAACTGCTGGGAATACGGCAATTATGCAAAATGATGTTTCTATCAAAGCCAGTGATATAGATGCAGACATAATGCTGACAAAGATACTCGATAACATAGAAAAAGAAACAGAGAGTATAAGCGAAGAATATAAAGCAGAAGTGCTGGGAAATGCCGCAACTGGTGAAGCCACTGTAGTTGCTGCAGCTCCGTTGGAAGCTGCGAATTTAAATGATTCTGAAGCTGCTATACTCAATCTTATTAATACCATAAGAGTATCAAACGGTCTCGGAATCCTCCAGGCAGATCAGAAACTGACAGATATTGCAAGATACAGATGCAGCGATATGATAACCAACTCTTACTTTTCACATTACACACCCGATGGGCGAAATATTTTTAATATACTGGGTGAAAATGGGGTGCCGTATGTAAACGGCGGAGAGAATCTTGGTCAGTCCAATCCGGCATCCAGTGGATCGCCTGAAGCATTCGCTAATGCATGGATGGCAAGTCCCACCCACAAAGCAAATATCG
>CAZBSE010000019.1:0-33554 GCA_964494385.1 uncultured Actinomycetota bacterium | reverse complement strand
AGAGCATAGTCTTCGGAAGATATTATTTTATCAATTGATAAATTTCCTAAAACAACAATAGAAATGGTTACATATAATACAATTACAAATATAACTGAAGAGTAGTAAGCAAGTGGAAGAATTTTTTTTGGATTTTTTATATTTCCAGCTACCGTAGATATTAGTTGAAATCCTTCATATGCTAAAAATATTATCATACCTCCAGCAATTAACTCTACAGGCCCACTCCAATTAGTCGGATGTAAATTAGTAGTGTTTATATTGGTAAAACCAACACCAATAAAGATTAGAAGTATTATTACTTTTATTCCCACTATGAATTCTTCTGATTTTCCAACTATATCGGTACCTAAAACATTTAAAATTGTAAAAAGTACTATAGCTCCACTTGTAAATATATGCTTCCATAACTGTTGAGTAACTTCCGGGAAAAAACTTGCACCATAGCTACCAAAAGCATATGCATACAGTGATAGCATAACAATATAACTTAACCATAGTAGAATATTTATGCCACCTGTAAAAATTCCTGGACCAAATGCCTGGTAAATGAATTCTACAGTACCCCCACTTGTGGGATATCTCGTAGATAGTTTAACATATGAGTATGAAGTAAATAATGCGATTACACCTGCAAGTAAAAAAGCAATAGGTGTACCACCTCGTGAAAGCTGTACCGCAAGACCAAGAACTGCAAAAATTCCACCCCCTACCATTCCTCCAACACTTATAGAAACCGCTGAAAAATAACCTATTGTCTTTTTTTCTGGGCTGGTATCTTTCATATTAGTATTTTATTCGATTTCTTAATTTTTATATATTTTAGCTCCATCGATGATTTTATTCTATAGGATTATTGAAGAATGCTTAATTAAAAACTCAATTCAGGTATAAAAATATCCTTATCTGAATACATAATCCTGGTTCTAACTTCGTACGCTATGGCCAGCCAGACTTGACTAAACATCATTTATTAAATTGATTTCTAAAATCGATTAACTCTCTCTGAATCTGGTTCGAAATTTCGCAACCCGGGCCAGCCACATCGGTCAAATACAAGAACTTCTTCCTTGGAACCATTTATATTTAATGGTAAAGTATATTCAATAGTTACGGCAGGGTAATTAATCCATATTTTTCTTTAATATTAATTTTCTACTAATTTTAAATTTTAACATAAGCTATTATTTTGCGCCTTATGGTATTAGAGCAGATGCCTTAGCACCTGGAACTATTAAAACCAGCATGACTAAAACTTTCGGAAAGAATAAAATTTCTAAGATGCCTCTTAAAAGATTAGGGGAAGCAGTGTAAGTAGCTTCAGTGGCAGCTTTCATTTGTTCCGATGCTGCAAGCTATATAACCGGGGAGATAATTGATATTAACAGTGAACAATTTATGAATCAATAGTTTAACGTTTTTAAAATAATAGGAGATTTATATGCAAAAGACAATGAAAGCTGTGGTTTTAGTATCCCCAGGTAAGTTATTGGTTGAAGAAGTACCTATTTTCCCACTCAAATTTAATGAAGTCCAGATAAAAGTTAGTGCGTGTGGAATATGCGGTAGTGACATAAGGTATCTTAACGGTGAAAATCCCTGGGCTCTACATACATTAGGCATGCCATTAAAGAACCCCCCAAATATTATTTTAGGGCATGAATTCTGTGGAACCGTGCATGATGTTGCAAGTAAGGAAAATGAAAATTTAATTGGCAAAAGAGTAGTGGTATCTCCTTTTAAACCTTGCGGTGTTTGTAGAGACTGTAGAAATGGAAATTATAATCTGTGTAAATTTACAAAACATATTGGGCATGCCGCTGGATGGGGTAAAATGAAATACTATCCTGGTGGAATGGCAGAATATTGCCCAGTATGGGCTGATTGTTGCTATGAATTACCTGATTCTATAAGCGACTCCGAGGCAACTTTTTTAGATATTGCAGGTGTTGGTATTCATGCTTTAAATCGTGCCGGCTTGAAACCAGGTCAAACTATACTCTTAATTGGCTGCGGCCCCTTAGGTTATAGCATAATATTATTAAGCAAGTATTGGGGAGCTAATAATGTTTTGGCCATAGAACCAAACAAAAGAGCAAGGAAAGTAATATCGGAACTTGGAATAAAGACATTTATCGGTACTGAAAATAGATTATCTGAAATCATATTAGAAAAAAATAATAATAAGGGAATCGATTCAATATTTGAAACTGTTGGAACTGCCAAAACTCAGTTATTAAGTAGAAATGTATTATCCTCTCAGGGAGTAATAGTAAATCTTGCAATCCACCATCAAAAAATTGAATTATTTATGGATGAACTTGGACGTGAGAAAACAATCTTAAGTTCGTGTAATTATCTTTTTAAAGAATTTAAACTTGCTATTGATATATTAACTTCGGGTAAAATCAGTTTTAAACCATATATTACACATGAACTACCGATTGAAAAAGCAGTTGAAGCATTCAATCTTGTTGGAAATAGAATTAAAAGCGGTGCACTTAAAGTAATACTGAAACCTTAATTATTTTATAGTAAAAATTCAAATTGATTCTTTTAATCTTTTTTACTGATCAAAACCTGCAACTCTCTGATAAACTAGTTCTGCAATATTGCGTATTCTAAAAGTTTTTAACATTATTTTTATTAAGAAAGAATATTTGATTTTTTACTAATTCATATAATTTAACTTGTTTCCTTTAATCTTCATTTTTAATCGGTAAATTGAAGTAGAAGCAGTTATGTAAAGAATGTCCCAGTTTCTCCCTCCCCAATTTAAATTGCTTACTACTTCTGGTAGTTCAATTAAACCTATATATTCTGCATTTGGACTGATTATCCATATCCCCCCATGACCGGCAACATAGATATTCCCAAGTTCATCACATTTCATACCATCAGGAGAACTGCCTTTAGTATCACTGGAACATATGTTATCGAAGAAAACACGGCTTTTTTCGATAGATCCTTCAGGCTTAACATCAAAAGCCCGAATGTGATAAAGTCTACTATCATCTATATATAGAACTTTCTCATCAGGTGATAGACATAGGCCATTTGGTTGCTTGAAATCACTTGCGAGTAATTCCAATTTTCCATTTTTGGAGTTTATTCGATATACACCTTGATAATCCAGTTCCTTCTTTCTTTCAAGGCCATGACCTGCCATTCGGCCGTAAGTAGGATCTGTAAAATATATTGAGCCATCCTTCGCTACAATTACATCATTTGGAGAATTGAGTTCTTTGCCTTCATAATGGGAAGCTACTGTCTCTTTTTTACCATCAGGATATTCTTTTACTACTGTACTTGTTATATGCTCGCATACAATAAGATTCCCATCTTCATCATAGGTCATCCCATTGCATTTATTACTGGGTTTCATCACTTCTTCTATTTTATTCTTTTCACTCCATCTTATTCTTGTATTACCAGGTATATCACTAAATAATAAAAATTCTTTCTCTTTATTCCATACCGGACCTTCAGTAAAACCAAACCCGGTAGCTATTTTTTCAATTTTGTATCCTTTTTCAATCAAGTTATATAACTTCTTCATATTATGGCCTTCCTCTATTCTTGTATTTCTTAATTTCTTTATTAACAATTTTTTCTTCTGACAATACTGAATGGGTACATATAAGCTTCTATCTTAAGAAGTTATATAAACAATGTCTAGATAAAAATAGTTGATGAATAACAATCAAACTTAAAAACTTAATTCGGTTATAATCCTATAATCTTGTTTTTCTAACTTTGCCCTCTGCAATCAATAAGCTTTTTAAACTCTTCTAGCTCTTTTAATAAGCAGCTCGAAATTTCAAAGCTTGGGGACACTATAACACTTATATTAATTTTTACATTAATGTATTTGATAAAAACTATTTACAGTTCGAATCATCCCTCCCCAGCCAATTTTTTAGTCAGCTATTAATTCATAGAAGTTTATATTTAGTAAAATTGTTAACTTCATCTCGTACTTTGCTTGCTTCCTTTGTGGATATATATCATTACGCAACCAAGAATTACAGCCAATACTGTAAAAAACACTGATGCAATAATTAATTGAATGCGGTCACTTTCCGGAATACCAGATGAAAAAAATATAAGAGCTACAGCCATTGCAATTGCTGCAATCAAGAATATTGAAAAAGAAATAGATACTGCAGCAACAGTCCGGTTATTTCTACCTGTCACACTATCTTTGTCAGTAAAAGCTTCAGGACGATCATCTTTATACTCCATACGCCAGATATTCACACTTGCCATCTGACCTAAAAATTGCCATCCAAATTGCTTATATGTTGAAATATAATCTTTACTTGCTACTGCACGCAAATCATAAACAAAACGATATTTCTTGGGCTCACCCTTCCTAAATATCATAATAATTGAACTCCATTGTCTAATCCGTTCAATATGCCATCCTTCTAAGGCCATTTTTTCTAGCCAGTTTTCAAAATCTTCTGGGATAACCCTTTTAAAAGCAGAAAAAAATACAATTTTTTTTGTTCTCATAATTATTCCTCCAATAATGATTTCACATTCTCACAAAGTTCAATGAGTCTTTTAGCTTCTATTTTTAATATTGTTTTTCCAAGTTTAGTTGCAATATAGGTTTTTTTACGATCGTCTTCAGATACAGTTTTAATTAATCCATCTTTTTCAAGCCTTGAAAGACTGTTATATATAGTTCCTGCACCAAGAGTAATCCTTTTATTTGTTATATTTTTAGTATGCAGCATAATTCCATATCCATGTTGTTCCTGTTGTAATGATAATAAAATAAAAAACATTGTTTCGGTCATAGGAATATATTTTTTTATTGCTTTTTCTTTATGCATATCACCACCTTTTTAATAATACATTTAGCCTAAATATATTATATCTTGATATATTTTGTCAAGATATATTTTGTATGTATATAGGATTCAAGGAAGTATTGTAAAAATTATCTATATTTAAATATCAGATAAGTTTAAGGTAGTGTTTTTTTAAAGATTAAATTGAGAAAAATCATAAAAATAGACTTTTTAATTTCATAAATTCTGATTACACTCTAGTATATTGTATAAACTGATTAATTCCTCTAATAATTGGTTCGAAATTTCGCAACCCGGGCCAGCCATACTGTGAACTAATCAAAGTGGCCAACTTCCCTAATATTAATTTAAGTTTTATAATCGATTATAAAAAGAATACTCTGTAAACTTAATAAGTAATGATTTACCATTCTTTAAAAAAGTAGGTATAATAAAATGAATCTTGCAGATCAAGATTATGTCTCATAAATAGTAGGGTAATTAATGTCAGAATTTAATCCCCAAAAACTTCATGTTCATTTTGATGATAAGGAAAATACTCAAAATCCGATATTCCCACGAAAATATACCCTTACTCATTCTGATATTACCGGTGATCTTTTCCTTTCCATAGGATCAAACTATGACTATAAAAAATTTTCAAATTTTTATTCTAAACTAATGCGCGATGAGGTTTTGGGAGAATGGCAAAACATGGAGCAAATTAGGTTGGATATCCATTGTCATTGTAGTGGAGGCATAGCTCTGGGCCCTGCAAAATGGCGTGATTCAATATTCAAGTATCATATGCCTATAGTCCTTAAAGCTCTTTGCTATGGTGATAAATCTTTTCTTGCAAAAAACCAGAATTTTCAGAAAGCACCGATTTATGTTCACTTTCATGCTAAGCAAAAAACACTGGATCGTATAGAAAAGTGGGGCATAATCCATGATTTTATGCCAGAAAGTTCATCACATACTAAGAATACATGACATCAGTTATTAAAATATCACACCTTATAGCAAGGATAAATATAATATGCAGAATAATGGGTTAATAATTAGACTTGTAAGTTCAATCCTGGTATAAAAACATCTTCACTTAACAGTAAAATATTGGTTTGAACTTCTTCTACTATCAACAGCCATACAAGACTTTTTAATTCCTCAAAATAATCTTTAAATTAGTTAATTCCTTTAAAAATTGGTTCGAAATTTCGCAACCCGGGGCAAGCTAAATAGACCTTGACCATCTTTTAAAAACATATATTGCCCAGCCAAGAGTATCTCTACCGTATAATAGATATTCCATTTTAGCTTTATTTATTTTGTTCAATAATTCATAATTGTCCGGGTCATTGGGATTGGCGGTTATATAATCGTAAGTTGACCACCATTGCAGGGTTTCATAATGGTCCCAGTCGTCATGATTGCTTGCAAGTGTGTATATACAATTCAATCCTTCTTTTTCACCAATATCTATGTTTTTATAATGAGAATTATATTCCTCTTTTTTTATTCCACTCATTTTAAGATATTCACCATCTGGTTCTTTTAACCAGTAAGGCTCTCCAATAATTATCAGTCCATTTGGTTTTGTCATCTTCTTTAATGCTTTTATTGTTCCAATAAATCCATTGTAAACAAAGCTGGCGCCAATACACATAGTTAGGTCAAATAATTCATTTATTTCAGGTCTATATTTTGCACCATCCATTTCCAATAACTTAATATCAGAGTTAGGAATTCTTTCATTTTTCTTTTTCTCGCAATCTTTTATAAAATAAGGCGAAATATCAACTCCGGTGCCGGAGATATTGAATAATTCAGCTAACCTGACCAGAGGTTCCCCTTTACCGCAGGCAACATCCAGGACCTTGGAACCTGGCTTTATGTTCAACAATGAAAATAATCCATTAAGTTTAACTTCACTCATAGGATTACAGATTATATGTTTCTTGTGAGTAATATCAAAATATTTCCAGATATCCAATATTATACCTCCATATATTTTTAAATTAAGATATTGATTTTAGCAAAATTATTAGAAATGCAAAAATATTTGGATTAAATACTCATTATCTAGGTCTTGAATAGGTTTTTTAGATTAAATCCCTTAAAAAAAGGTTCGAAATTTCGTCACTTAGGAGAGCCATGTTTAAATAAATTTATAAGTTGATTTATCTCTTTTTATAATTCTTAAAATAATTATCTTTTTATTTTTATCATAAACATTGTATATTATTCTATAAGATGAAAACCTTACCCTAAAAGTAATACTGAAACCTTTTACTTTTCTGACTCCATAAGGTCTTGGATTTGTTGATAATTCGTCAATCACAACGACAAGATCATTAAAGTTTTTTAATTTGCTTTTTAAATCTTTAAGATCTCTTCCAGCAGCAGGTGAGACTTCAATATTATATTCTTTCATTGATGCCAACTATAGGTTTGCTTTTAATTCTTTCCAGGATTTAGTACCCCTGGATTTTACTTCTTCGTGACTGTTTCTTATCAGTGGTGCTAACTCTAAATCTTCCTGACTTTCAATCCACTCAACAACTGCTTCGGAAACTATATCACTTGCATTAATGTTTCTTTTAGCTGCCTCGACTTTTAAATGTGTATAAGTATTCTCGTTTTTGAATACAACTGTCATTCTCTTACTCATTATAATTCTCCTTTTTTACATACAGACGTATATATGTCTGTATGTATATTATCAAATAATGTATTCTTTTCAAAGAGATTTTTTAATTAAAGATTCTGAAACAATTAGATAGTTCTTTTAAATTGAATATTTCTTTTAAAAATTGGTTCGAAATTTCACTACCCGGGCTAGCCAATTAACTAAAATAGTCATTAGCCAATAAACTTTTTGTCATTTCCTATATGTTTATAATCGAAACTTATTGATACAGCTACTCCTTAATATTAATCTTTAAACATATTAGACTGGTGGAAAAATCTAACCAAAAAATGGTATCATAGGGTATGCCAAAACAATCTATAGACACATCAATGCATATGAAAGGAGTTCCTAAATTAGGCGAGTTTCCTGTTGAAAGGGAATATACCCATTGCGTTACCGTCTTAAACCGCACCGGCATTCTCACGGCCCTTTCGAAATCAGAAAGCATTGGGGTGATTGGAATAGATGGAAGAGAATATCCTGTACCAACCCTGGAACAGGTTATAGAACTATTTGTTCATAATAGAGAGCTTGTAGGCAAAAAAGTTCCACAAGGGTTTGATCATTTAGAATTAACACCCATGGCAATGCCTGCATCTCTTTTTATTGACCGAATGAAAGCAGCTATTTCCAAACATGCAGCAGAAGGAAAAATTTATCAAACCAGACATTCTCCTTCTGATCCTTTAATACCTGTTCGTGTCAATACCGAAAAACATGTCTGGATATGGGATACCTTAAGACAGGCACTAGATACAGACGAGCTTGTATATTTTCCTCAAGAATATTCAAGCAATCATCAGGCACAGACCAAATTAGAAGTAGTCAATAATGGACGTATTTGTGCCGTTCCGGGCTGGTCCGTTGGATTAGTTGAAAGTTTACCCATTATGCCCGGGCAAGGCCGGGGAAAGATATTAGGAGGTAGAAGACAATTAGAAATAGGCTCTTCTCCTCGTGATTACTTACGAACATTACAGACGCGAGTTTATCAAGGAGAAACAGGAAAAACACTTGAAGATTTTATTACAAAATTTCTTACCCGGCTCGAAACAATCAATGAAGTAAGTAATGACAGGCATGATAGCAATGCCTTATGGTTTCTTGGTCAATATGTAAAATATGTAAAACATGTAAAAAGTGACCTTGTGCCGACCGGTTGGTGGCACCGAGACTTTGGGCGGGCTCGCCTGGATGCACACCGTCCAGGCAATAAGCTTTGCACCAAGAATTGGGGTGGGTCCTCCATAGTGAGACTGCCTGCAACTTGCAATAAGGAGGATACGGGTGGTTGATTGTTTGTGCAGCGACCCATTAAATACTGTGCTAATTGTTCGCGGTTATTTCTTACTAATAATGAATTGAAAAATTGTTATCCGATATCAACTTGAAATTTTATATAACCGATAAGATATTAAATAAATTGATGCTTTTATGTTATTGTCTTACAATTATATAAATATGAATCAGGGGGTAGCGGACTTTTGCAATATATAAAATTTCCAAAACTAAACATAAAAGTATCAAGGTTCGGCATGGGGTGTATGAGATTCCCAAATAAAAAGAACAGTTCCGGTAAAAGCATAATAGATGAGCTTGAAAGTATTAAAATGATAAAGTATGCGGCAGAAAATGGAGTAAATTATTTTGATACGGCATATGTTTATAAAGACAGTGAAGCAATTCTTGGTAAAGCCTTAAATGGAGGTTTGAGAGAGAAAGTATTTATAGCAACAAAGTCACCAGTAAGCATGGTGGAAAAACCAGAGGACTTTGATACCCTTTTGAATGAGTCATTAAAAAGACTTAAGACCAAATATACCGATTTTTATCTGCTCCATGGACTTGGCAAGGATTCCTGGGAAAAAGTAAAAAAGTTTAAACTTCTTGATAAACTGGATAATGCCAAAAAAGAGAAAAAGATAATATACAGGGCATTTTCATTTCACGATGACTTGAAGCTCTTTAAAGAGATAATAGATTCATATAGTTGGGACATGTGTCAGATTCAGCTCAACTTTATGGGAGAATATTATCAAGCAGGAATAGAGGGATTGAAATATGCTGCATCTAAAAACATTGGAGTAGTTATTATGGAACCGCTGCTCGGGGGACTTTTAGGGGAAAATGTTCCACCGGACATAGTAGAGAAATGGGACAATTCAGGGATAAAAAGAACCCCTGCAGAATGGGCATTCAGGTGGCTTGCCAATTTCCAGGAAGCAACAATAATCCTTAGCGGGGTTAGCGCTATGGAACAATTAAGCGAAGATATTAAGATATTTGAGAAAGCATTTCCAAATTCAATTACAGAAAATGAAGTACAGACTTTTAAAGAAGTAAAAAAACTTTACGAAAAAAAGTTAAAGGTAAGATGTACAGGATGTTCATATTGCATGCCTTGCCCATCCGGGGTAAATATTCCTGGAGTCTTATGGCAATATAATAGTGCATTCATGGGTGACCCTGAGATCTTGAAAGAAGGATACAAGTCCTGGTTTTGCAGCAACAAAATGGATGCTTCTCAGTGTATTGAGTGCGGTCAGTGTGAGGAAGCCTGCCCCCAGCATATAACTATAATAGATAAACTTAAAGCTGCACATAAATATTTAATGTCCGGGTAGGATTCTTCTATAAAAGTATAATAATTTTCTAACATCAGTTCAGTCATGCTTTTTGTTTATCGTTTAAATAAACAATTAACTTTATGGATGGTTTTTAGTAGATATCTTCGATAGAATTTTAGGCTAAAAATGTCTAAGAAATTGTTTAAAAGGAGAGATTATGAAAAACAGGTATTTAATTGCCCTTTGCGCAGTAATCTTCTGCGCCATGTTAATTCTATCCTCATGTAAGCCTGTTACCGTTATTACACCCGAGGAGGAGACACAAGAAGTAACAGAAATACCGGAAACCACGAAGATTACAACAATCTCAGATATAAAAGAGGAAGAGCAGGGAAAAGAATTTACAGTAATGGGATCAATTGTATTCATGGACGAATCCCCTGATGGATTATTTCTTGATGTGGAAGATGAAAGCGGTACCATAGGCATATTTATTGAAAGCCGGCTTTTAAGCTCTATTGCCGAAGAAAAACTTACCGATATCCAAAAAGGGGAAACAGTTAAAGCACAAGGAACCCTGAAAAAAAATCAGGGAATGCTTCTTCTGATTGTAGAAAATGTATCCTCTATTGAAATAATCGCAGAGGAAGAAATATCCAGTAAAGAAATCGAATTTACAGCAGCCTGGTCCCCGGATGATTATCAATTAGATGTAGAGCTTGTGTATTCCGGCAATCGGGATAGGCCGGGCCTATGTTATCTTGGTTCTTTTTCCATGCTGGTAAAATATCAGGAGCCGCAAATAGAGTTTTGTGAAATATTAGCTGCAAGCGGTATAGGAACAAATGCAGGATATATAGATGATGGTGAAACCTCAGTTTTAAGTAATGGGATCGGAGAAGCCTGTATAATACATGCAACCAATAACCTGAACACTTCATTTACTCTTGGACTTAAGGACGGAGGGAATGATTCGGCATCTTACTACTCCCCCCAGTTAAAATTTGGAAGTCAGGCAAAAGAAATAATCTATTTTGATGATGGGAAGGATTCATTTGCACATCTAAAGTCTGTTGTATCTTCCGGAAATCCGGTAGTAGTTTATCTCGACTGTTATTACCTATATGATGATTTTACACTGGTTTCTGATTTCTGGAAAAATAGTATGGAAAAGGATCATTATGATCATTACATGGTGGTAACAGGCTATGATGAAAATAATATTTATCTTAACGATCCTACCGATCCAACTGAGGCTGCGGCAAATATTCCTGCAAATTTAGAAAACTTCATGCGGGCCTGGGAGAAGGGCAATGAAATAGGACAGAAACTTGGCCCATTCTGGATGATATATCTTTCGGACCCGGTATCCCAAAAACCTTTTAATGAAATCATAAGATGGAACGTAGATATATCAAAAGATTCAGTCTTCCAAATAAGTAAGTTTGCAGATAATCCCAATAGCCTGGAACGCACCTGTTTTTTACTTAATGAACTTGGAAGGTCAAGAACTGAATTTTCAAATTACTTGAATAAGAATAGTATGGCAGAACCTGCATTGCTGTATCAGGAATCAGGAGAAATTTTCTCAGAAATATCATTTGAGATGTCTGTGACAACTGATAAATTAAACATGATAATAGATAAAGAATCTGAAGCCTTGCAACTGTTAGCTGAATAGAAATCTTCGGGCTGACTCAAGACCTCTAATCTTTGTAAAATATCCGGACCATTTTTTCCCATGCAGCATATTAACCAATGTATAAAAATCATCCAGTAGGATGTAAATACATATAAAATATTAAATATATATAATAATTTTATGATATTTGATATTATTATAATTAATGTTATAATTAATAAATATGTTATAAATTATATACTATTAAAATATATAAATATACTATAACAATAATAAATAGTTTTAATAATTAAGTAAAATGAAAATAAATAATAAAATTAATAAACGCAAAAAATTAAATAAACATAATTCTAGAAAAGTTCCAAATGATAAAGCGGTAATAAATAAAAACGAAACAACGAGTTCCTGCAAACCCATAGAGTTGAAACTTTTAAAATTGTCCGATAAACAAAAAAAAACAGAAGAACTTTCTAAAAAAAAAGAAGAAGACTACAAGTCATTTTTTGAAAACTCCCTTGACGGCATGTATAAAAGTACTCTAACTGGAAATTATATTAATGCTAACATGGCGCTGGTAAAAATGTTAGGATACTCCAATAAGGGGGAATTATATAATATAAATATTCCATACCAGTTATATGTCTCCAAAAAAAGTAGGCCGACTTCAAAGGAAAGAAATAGATTATTTGAAACACAACTTAAGAAAAAAGATGGAACCATCATATGGGTAGAGATTAACTCCAGGGTAATTTTTGAAAGAGAAAAACCGGTTTATTATGAAGGAATAGTAAGAAATATAACAGAGCGTAAAAAAGTAGAAGGAAGAATTGTATACCTCTCTTTCCATGACAATCTTACCGGACTTTATAATAGAGCCTATTTTGAGGAAGAAATAAAAAGGCAGGATACACAAAGACAGCTTCCCATAAGTTTTGCAATCGGTGATATAAACAGGCTAAAGCTGGTAAATGATGCTTTGGGCCATCTGGAAGGCGATAAGCTAATTGTTAAAGTAGCAGAATTGCTAAAAGCATTTTGCAGAAAAGAAGATGTCGTTGCAAGATGGGGAGGAGATGAGTTTACAATTCTGCTTCCTAAAACTAAAAAAGAGGATGCGGAAGAAATTATGAACAGAATAAAAAATGTGTGCATCCTAACCAGTAAACATAGAATACCCATAAGCATAGCTCTGGGATCAGCGACAAAAGAAAAAATAAACCAAGATTTTCAAGATGTGATAAAAGAAGCAGAAGATAATATGTATAGGCATAAGCTAATTGAAAGAAAAAGTATATATAGTTCGATAACATCATCACTTGAGAGAACATTATATGAAAAAAGTCTAGAAACCAGAGAACACGCAGAACGCTTAAAAAAGCTGTCACAAGAAATAGGGAATATTATAAACCTTCCGAATAATAAAATAGACGAGCTTTCACTGCTTTCTACTCTTCACGATATTGGTAAAATTGCATTATCTGAAGAAATACTTACAAGCGAAAGAGGACTTACCAAAAAAGAATGGTTTTTAATAAAAAAACATCCCGTGATTGGTTATAATATTTGTGAATCAAACCCACAGCTTGCGCACATAGCTGAAGGCGTTCTGGGACATCATGAGTGGTGGAATGGAAAAGGATACCCGCATGGTTTAAAAGGTGATAATATTCCACTTACATCACGCATCATATCGATAGTTGATGCCTATGATGTTATGACAAACGGTAGAACTTATAAAAAAGCAGTCACGAAAAAAGAAGCTTTAAAGGAATTAAAAAGATGTTCGGGAACACAATTTGATACTAAGCTGGTAAATATTTTTATTAAAATTATTTCAAAAGAAAAATTAATGTCAAGTCTTTAAATAATTGGGCCTGTTGCCGCCCCTTCTGACTTAAAGCCATTTTTTCCTTTTAAAGTAAATAATCATAGTGACTTTTATGCAATTAAAGCCTGAAACTCAATTCAGGTATGAAAATTTCCTGACTTAACAGTAAAATTTTTGTTTTAATATTGCCCATAGTGGCCGGCCGGCTAATATTTTTTCTATTCCCGCACCGTCTTAAGTGCGGTACCATTAACGCCGAAGAGTTTATAGTTTCTATTTTCGGGATGGGAACAAGCCTTGCACTTTAACTTATTTTACCAGGATTTTTCTGCTCCTCTTTGATTCAAGCTCGCTTAAAGCAATCTTACGTATGCGGACAGATTTTGGGGTCACTTCTACAAGTTCGCTGTCATCAATATATTCAAGAGCATCATCCAGGCCAATAGTCCTTGGAACGTTAAAATGCTCCATGCCGCCTTCACCTTTGGAACGCATGTTTGACAGCTGCTTTTCCTTGCAGGCATTTACCCATATGTCTTCCTTTCGGGAATTTTGCCCGATTACCTGGCCCTTATATACATTAGCACCCGGACCATAGAACAATTCACCCCTGCTCTGAATACTGGTAAGGCCGTATAATCGTGTCGTTCCGTTCTCGCACGCGACCAGCGAACCCCTTTCACGCTTTTTCCATTCACCATTGTCTGCCATATAACGGTAGAAAAGGCAATTCATTATACCGTGCCCCCGGGTATCGGTCATAAATTCCCGTCTGTAACCAAATAAACCATATGTCGGTATTATAAATTCAAGATATGTGATCCCTTCCCTCATTTCCATTTTCTTCATTTGGCCATATCGGCTTCCTAATTTCTGGATCACTGCGCCTGAATATTGTTCCGGCACCGAGATGAAAATTTCTTCATACGGTACGAATTTTTTGCCTTCTACGATTTTAGTGATAACCTGTGGCTGGGAAACCTGCAGTTCATAACCTTCCCGGCGTAATCTTTCAATAAAAATGGCTAAATGAAATTCGCCCCTGCCGGAAACAATCCATCCGCCTAAAGAATTATCTTCCACTTTCAATGCTACATCATTTTCAAGCTCCTTATAGAGCCTTTCCCTTATCTGTCTTGAAGTCGTAAACTGACCTTCACTGCCTGCAATAGGAGATGAGTTGACAGAGAAATTTATTTTGACGGTAGGTTCTTCAATCTCAATCAACGGCAGGGCTATCGGTGTGTTGATATCCGCTATTGTCTCACCGATCATGATATCGGGTATTCCCGCAATCGAAACAATCTCTCCGGTTACTGCTTCCCTGACCTCAGTCTGTGCCAATCCCTGAAATGTCATAAGTGAAGTCAGGCGATACTTATCCATCCTGCCTTCGCGGTTTACCCTAATGACTTCCTGCCCAGCATTAATTTTCCCGTTATAGATACGGCCTGTAGCAATACGGCCTTTGTAATTATCCCAGCTTATTGAAGTCACAAGCATCTGTAAAGGTAGATTTATATCCCCGCCGGGTTTGGGAATATAGCTTATGATCTCATCGAATAGGGGCGTAATATCCTGCATCAGGTGCAAATGGGGCTCCAGGCCGGATTTACCCATTCTTGAGGACGTATAAAGAACCGGAAAATTTGCAGTTTTTTCATCGGCTCCAAGATCTATAAAAAGGTCAAAAGTATCATTTAAGGCTTTATTTATATTGGAAATGGGTTTATCTATTTTATTGATGACCACAATAATTTTATGACCAAGTTCAAGAGCCTTTTTTAAAACAAAACGTGTCTGCGGCATAGGTCCCTCCTGGGCATCCACAAGCAGAAGCGAGCCTTCCGCCATTTTTAAAACCCTCTCGACCTCACCGCCAAAATCAGCGTGGCCCGGAGTATCTATAATATTGATCTTTATACCGTGCCAGATCACCGAGGCATTTTTTGAAAAAATTGTAATACCCCGTTCCCTTTCAAGTTCATTGCTGTCCATTATACAGTCTGCCGAAGCAACTTCCTTGTTTAATTTCGTTTTAGACTGACGAAGCAGCGAATCTACCAGGGTAGTCTTGCCATGATCGACATGGGCGATAATTGCAACATTACGAATTTCCATGATTATTACATCTCAAATCATTACTGCCGGGTATTGCCATTAATTACTTCCGGCTTTTTTAAAAAAATCTTTTATGACCTACTTAAGCTTCAGTATATTAAACCTCTTGCCGCATAATTACAATATCTATTTTGATTAAAGTGAATCTGATAACTTTTATTCAGATTTTCTGCAGCCGTAGCCTTCTTGCTGAATAATAGCAAGGCATAAGTATTTTATCAGAACAATAACAACATACCGGGCAATAAGACTTATATATTTTTAATAACAGTATTATAATCTTATTAAAATTATCATTTACCGGATGAAGATTTTAAATTGGCGCATAAAATAAAAAAAGATAATACAATTAAAGACACTGACTCAGGCAGAACCGGATATTTTACAGACAGCGTTAGGACAGTAGGTATAATAAAAAGTTCGACAAGGCTCCTTATATTTATGATCCTTACTATTATTGTATCTGCTGTATCAATATTTTTTATATCAAGAGGGTTTTCCAAAACGATCGGTATTGCTGCCTTCCTTGTTTTTTTACTTTTAACAATCTTTGAGGCAGTTACCCTAAAAAGGGTTATTTCGGTAAAAAACAGATCATTAAATGATTTAAAGGATAGAAAAATAATTATCGATCCGCGGGAAAAAATCAAAAAATATTTTACCGGAATAATGAGATATGGTTCCGGTTCGGGCTCATATTCGTTTTTCGGAGCTGGCAGGAATATAGCTCCTGAAAATTCACTGATTGTTACAGATAAAAATATCTGGGTCGTATCGGTACCTCTTAAAGGTTCGGGAAAAGTTATATCAGGTACAGATATAAGCAAATGGCAGTGGATAGCCATGCAGGAAGATATTGAGAGGGTCCTTGCCGAAATGGTCGGCACCATGAAATTAAGTGAGTTGATTGAAAATTGCCTGAGCCATATTAAAATCTCTTTTGATAATATTAATAAAATCGTATTAAGTGATATCTCTAATGGCCTCACTATTACAACAAAAAACGGTAACAAATATTCTTGTTCCATAAGAAAAGAAAAAGATTATAAAAGCTTAAAGCAGCTGCTGGGTCCGCTTATAGATAAGTTAAATAACATAAACTATTAGAAGTTTAAAGGTAAAATACAGTTTCTTTATTTACGGGACTTGTTTTAATATACATTTTCCTATATTCATTTTCCCCTTTTATATTTTAATTTAAAATATTGCCTAACATGTCTTATAAACTTGAATTACCGCCACTCGGCATCATATGGATTCTTCAAGTGAGTCAATTGCTTTAAAAATCAGTTCGAAATTCCACGCCTTTGAGCAGCCAATTTAAACGTTTAAATAATATTAAATTGCAGATAGGTCTGCATCGGGTCCGCAAATTTTATATCTTCAAATAAAATTTCCTAAAATATTTTTATCAAACTACTTGACAATACATAGTAGGTAGGTATATTATACAGATAAAAGCTATTATGTATTACATAGGAGTAAGGTAATGAATAGCGATACTCAGATTGTAAAAGGGATACTGGAGGGTTGTATCCTAAAAATTGTAGAAAAAGAAGAAATATATGGGTATAAGGCCGTGGAAAAATTAAACATTTTAGGCTTTGAAGTCAATGAAGCAACAGTTTATCCGATATTGACAAGATTGCAGAATAAGGAGTATCTAAAGATTGACAGAAGACCCTCGCCGTTTGGTCCCATGAGAAAGTATTATTCCCTTACCAAAGCCGGAAAGGAAAGCTTGCAGGAATTCAAAGATATATGGGATAGGATTAAAAATATCGTTAATGAAGTAATGGAAGGTGATGAAAATGACAAACAGAAATAAAATAGTTTTAATGACTTCAATTTTTCTGGCGTTGTGTGTAATTGCAACCGTAATTCTAAATTTAAAATACACCATAAATAACAATGCCATTAATATCAATTCTTTTATTTTGATGGGAATTATCATACTGCTTAGTATTATTTCTGTTCCTATAGTTTATTTTTTAAAGGTGCGTAAAAGAAAATTTGAAAAAATGCTAAGTAATGAATATTTTCAAAAATATGAAATAATCAGAGATACCGTTATGAGTTCCCAGCTCTCAGGTGCTGCTAAAAAAGAAATCAAAGAAGATGTGCTTGACATACTCATTTCGGCTCAAAAGTCCGGAAAGGCAGCTGGAGATACTATTGGCAATCCGGAAACTTTTGCCGGAGAAATACTTATAACTTATGCTAAACCGGGCAGGTTACCGGTTTTAAGTATAATTGACGGAATTATGTACTTTGTATTTTTTATAATAGGTTCGAGTATGTTTATATGGTTTGAACAAATAGATATGAGCTTTTTTGAAACCAGAATTGATATAAGCATGATAACATTCTTTTTTATACTTTCTTTCATCCTAATACCTGTCACAAAGAAACTGACTTCAACACATAATTACTGGATGTTTATATTGCCGGTAGCTTTTGGAATAGTCTTTGTCTTATTTGCTGAAATAATCAGGAAATTTTTCTACGGTAGTGAAATCATAAGACAATTTCTTGATGGTCCGGTCAGAATGGTCCCTAACATTGCCATATTGACCTTATATATAATTTTAATTCCAATTTCCTTATTCTTTAAATCATATATAAGGAAACGGTTATTGAGGGCAATAGATTGATCTTTCCAGGCCAATATCTGCTATTGTGATTTTTGCAAACCAGAATTGATATACAAAAGCTCTTTTTATCCTACCGGTTTTTAGGTGATATTCTGAGTATATGGGTCCTATCGAGGTAAAAAGACAATCTATCCGCTTGACAGTGCCTCAATCCCTTAGTATGATATGCTTTGTAAATAAGATAAATCTTGTAATATTTACATAAGCGGAGAATTAGGCATGGAAGCACCAAAAGATAAGAAGTTTTACGGCTCGGTAACGGTAAGCGAGCGGGGGCAGATGGTAATACCGGCAGGCGCCAGGAATGATTTTAAAATTAAAACCGGAGACAAGCTGCTTGTTTTCGGGGACCTGGAAAAAGGGCTTGGAATTGTCACTGCTGATATCATGCAGAGAACAATGGACGGCACTGTAAAGTTCTATAGTGAAATGCAGCCGTTCATAAAGAATAAAGAGAAGAAATAATCTCAATAATATAATAAGACCCAAGGATAATAAATGAATTCAGCCATAAGTATAGAAAACATAAAAAAGACTCTGGGGAACCGTGAAGTCCTCAAGGGAATAAGCTTCACCGTAGAAAAAAAAGATATTTTCGGTTATCTGGGCCCCAATGGAGCCGGAAAGACCACCACCATCAGGATACTTCTTGGTCTGCTTCAGGCAGACTCGGGTAAACTTAATATTCTGGGACAGGACATTAATCTGAGTGAGACCAGAATGAAAATAGGTTTTGTCCTTGATAAAGACGGTCTCTACGATAGTATGACAGCCGAAGAGAATCTTAAGTTTTACTCAAGGATATACCGCCTGTCCGAAGCTTCAGTAAAGTTTGACAAGCTTCTGCGCATGGTAAATCTTGATGACAGGGCTAAAGACAAGGTAAGCACTTATTCCAGGGGAATGAGACAGAGGCTGACTCTGGCAAGAGCTATGGTCCACGATCCGGAGGTCCTGGTAATGGATGAGCCTACCGCCGGAGTCGACCCCTCCGGACAGATAGAAATAAGGCAAATAATGCTGGATGTAGCGCACAGGGAAAATAAGACCATTTTTTTAAGTTCGCATAATCTTGACGAGGTACAGCGTATCTGTAACCGCATCGCCCTGATAGACAGGGGAGAAATAAAGTTGTACGGCAATCTTGAAAGTCTGAGGCAGAAAATGGGCAGGGGTGGAGTGGTGATAAAAACAACAAAAATCATCCCAGAGTCACTGCTGGCGGAACTTAAAAAACTAACCTATCTGGGGCTGAAGGAAAGGAAGGAAAAGAGTCTTATTTTCTCACCCCGTAAAGGAACAGGGGTCTCGGATATAATAAGTTTTCTTGCCAGCCGGGATATAAAAATAGAGGAAGCAGTAAAAAGAGAGGCATCCCTGGAAGAGATGTATGCCGCTATCCTAAAAGAGGCTGAGCCATCATGAAGAATATACGCCTTTTAATCATTGCCAGCATTGGAAATAATCTCAGGCTGAAAACTGTAGGTATTGTATTTATAATTGTTACCCTTGTGATCGCCGCCCTCCTGGTCATTCTTTTCTGTATCCTTCTTATAGAACCGGCTGTTAGTACAGCATCACCAGACAGGGCAGATCTGGAACTTTACCTAGGTCTGATCATGTATAGTACATGCTTTTTGACATTAGGGGTAAATCTTAATTCGTATGGCTTTCAGTCCATGACAAGGGAAAAAACAAGAGGGAATATAGAGTCACTTCTGGCCACACCAATCAAAATCAAAGATATCTGGATAGCCAAAGGCCTGGCTATCTTTATACCTGGATTGGTAATCGGAGAGATCTTTACACTTATAACTCTGATTGCTGTCAACTATATATATTTTATTCCCGGTACAGGTTTTATAATTAATCCCTGGATAGTTGTGAACAGCTTTATTGCTGCTCCGCTTGTCTATCTCTGTCTCGGCCTTCTGGTCTATCTTATTGGGCTGACCGGAAAGCCGGCCACCGGCAACATAATCGCTCAGATCTTTTTACCGGTTATGATCAATATCGTGATTCAGCTAATACTCCATACTAATATCCTAACTTCCACCTCATGGTCCTTCGCTACTGCCAATATTGGACTGGCTTTAGTGATCATAATTATTACTTTCTTTCTTCAGCCCCGTCTTACAAAAGAGAAAATAGTCTTATCATGTTAGGAGTCCGATTTGAGAAGAATAACTATCGTTTTTAATAGAGATTTCAGGGAACAGCGGCAGACGAGTTCTTTTTTGATTATAGTCATCGTATTTACCATAATCACCACCACAGCTGCTGTCGTAACAAATATTATCCTGGGCAGGCAGGAGTGGCTTCAGATAAAAATGATTGCCCTGCCCATGCTTGAATTGATAATAGGCCTCATGGCTTATTATCTGCCATTACTCGTTCTTATGACTTTTATCTGGGCTTTCTCAAGCCTTCCTATAATAAAAGAGAAGGTAAATGGTAATATTGCTTCGCTCTGTGCAACGACACTCACCCCAAAAGAGATCTGGATAGGCAAAAGCCTGGCTATCTTTCTTCCGGGATTTGTTATCTCTGTAGTATCCACACTGATAGTATTGCTTTCAATAAATCTTATTACCGTAAGACCTGCTACCGGAGACATTTTACTGCCGGTTCCACTGATGATTACCAGCCTTCTTATCAATCCCCTGCTGTTTTTGGGGCTGCTGCTGTTTATTGTTCTTTTCTCTCTGGCAAGAAACCCCGATATAGCAATAGCACCTTCTTTTATAGTAGGATTCGGCCTGATGATGGGGATACCATTGGGAATGGTCACCGGGAACATTAACCTTACTTCCTGGTCTTTTTGCTTATGGTATCTGGCCGGAACTGCGGTTATTTGGACAGCTGTCCTTTGCTCTTCCCGCCTCCTTACAAAAGAAAATATTGTCCTTTCCAGTAAAGGAGAATAAATTCTGTTAAAATATCATAATAAAATCATATATATTGAACATGGATTTCAAACTACTGATAAGAAAAGAGCAAGAAAGAGATTATGGAAAAATCTATATAGTAAATAAATTGGCTTTCGGGCAGGAAAATGAAAGTAGGCTTGTTGAGAGAATAAGAAAAGGTGAAAATTTTATTCCCGATCTCTCGCTTGTTGCAGAGGTTGGTGAAAAGATTGTCGGCCATATTCTTTTTTCAAAGATAGAGATTGTAGGAAATTCTGTTTTTAAAACACTGGCACTGGCCCCTATGGCTGTTATCCCTTCATTCCAGAAACAGGGAATCGGATCCGAACTGATTAAAAAGGGAATGGCAGGAGCCAGAGAACTTGGGTTTGACTCCATAATAGTTCTTGGACATAAAGATTATTATCCGAAATTTGGATTTAAAGCAGCCTCAGCATGGAATATAAAATGCCCTTTTGCAGTTTCAGATGATGCTTTTATGGCTGTGGAGCTAACCGGAAAAGCGTTAGAGGGTAAAGCCGGTACGGTTAATTACCCGCATGAGTTTATGGAAGATTGATAAAAACATAAAATACAGATTGACTGCCAATTCAAAACATTTCAGATAAAAGTTGCTCAGATACACTTTAAATTCTATATCAATAATATTATAATTTAAAATTTAATGGCCAGAAAAAAGTTATTTATATTTTTTTTTATACAATTATTTTTACTGGGACTGGGAGGGTCCATTGTCGGACCCTTAATCCCAATACTGGCAGACGGTTTTAAGGTCAGTTTAGACACAATCGGTTCTACCTTTTCTTTAAATGCTTTTGGGCTCCTGCTGACAAGCCTGCTTTCAGGAATTCTTTCAGAAAGATTTGGTAAAAGAAATATATTTATTTTAGGCAGTATATTGTATACGGTTAGCTTTTTGGGTCTGTACCTTTCAGACAGTTTCATTTACTTTACCTTAAGTTATATAGTATTCGGGATGTCCTGGGGGATGCTCGCAGTAAATTCTGTTTCCATAATCAGCGACATCTTTCATTTAAATAGAAGTAAAATAATAATAAGACTAAATATGGGATTCCTATTCGGTGCGTTCCTTGCACCGATTTTAGTCAGCGGAATCTTATTTCTAAACCTTAACTGGAAATACCTGTTTTTATCCCTGGCAATTATAAATATACTATTATTTATAACAGTATTATCATTCAGGCTTGAGGACCTTCATAACAAAAAGAGCGAAGAAAATTTTTTAAGTTTATTTACCACCAGCCGCAGATTCTTATCAAATTCAATTATTATTTTATGCGGAATTATTAACTTCCTTCATGCAGGATTGGGATTTTCTTTTGGAACCTGGTTCACTGCATATTTTAAAAATTTAAATGTTCCGGTACCTACCGGTTCTCTGATACTAAGTTTATATCTTTTATCTTTTACTATCGGGATGTATATAAAAAGTACTCTGGTGGCTAGATTTGAAGATAAAAAATTAATGCAATATTCTTCAATACTGGCTTTCGTGTTTTTATTTATTTCCTTTTTTATGGACCGGGTGATTTTCAAAATTATTTTTATAATGCTTTTTGGCCTTTCTTTTTCAGGTATAGCTGCCGCTTCCCTGTCTATGAGTATAAAACAAAGCCCCCGGCATTCCGGCTCTATTACCAGCATAATAAACAGTTTCAGTTTCACGGGAGTGATTATTTTCCAGTATACGGCAGGTTACCTGTCAGAAAATGTCTCAATAAGCAGTGTAATTTATATTAGCCTGACTGCTATATTCTTGCTGGTGGTTTTTACCAGTATTTTGAGCTCTTATTATAAATCTGAGAAGAAACCAGGCTGATCGAATTACTTCAGCAAAGATTGGACCCATTCCCTGTTGGCCCACAGGGAGCAGCCCCCTCCGGATTCATCCAGCATGGTCTGATTTTCCCTTATCTCTTTCAGCAGTCTTGACTGCAGCGCTTCCTTTAAGGTAGTCTCTCTAAGATTCACATCTGAAAACGGGGCAAAGGGGCAGGGTTCCAGATCTCCCTCGGCATTCACATGGATAAAACCTCTCCCGGCAGAAAGGCATCCCCCGAACATTTCCTCCTCGGCCGGCAGCCCAGCAAAAAGTGCTGAAAATCTTTTTCTGTATCCCGCCATAATACCCGGGATCTTTTTTCTCTGTTCTTCCGTAAGTACCCAGCTTTCGGTACCCTCAGCTATAGGTGTATATTCAATATAGAAAAATAGTTTGCAGCCTTTCCCTACCAGTCCAGTTACAAAAGAATCATCGGTCAACAATTCAAAATTCTGTCTGGTTGCAGTTAAAGAGGTTCCAAAGAATATTGATTCTCTTTTCAGATTTTTTATTACGGTCCTTAGATGATTAAAGACGCCTTCTCCCCTGCGCAAATCAGTCTGCGCCAGGTGACCTTCTATGCTGACAACCGGGATCAAATTTCTCCTGGCTTTTATCTCCTCAAGCAGGGGTCCGTTTATAAGCAGGCCGTTGGTAAATACCAGAAAAATCAGCTCGGGGAAAGTCTTTACAATCTCCAGGAAATCTTTCCTTATCAATGGCTCTCCTCCTGCCACCACTATAAATGACATGCCCAGTTCTTTTGCCTGATTTAAGATATCAATGATCTTGGCTGTATCAAGCTCTTCTTTTGATGGTATTCTTAAAGTCTTATTGTAGCACCCTTTACAATTTAGATTACATTTATTGGTGATACTAAATATCATAACCGGAGGTACCTGGATCCCTTTCTCGATCCATCTCAATCTTTTTCTTTGCGCCCTTTTCTGATTTAATATGGTCTTTAAGAAAAAAAGTGCAATAGAAGGCTTCCTGATAGATACCCTCAAAGCATCTTTAAAGACTCCGGCGGTTGATATTGTTATTTTTTTCTGATCCATCTGTATGTCTACCCTTTCTAAGATAATATTAAACTGACCCTGGAGCAGGTCCGCTCCTTTTGACACATTTTATATTAAAACCGGGAAAGATAAAATGATTGATTAAATCAGGAATTTATATCATAAGTTTTTATCCCATCCAGCTCTTCACTGGCCTGGGGGAAAGTTTTACTCCTGCAGCTTATAATTTCCGAATCATCAAAAAACTTTTCAATAATTTCATAATTATCCGGATTGTAGACAAACTCTGAAACAGATTCTCTGTCCGTATTGAATCTTGGATCATCCTTTATGAGATTTTCAAATTTTTCCGCTTCCAGCCATAACTTCATTATCAGAAAGGCCAGCCCTTTATGTCCGGTAATATATTCCCAGTCTTCAGGGTATTTTCGGCAGCATCTTTTCAGGTAAAGCTCGAGGTGCGACATTTGCTTCAGCAAACCCCATCTCATACTTAGAGAGCTACTGCGGCATCTCCCTCATCGCTTTTAAAAGTTATTTCTTAGCTTTTAGGCTCCAGGAGCTTATTTAAATCAATACAGCAGGAGGAAAAGGTTACTATAAGAAAAACAGCAGTTATAGTGAAAACTGATATAAATAAGATACCATTATTTTTATATAAGGCTAACCGCTTTTTTAAATCTGTTTTCATTTTTACATTAAATTAATATTATATAAATATTAATTAATATCTTAATATTAAATTAAATACAATAATAAATAAATATTATATACTATATCTTATTTTTTTATATAAAATTTACTGCTTTACAAGATTTTTAAATTTATCTATGTACCCAGCAAAGAAAAGGTAACCTTACCACAATCTTTGGTCCAGTTCTTAAGTTAGGAGAAGGTCGAAATCATAAATACATATATGACATCAAGAAGCTGGAGCAAATTCCCGAATCTGATTATATTTACTTAAACTAATCATCTTTGTTCATAAGCAGGCGTCTAAAAGTCCCAAGAAGCATTTTCATCCAATATATAGAAGAAATGATATCAATTATGGATACAATATCCAGCTTTAAAATTGCACTTACCGAAGGACCGCCTCACGATTTTTTGGATGGAATTGATGTATGGATTAAAAAAAACACTATTATACTTTTTAATACAATTAATCATAATGGACAATCTGACTTTTCCCTTGTAACACGTGAAGTAACCGCGGTAAACTCATATGTCCATAGTTTTAACCAGCTCTGGAATTCAATCCTTCCTCTTGAGCGCGATTCAAACTGGGTCAAGCAAAGACTTCTTCATGCAATTTCAAAATTTAAATCCTGATTGAATAATCGAAATTATGCAATATTTTAGGGTCAAACAGTTCTATTGCTTAATGACTATTCCTTAGGGGTAATTACTTATTGCTTTTTTCCTGCCCGTAATAAGCATCTTTTCCGTGTTTTCTCAAGTAGTGTTTTTCAAGAAGACTTCTTTTTATATTTCCAAGCTGTGGATTAATTATTATTGAATAAAGCGCAATCCTTGCGATTTCTTCCAATGCAATGCTGATTTTCACAGATTCTTCAGCATTTTCTCCCCAGCAGAAGGGACCATGACATGCAATCAGTACTGCCTTCATATAATGATAATCTACGGATTTAAAGGCGTCTACAATCAGCTTTCCTGTTTCCAACTCATAATCTTCTATTATACATCTATCACTTATGACTCTTGTGCAGGGTATCTCCCCATAAAAGAAATCTGCATGTGTGGTGCCAAGGCAGGGTATAGCTTTTTTTGCCTGAGCCCAGGCAGTGGCATAAATTGAGTGTGTGTGCGCCACCCCGCCGATGCCGGAAAAATTTTTATAAAGTTCCAGGTGAGTTTTTGTATCTGAAGAAGGATTTAGCTTTCCTTCAACTTTATTTCCCTCAAGATCTACCAATACTATATCCTTATAAGTTAGTTTTTTATACGCTACTCCGCTAGGTTTAATTGCCACCAGGGATTTCTCCCTGTCAATTCCAGATACATTGCCAAAGGTAGATGTAACAAGTCCGCTTAAGTAGAGTTTTATATTGGCTTTATATACTTCTTTTTTCAATTTCAAAAGGTTCATTTTCTTAATTCATTCTCCAGTATATCTCCTAATTTTTTATATCTTTTATACAGATGATTATAAATGGAAATGTTCCTCTTATCAGGATGATAAACGGTTTCAAACTTCGACCCCATATATTCCTGTGCTTCCTCTACTGACTTGTATGTCCCGGCTGCCACTGCTCCAAAAATAGCAGCTCCCAGTGCTACAGATTGTTCGGATCTTGTTATCTTCACCGGCATATTAAGTACATCAGACAGTATCTGGATTACCAGTGGTGATTTCTTAGGTACTCCTCCAATAGCCACAATCTGGTTTATGACAATGTCCTCCTCTAAAAACCTGTCTACTATAGCTTTTGCGCCAAATGCAGTTGCCTCAACCAGTGCTCTAAACAGTTTAGGAGCATCCGTCCCCAGGGTCACGCCTAAAATTGCTCCTTTTAGCTTCTGGTCCGCATAGGGGGTTCTTCTTCCATTTAGCCAGTCCAGGGCAATCAAATTATTGCCTTCGGGGTTTATTCTTGAAGCTTCTTTGGTAAGTTCCGGGATAATTAGGTCAATATTTTTTTTTATCTCTTCTTTATTTATGGAGCCTGAATTTATTTTTTTAAAGGGCCATGAAAGTAAATCCCTAAACCAGGCATAAACATCTCCATAAGCAGATTGTCCTGCTTCCAGTCCTATCATTCCTGGTATCACGGACCCATCAACCTGACCGCATATGCCGGATATTAATTTTCCTCCAATTTCGTTTTTAGGACTTACGGCTATATCACAGCAGGAAGTACCGATTATTTTTACGAAGGTACCCGGTTTTATCCTTGCCCCAACCGCTCCCATATGAGAATCATAAGCTCCTACAGAAATAGGAATGCCTTCATTCAAGCAAAGTTTTTTTGCCCACCTGCCGGATAACTTCCCTGCAGTATAATCCGAAGTATAAGTTTTGCTATACAATCTCTCCCTCAAACCTGATAACAGGGGCGATATTTTTACCAGGAATTTTTCCGGAGGGAGTCCTCCCCAGGAAGCATGCCACATTGCCTTATGCCCCGCTGCACATCTGCTTCGCTTTATCTCCATTGGGTTTATATTCCCGGCAAGAATTGCCGGTATCCAGTCCGCATGCTCAACCCACGAGAAAGCAGCCTCTTTTACTTTATTATCCTCTTTCAGTACATGAAGTATCTTTGACCAGAACCACTCTGAAGAATATACTCCCCCTTCATACTTGGTATAATCTTCTCCTCCCCATGATCTGGCTGCTTTATTTATTAACTCCGCTTCTTCTACGGTACTGTGATCTTTCCACATTACAAACATAGCATTTGGATTATCTTTAAAATCTTCCTTTAAAGCCAGCACTGTGCCATTCTCATCTACCGGCCCTGCAGTAGAGCCGGTTGTGGCTACCCCTATGCCTGCTATATTATCCTTTATACGCAGGGGAGCATCTTTTATTGCATCTGTAATTGATTCTTCGAGGGATTCGATATGATCCAGGGGATGCTGTCGAAACTGGTTTTTCTCAGGGCTGCAGTACCTGCCTTCCATCCATCTTTTAAAATAAGAAACACCGGATGATATTTCTTCACCGCTGGAGGTATCTACAATAACTGATCGTACAGAATCGGTGCCAAAATCTATGCCTATTACATATTTAGATTCCTTCATGATATTTCTTATATGGACATTTATTATAACCTGATTTAAGCTCTGCTTAATTTCTTCTTTATAATATAATGACCTGCAATATTAGAATTTTCTAGGTCGAAAGTATTATCAAAAACAATAGCTACTGTACCAAAAACTCCAACATTTTCTCCTAATTCTGAAAACTGGATATTATAGTTATCTTTAACTTTTGGAAAAGTATTTTTAGAGACCGATTTCTTGACTTTCCCTAAATACTTCCTTCCAAATTTAATAACTTCACCGTGAATTATAATTAGTTCCGGGTTAAACATTTTAATTGTATTGGAAATTCCGATACCGAGGTATTCAGCATTTTTCTCTACATTTCTGGTCACTATCCTGTCACCCTGTTTATAAAGCTTGTACAAATCCTCTATTCCGAGTTTACTGCTTTTGTAATCAGCTGATTTTCCACTTTTTCTAATATCAGTTATTATGTCTTCCATCAAAGAATTAATTGAGCATAAAGTTTCAAGACACCCTACATTTCCGCAGTGGCACTTTCTGTTCCCCGCAAGATTGGTTATTATATGGCCCACCTCCCCTGCCATTCCCTTATCTCCGACCATAAGTTTATTATCTATAAATACACCGGTGCCTATACCAATTCCAGTCTCTACGCATACAAAATCATTAACATCTTTTGCAAGGCCATATTTTTTCTCTGCAATTGCCTGGACCCTGCATTCATTTTCAATAAAAGTAGGAAGTCCGATTTTTTTCTCTATAATTTCTTTAAGTTTTATATTATTCCATCCATCTAAATTGGGTGAAAAAATAACCAGGCCTTTCCTGCTGTCAACCAGGCCCGTTGCTCCTATTCCTATACCTATTATTTCTTCCTTGCTGACCCCGGATATGTTAATAATCTTCTTCAAATTCTTTACCAGCTTATCTATAATCGCATCCGGTCCAAGCTGTTCCTCAGTCGGAATTTTTATTATTTCTATTATGTTTGAACCAAAATCTGTAAGAGCAATCCTGATAGTCTTTACCCCTATCATTATTCCTAATATATAACCAGCTCTGACATTGAATTGAATTAGTATCGCTTTTTTACCGCCGGAGGAAGTAGAGTCGCTTTTACCAATTTCTTCTATAAGGCCGTCTTCTATTAGCTCACTTATATACGCTGAGGTAGTGGGACGACTTATCTTAAGCCTCCTTGATATATCAATTCGAGAGATCGGTCCTATATCTATCATTATTTTAAGTATATTTTTCTTATTTATTTCTTTTAGCGAAATATTATTTTTTTCTTTTCCGTAAACCATATTAAAAATTATATCATTAAATGATAATCTACCACTAAAATACTTTTTACTAAAAAATTATACTTCTACAATATCTATGCCCATAAAATTACAGAAAGTTTTGATCTCTTTTGTTAAATCCCCAAAAATCATACTGGCATGATGTACAAAACCTTCTTCAATTATAGTCCTGTAGAGCTTTTTTAAGTCTTTTACTTTAATCCATTTCCATGTACCCCTGAGGGTTCTATTATCAAACACTGCTTCTCCGGTTGTGGATAGCATCTTAAACCTTCCGCTTACTTCCACCAGTCTGTTTAAGGTCACAGGACCTTCTTTTAATTGAAATTCTGCCGTTCCATAGCTTTTATCATATCCAATTTGTTTACCCAGTATCGAATGGGTATTAATCTGAGGTTTGCACGATTTACATCTCAAACTTATTGGACCATTTCCACAGTGCCAGGCCAGAAACATATTTTCATTTTCCTGATTTTGTATGGTCCAGTCAATAAAATGCGGTACATCCTGCTTAAATGTCAAAAGATGCTGTATCACCATAGTGATTGCACCAAGAATATCAACTTCACAAGCACACATTATACCACTGTCGGTCAGTCTTCCCATACTGAGACAGGGAGATATTCCGATCTCTTCCTGCATGGCTGTCCAGCATTGTACCGCAAAACCGGAAAGATTTTCTTCCGATGAATATTTTTTAAGTACATATTCAAGTCCGGCAATTTTAGAGATTGTTTTGTCATCTGTAAGTTTGCAGTCATAAGATTTTTTTATCTCATCGGATATCTTTTTTATATCACTATCTTTTATATCTCTTAAATCTGCCTTTAGCTTAAGAAGTGTATAAGGTACAACCTTAATTCTAAACTTTTCTATAAGGTCTACCTCATTTATGGCACAGGTCTCAAAGGGTGCGGGTCTTGGGCCAACCGCACCTATTTTCATACCTTTAAAGCCTGAACTTGCAAGCACTGCCTTGGAAAATTTCCTTACATCCGATATGAATTCCTCCTCTTCCGGAAAATAAATTCCTGAAAAGTCAAACTTTATATTTCTTCTTACCAGTCCCGATGCAGTAGAGATGGTGCCGCAGAATGAGTCTGACTTCCTGTTTCCATCCCCGGTAAACGGTCCTTCTTTTGTGCCAAAAACCTGGACCGGAATGTTATCGAATGCTTCTGCAATTAAAAGATTTGGTATTTCCTCACCAAAAGTCATCATACCTATAAGCAGGCCGTCAATATCTTTTTCTTTAAATAATTTTATAACTTTTTCTGCATCTTCCGTAAAAGTTACCAGTCCGCCATCTGTCAGACTTTCATCGGGGTATATCAACTCAACTTCCTCTATTTTTTTATCAATTGATTTAATTACCCTTGCCCTCATATCAATTGCCCATTCTTTGCTGAATGGTGATCTATGAGACGGAACAAAACCTATTTTTACCATTTTAGAAAACCTTCCTTAAATAATTTTAATTTATGCTATACTTAAATTAAGTAACTTTAATAACTTACCTGCTTGGTTAAAGTAAAAAATTTCTTTATTAAATAAAAAACTATATGTTAGTAAGTTTAACTAACATAATGTTTTTTGTCAATATTTCTCTTTTGCATACCTTAGCTTGTGCCGCCATATTTTATTTTATAAGTACTTCCATTTAATTTTTATCCGGCATTAACTTTTTTAAAAAATATATAATCAGCGAATTTATTCATTAATGATATCAAGGGCATAGTTTACATAAAGCCGCTGCTTTTTAGACTCTACACTCAGCAATATATAAAAGCCTTTGACATCCTGCGGAACCGTAACAGCAGTAGTCCATTCTGTTTCACCTTCTGAGGGCGTTACCGGCGCAGATACCATGTCCATAATTTTATAAATGCCATAAGATTATACCATCCTCACCAATAACAGGTGGTTCTCCTATATGAACTTTTAAAGGATACTCACTGGGATTAAAATTTCTCCATGTGAATTCAAGACCAGCATCTGTACGGCTTACATTTGCAAGAGTAATAGTGTTATCATTGATTGCTTCAATCTGGGAATCAGGTTCCTTAATCAAACCCTCAATCGGTTCGGTAATCGGATAAGTTAAATCTCCGGCAACCTGGTCCAGGTCTATTTCCAGTTTCTGGTTTACTTCGCCTACATCCTGATAAAAATAATTAAGTTCGCCGGTAACATAGCTAACATCCATAGAGAGCCTGGAGCCCGGGGTGATTTCTTCTATTCCTTCGTATTCTACATATATAAGCTGTATTTCCGGTTCTGCCGGTTTTCCTGTCATATAACCCCGCATCTGAAAACCCGGAGCCAGACGGTGTCCGCCCGTACCCAAAAAACAGTATTACTGTTTATAGTCTCGCTGTCACCGGCATCAAGTACAGCTGGTTTTCCTTCTGCTGCTTTCATGGCACTCCAATTATATGTCTCATTCCTTATGGTAATGTAAATTCGCAAATCCCCGGATTCTGATTCACCTATTTCTGTTGCAACTGCAGTCCAGCCTCTTGATTCAGCTGATATACCGCTATCTGCTAAATCGGGAACTACAATGTATGCGCAGGAATAGAGAAACAGAGCGCATACCAGTATTGGAATTATAAAAATCATATTCTTTTTATTAATGCTCATTTTTTTCTCCTCCACAAAAATGGAAATACTAGAATTTTAAAAGCCTGGGCATAAACCCTCGGTTTTTTGTCTATTCTCAATATGTAAAGTGAGGAATAACTCCATTTATCGACGAAACGACCTGCCAGTAATCAGAAGGTGCATCTGTTCCGCCATCTACACCCTTTACAGTCTTTTCTTCACCCTCATAGGTAACTGTTATATAATATCCAAAGCATTGCTCGCATGGATCATGCCACGTACTATACATCTTATTCTTAAACCATCCTCTACTGGCAATACCCAGGAGTAATTGCTCTACTTCTTCAGGTGTCACCTGTTCCTCTATTGTTTCCACAGTATTGTCACCGGTGATTCGTCCATCCGGATAAATAGCATAAAGTTCATCAATGCCACTAGGTCCACCGTTGCGCTCGTATACAACAACAGCTCCGGACTGCACAAGAAGTGCAGCCTGATCCTGTCGAAAAGGTTAGTACACGTCCACCTGATTCTGAGACTTCTGTACCCGTTCCTTGTTCTGAAGGAAGGAACTTCACAAGCATAAAGACACCCAAGCCGATCACTATGATCGCACTGGCTACAATTGCAGCTATTTTCCATGCAGGCATTTTCTTTTTGCCAAGTTCAGCTGCTGGCTTTGCCTTTTCGATCTTCTCTTTTGTTAATATGCGGGTTTTCCTGGCTGCTATAATACTTTGTACGCCTATAAATAATAGTAAAAGTAGACCTATTACGATTTTTGTCCACCAGGAGCTCAGGTTTCCGTTGAACTGGATCAAAGTCTGAATAACACCTATAATGAGTGCGCCAAACAGTGTACCAAACAAATACCCTACGCCACCCGTCAGCATCGTGCCTCCTATTACTACTGTAGCGATTACAGTCAATTCAAAGCCATTTGCATAATATCCATGTCCGGACGCCAAGTAGATGCTAAGTACTAAACCTGCCAGCGCAGTGAAGAAACCTGTCAACGCGTAGACCCCCACTTTCGTGGCGTTTACCCGCAAGCCCATCAATCGTGCGGATTGTTCATTGCCTCCGATAGCGTAGACTGTGCGGCCAAAGCGTGTATAGTGCGCAATATATATCGCCAGAGCATAAACGACAAGCACCAGCACAACCAAGAGAGAGATATAAGCCCCCTCTTTTGTAACTGGATTGCTTAATCCTGGAATCAGAATTTTCGTCCATGAAAGAAGCTCGTATATTGGGTTGTAGATAGGTATTGAAACGTCGCTGATGAAAAAGCACAACCCGCGCCCAATCCACAAGAACGCCAATGTAGCAATGAATGGATGCACTTTCAGGAAAGTGACGAGGCTTCCCATTATGGAGCCTATAAAAACCCCCATGACTAACATGAGCAGCATCACTATCCATGGATTGCAGCCCGCTCGCAGCAATGCCGCCGAGGCGGTCCCCGTCAGTGCAATAATGCCAGCGACTGAAAGATCGATCCACCCACTCCCTGAGAGGATGACGAACGTCCCTCCAACTGCTGCAATCAACAAGAATGGTGACGTTATGAACAAAGAAAAACTTGCGGTTCCCTCATCGCTTTGAAAAAGATCGCCCCAATGGCATAGGTAATGAAAAAAAGAGTTGCCGTGGTAAACAGGGGGATGTACTTGCGATTGATGGAAAATTTGGTGGGAATAAAGGGGGCTAAATTCTTTTTCATTAACTTAATCGGCCGGGAAGACATCCTCGGCCGTGATTATCCGCACTCCAAGGCCCTTTC
>CAZBSE010000018.1:0-38504 GCA_964494385.1 uncultured Actinomycetota bacterium | reverse complement strand
GGAAAAGGAGAAGGTATTATTGAATCCGGAAATAAACCTTCTATTGAATTATCAACTCCAGTCGAATTTGGTGGTAAACCGGGGTCCTGGACGCCTGAGGACTTATTAGTGGCATCAGTTAATGCTTGTCTTATGACAACATTTTCCTATTATGCTGAGAAACGAGGGTTAAAATTTGTAAGTTATGAAAGCTCCGCTGAAGGAATTATTGAACTAGTTGAAATGCAATATATATTTTCCAAGATAACAATTAAACCAAAGATAACAGTTGAATCTAAAGGAGATATAGGTGTAGCAGAAAATTTACTTAAAGTTTCTAAAGAGAGTTGTTTTGTCTCAAATTCTGTAAAGGCTAAAGTTACCCTGGAACCAGAAGTAGAATCAATTTCTTAATTATGGTTCTTTTAATCTTTATTATTCCAAGAATAAACAAATTATTATTAAATAAGAAGAGACTTATACTGTGAAAAAAGCACATAACAAATTAAGATTCGTAACAGGAATTTAGTAATGAGTAATTATTATCCAGAATCAAAGGTTGAAATTAGCGGGATTGCAGCAAAATATTACGATACATTAATGAATATTATAACACTGGGCAGGTATTCTTTTTTTATTCAAAAAATAATTTTGTTAATGAAAATTAAACCAAATCATAAAATCATTGACCTAGGCGCAGGAACGGGTAGGAATGCCTGTTTGATGATGAAGCAGCTTTCTACAAAGGGAGAATTGGTAGGGCTTGATATTTCTGAAGAGATGATTGTCCAATTTAATAAAAATTGTGCTGAGTTCTCCAATGCTAAAGTTACCTATAAGAGGATTGATCAAGACTTAGACTATGAAATGTATTTCGATAAAGCTTTTATCTCTTTTGTTTTACACGGATTTCCTCAAGAGGCAAGGAAGAAGATTATCAGGAATGCCTTCAAGGCGTTAAAAAATAATGGTGAATTCTTTATATTGGATTACAATGAGTTCTCATTAAAAGAAATGCCTTTTTATTTAAAGATTCCTTTTAAGTTTGCGGAATGTCCTTATGCTTTTGATTTTATTGAAAAAAATTGGAAAAAGATACTGGCCGAGGAGGGATTTAGCTATTTTGAAGAAAATCTCTTTTTTAAGAAATATATAAGATTGTTAAAAGCAAAAAAGATATCATGATAGTATTGATAGATATAGTTAAACAAAAAGTGATAGCATTGTTTTTCCTTCCTTAAGTAGTTATACTTATCACCTTTCTTTTATTAAGAAAGAAAAAAGCTAATTATTTTTTTATAACTTATAATTTACCTGGCCTTTTCTATGGCCTCTCTAGGGCAGGATTTAATACATTCATAGCATCCTGAGCAAAGACTTGTATTAATAAATGGTGCCTCATATGGTTCTTCTTGCTTAATAATTTTTTTTGAACAAGTGCTTACTGCCTTGCATATACCATCTTTGCATTCTTTAGGATCACATTTATTATAATTAACTATGGCTATCTTACCGGGCATGATTAGTATTTAACCTTTGTCTTTTTAGACTTTCAAAATTCCGGCAGCCTTTAGTATATCGGGAACCTTTTCTTCTTTCCCGATAGCCATGATATGTACACCGTCACAAATCTTTTCATCTTTTATCTTTTTTATTATATCCCCGGCAATTTCTATTCCCTTTGATAAGCCCTCTCCTTTTGGCACTTTAGCCATCTCATCTATTAAATTTTGAGGAACAAAAATACCAGGAATATTTTCATTCATCCATTTTGCCATCCCGGCACTAACTAACAAGACTATTCCTGCTAATATTTTTACACTCTTATCGATATTTCTGCTATAGCTTACAAATCTTTTTAATTCATCTAAATCATAGACAGCCTGGGTTTGAACAAAATCAATTCCAGCTTTTAGCTTTTTCTCATATTTAATGAGCTGGGGCTCGATCGGATCTGCAGATGGCGTAGCAGATGCCCCAATACAAAAACTAACTCCCCCATCAAGACTGCTGTCGGAAAGATCTTTTCCTGAATTTAAAGTATGGACAAGCTGTATCAACTGTACTGAATCAATATCATAAACAGGCTTTGCTTCCGGGTGGTCTCCCATTTTAAGAGAATCACCGGTAAGGCAGAGAACATTTTCTATACCTCTGGAAAATGAAAAAAGCAGATCGGCCTGGATAGATAGCCTATTTCTATCACGACAGGTTATTTGAAATATTGGCTCCCCGGCTTGCTCCTTTATAAGAAGACAGGTTCCCAGGGAAGGATACCTCATTACAGCACTTTGATTATCCGTAACATTTAATGCATCAACTTTATCCTTAAGAATTTCTATATTATCAATCATTTTTTGTACATTGGTACCCTTTACCGGACCTATCTCAGCTGTTATGATAAATTTATCTGACTTCAGTACTTCTTTAAATGATGTAACCATTTACTCCTCCTGCTTTTAAACTAATTTTTTAAAATTATCATTAAAAATTATGTTTTTTTAAAAATCATCTGAGAAAATATTATTCAAGAGAAAGGGGTTCTACTTCCAACTCTCTCGGTCTTTGCATTTTACTCCAATCTTTTGGAGGCATAATTTCCCGCATCTTATCAAGTTCCCCTAATTCTTTTAGTCTTTTGTATATTAACACCCAGGCACAATCATTATCAGGATTTACCTCGCATTTTCCGTCTTTCCTGGTACCGCCACATGGTCCATTAAGCAATCCCTTTGCACATTGAGTCATAGGACAAATACCGCTTGATTTACCAAGTTCGCATTCTCCACACTGAATACATTTTTCCCTGAACAGGCTAGGACCTCCACCCATATGTCCTATAGGATTAGTTGCCGGATAGATAGATTTGGTTAAGCCAAACTCACTTTCTAAAATATGTTCCCGTGCTACCTGTAAGCCATCGCCGCAACAAAGCATTAGAACAGCATCGCAATCATTAACTTGTTTTTTATAGCTAGCCATCCGCTTTTTACTCCAGGGAGCATAGCATGTAAACTCTCCGAATGGTGGTGATATAGCAGCTAATACATCCTTCCCGTTTTTAGTAAGAATATCTGCCATTTCCTTTACCTCTGGTTCACCACCTGTATGGAAAACTGTTGCACAACCGCCGCAGCCATATATTATTATCCTTTTTTTACCATCCAGGTATTCAAGAATTTCTTTAATGGGTTTTTTCGTTTGCCCTATCACTCCTACCTCCTTATATTATTTTAATTTGAATAAATAACAAGATTACAAGATTAATCACTTTTCTTAAAGTTAATTAAACTGACAGGTTCCGGTGGGACAAGAACTATCAGACTTGCTTTCCTTGCTTGATGACGAACCCATGCTAAATGAAGAAAAGGTTTTTTGAATATTTTTGCTGCTGCACTTTTTACAAATTAACTCGTCGTTTTTTTTACCAATCCCAATAAATAAATCGAATTTTTCCCCGCAATCTTTACAGACATAACTGTAAATTGGCATACTTACACCCCCTTTCTTAATTAATAAGCTCCTATTTCTTCAACATTCACGTTTTAACTATTATTTACTCCTTAAATCTCAAATGTCTGCCCTATTTTTACCGAAACAAAATTATCTTTATATACATGTTTGAAAATTAGCTGCGCGCCATATCCCGTACAATGGGTGGGACCGACTTTTTCTATCCCCATCTTTTTAAGCTCTTCCGCTATAAGTTTTGCTTTCCGACCATATCCACCCATATATTTACTTATATATCTGCCTATCAGATGAAATCCACCGAATACCAGGTGAATTTTTTCATGGGGAAAATCTTTTTTAACCTGCTTTACAATCTTTATTATCCCGGGATGGGAACACCCCGTAATTACGGTAAGTCCTTTCTCCGTTCTTGCAACCAAAGCCTGCTCGGATATATATCTTCCCTTATATTCACCGGCAATTTCACCTGTTGCAAATATTCTTTCTGCAATTTCAGTAGTCTTTTCCGTTTCTATAAGCCTGCCCTTTAACTTTTTAACCTTCTTTTTAAACTCCGGGCCGAAACCGGGGCAGGCGTAAACCTTAAGCCCTTCTTTATTTTTCAATAACTCCCAGAGCCCGCCTGTATGATCCCAATGGTCATGGGAAATTACCACTGCCGTTATTTTATCAATATCCACTTTTAAACTTCTCATATTCTCCAGGAGCCAGCAGCCGTTTTCACCCGTATCAAATAGTACTTCCTGATTGAGCAGGAAAGATACTCCCCATCCGGTATGCAGACTTTTATCAATCGCCTCCTTGTCAAAAAGAATCTCTGCTTTCATCTCTTACTCCTGAAGTAATTTCCTGGCAATTAAAAGCCAGTGATTTTTTTCATGATATTCTTTGATGCCATACCCCAAACCCTTAAAATGCGAATATACATAATCTTTACTAACACCGCTATCTTCATGTACACGGCCTTCTTCTCTGTGAACGCTATTTATTATTTCCATACCCCTTTGGTTAAAATCCGCCAGGACAGCCATGCCGCCGGAGCAAAGAGCCCTGTCTATCTCGGAAAAAATTTTATCAACATTGCTTATATGGTGAAACAAATTAACGGCTATTATATTTTTAAAGCTCCCATCATCAAAATTTAATAGTTTGCCATCCATTATATAAAATTTAACATTACCAAGAATGTTTTCGTATGCAAGATTAAGCGCCGCTATTTTCAAAGCCTGCTCATCTTTGTCTATAGAAATAAATTTGTAATTATTTCTGGCTAACGCAACTGTTGTATACCCTGTTCCGGTGCCTATTTCCAGAATGCTGTCTATTAAAGGTCCTGATTTTTCCAGTATGAACTTCCGGCTTCCAACAAAATCAAGACCTCTCTTCCGGTAAATAGAAATCCGTTTCATGAAATACTTGTGATTTGTTTTGGTTTCCTTAATGGATATTTCAGGAATAAACCTCATCTATAATTCTTCCTCAATCAGTCTCCATATGCTGCGTAATGTCCTGGTTACTTTATTTTCCGAATACTCTATTATTGTCTTCCCCTCAACTACCGACCTTACCACTGCCTTACTAAAGCCCACTTTACCCAGGATTTTAATATTTTTATCTTTGAACCAGTGCTCTATTTTTTCAGTCATATCGCAGTTTAAATCATATTTATTTATTATTACTCTTACCGGCACGTTAAAGTGTCCGGCAACATCAATTACCCTCCGGGCATCATGCAGCCCCGAAAGCGTTGGTTCAATTACTATTACGGCGCAATCCGTACCGGTAATGGAAGCAATGACCGGGCATCCAATACCAGGCGAACCGTCTATAATGATCCACCTGCAATTTTTCTCTGCGGCAATCTCTTCCGCCTTTTGTCTGACCAGAGCAACCAGCTTCCCTGAATTTTCCTCGGCAATGCCTAATCTGGCATGGACCAACGGACCAAATCTTGTTTCGGATATGAACCATTTACCGGAAATATTCGCTTTCATCTCTATTGCCTGCCGGGGACAGATGAAACTGCAAAATGCACACCCTTCGCAGGAAATAGGATCTATGGAAAAATTTTCCCTTACGGCTTCAAACCTGCATGCCGTCCTGCAGACACCACAACCTTCACAGCGGTCCCTGTGCGTAAAAGCTGTAAAACCGCTTTTAAAAACATATGTTTTTTTTATGGTAGAACCAAGCAGTAAATGCAGATCTGCTGCATCCACGTCACAATCAGCCATAACCTTATCCCTGGCCAGTGCTGCAAACGCCCCTGCAATGACTGTTTTTCCAGTACCGCCCTTACCGCTTATAATTACAATCTGTTTCATTTTAATTAGACCTGATTTTACTTTGCACTTGACTCATCTTTATTCTGTTTTATCTTTTCAAATAATTCCCGGAATTTTTCTCTATATTCCGGCATTGCTTCAACAATGGAATCACCCCGGGAGTAGATCCCGGCTATTTTTTTACTGAAAGGTATTTTCATCAGTATTGAAATATGCTCCCTGGCACAATAATCATCTGTTTTTTTATTGCCGAGATCTGAACGGTTGACTATAACGCCGAATGGGATCTTAAGTTTTCGCACTACTTCCACAGCCAGCATTAAATCGTTTAGTCCGAATGGTGTGGGCTCGGTTACAAGAATAACAAAATCAGTACCCTTTATGGCCGTAATCACGGGACAGGAAGTCCCGGGAGGTGCATCGATAATTACAGTCTTTTTTTTGTTAATATGCTTTTTAACCGCCCTGATAACCGGCGGGGCCATCATCTTGCCTATATTAAGCTTTCCATGGATAAATTGAATGCTGCTCTTTTCACCAGCTTCGACAACACCTATCTCTTCATTTTCCTCTTTTATAGCATCATGCGGACAAAAATAAGTACAGGAACCACAGCCGTGGCATAATTCGGGAAATATAAGTACCTTTTTGCCAGCAATTGCAACAGCATTATATATACAGACTTCCTGACAGCGTCCGCATCCATCGCATTTTGTTTTGTCTACTACGGGAATAGGAATAAAGACTTTACTTTTACTCTTAAAAACCGGTTTTATAAAAATATGACTATTGGGTTCTTCAACATCACAATCCAACAGCTGTACATTATCCAAAGATAAAGCTAAATTAACAGCTACTGTTGTTTTTCCGGTTCCGCCTTTACCGCTGGCAACTGATATTACCAATTCTTCACCTGTTTCTGCTTACCCCCTGCCCATCCCAAAATGTGATCCCACATCAGGGCCACCGGTCTGTTTGTATTCTCCTTTTTTAAATTTTTCTACAGCATTCTTTATACTGCCAGTGGCTCCGGAATAAATTTTTACAGATGCTGCAGACAGGACCCTGAAAGCATTGGGCCCGATATTTCCGCTTATTACTGATTCTACTTTCATGCTTGAAATCATTTGTGCTGCCTGAATACCGGCGCCGCCTGCCGCCTGTCCGCTTTTATTCTCAACAGGTTCAAAACTGTCATTTTCAGTTTCATAAATAATATAATAAGGACATCTCCCAAATCTTGGATCTACATCTGATTCAAGAGTCATTCCACTGGAAGAAATTGCAATTTTCATCTTGCTGCTCTCCTATCTGTTATTTAATATAAATATTAAACTACTTAAATATAATTAATCTCCTACCGCATTTGGAACATCTTATCTTACTAACCTTGTACTCCTGAACTTTTTGTTTTAAATCCTCTCTTTTAATGTGGTAGTGATAATTTCCCTTAAGGCATTTTTTCTTAATAATATCCTTATCAGGGATATAATTTCCTCCTTCAAGCCTTATTGCTTTTCCCTCTATGATTGCAGTGATAATTTTTTTTCTGGCAGCTTTTAAAAGCCTCTGGAAAGTAGATCTTGATATACCCATTTTTCTGGCAGCTTCTACCTGTTCCAATCCCTGCCTGTCCTTTAGATTCAAGGCTTCAATTTCTTCAATGGCCAAATTCAGCTCATCTAATTTATTAATGGGGATACCCTGCGGCTTGTAATATATAAATAAAGGTATGGTGTTTACTATTTTATCTATTACCGGTCTGGCCGTCATCTCTATACCATGTCTCTTACCATTTTAGTACCGCATTTCGGACACACCATATCAAAACAAGGAACCCCTATCTTATGGTCAACTTTAGTGCCGCATCCAGGGCATACGCACTTCCCGCCGGGACCTATACTCTGTCCTCCCATTCTGCCTCTGCCGCTTGCCCTTCCCAAACCTCTGCCAGTTCCGGGTCCCTGGCCCGTAGGTCCTGTTCCATCTCCTCTTGGCATAATTATCACTCCTTTTAAATCTATTTAAAAATTTTATTGGCCCATTATAAAATCAGTCGTGATCACATTCTGTTTTTTCGACACCATAACCTTTTCCCAAACCCGGCTGACAAATACCTTCTCCACCTTCCAGGGAGCCATCAATTATTTTACCTATAACTTCTTCAATATTTCCTTCAATGCCGAGGATAGTTTCAATACCTGTCTGGCTGAAAAGTTCTTTAGCTCTCATTCCCATTCCTCCGGCTACTATGCATCCAACTCCAATTTTTTTCAGATATTGAGGCAGGTAACCGGGATGATGCCCGGGATTTTCTATAACTTCTTTATCCACTAACTTACTGCCTTCAATATTAACTATGGTAAATTTCGGGCACCTCCCAAAATGAGGTGAAACCTCCTTACCATCTGTTGAGATAGCAATCTTCATTTTTCTAACTCCTCTGGTTTAAAATAATATTTGATATTTCTATTTACACTATACTTTATTTCACCATTATTTAATAATTTGTCAATAATCTTAATTACTTCATTCAGGTTTAAGCCCAGGGAAGAGGTTATATCTTTTAGGCTGACCGGTCTTCTTTTGAGTAATTCAATTATCTCTTTTTCCACCTTTACCAGTTTTCTGTTATATTTTTTAATATTAACCTTCTCTATTATCCGGGCCTTATCTCCCAGAATTTTTTTTATTTCCTCCATCCTTTCCGTTTTGGGCAGTCTTAGATAATTTTCAGCTGAAGGCCTGACTGCTGTATTCAGGTGAATATTTTTAATGCCCTTCCCCAAATCTTCTATTATATTCTTAAACATATATGCCGAATCCAGGTCGTCATTTATACCCTCAAGAATCATTATCTCCAGCCATGTATCTCCGTTAAAATTACCCAGTAGCTCCTTTAAACCCGATATATTCTTTTCAAAATTAACTTCCCCGCAGGGACGGTTTATTTTTTTAAGTAACCTGTTATCAGGTGCATCAAGGGAAACCTTTATCAGGTCCGCTCCTTTTATATCATCTATAACACCGCTGGCCTCCAGGGTTCCCCCGCTGGTAAGCACAACTACGGGAATATCAGAATTTTTTTTAATTATATCAATAAATTTGCCGATATCACTATTTAAAGTCGGCTCACCCGAGCCTGAAAAAGTAATATAGTTAAGGTACGGGCTTCCATCTACTCTTCTTATAAGTTCTTCCTCAAATTCTTTTAAATCAATATTAATATACTTTTTTCTCTTTATGGTCTTATCTGTGGTCCTTCCAAGCTGGCAGTATATACAGTCATATACACACACCTTAAATGGAACCAGATCAATCCCCAGAGAATAACCAAATCTTCTCGATAGCACCGGGCCGTAAAACAAAAAATCCTCCAATCCCTAAATCCAAAAGTAAAACTTAATTCAAATTTATTATTTTGCCGGCTATATGGCTGAATGCTTCTCCAGCAGCAGTGCCGTTCTTATAATCTTTCAAATACACCTGGCCCTTATCACTTAAATTCATGATCTGTGAATCATAAGGAATCATACCCAGAAACTCAACACCCATTTCCAAGGCAATTCTCCGGCCGCCGCCTGTCTTAAAAATATCTATTCTCTTGCCGCAATGAGGACAGGTAAATCCGGACATATTCTCTATTACTCCTATAAAAGGTAATTTTAACTGCTGGGCAAACCTTATGCTCCTTCCGGCGTCCAAGGTAGCAAGATTTTGCGGAGTGGTAACCACAATTCCTCCGTTAAGGCCGGGCATAAGCTGTACTATGCTTAGCGGTTCATCACCGGTTCCCGGAGGAGAATCGATAATCATATAATCAATATCGCCCCAGTTAACATCACTTAAAAACTGCTTTATTAATTTCATTTTTATGGGTCCTCTCCATATAACCGGACTGTCTTCTCTTTCCAGCATTGAAGCGGTGCTAATCACTTTCATATCTGAAAAAGCTTTAATTGGTTCTATCCTATTTCCCGCACCGGTTAACCTTTCTTTTTCCAGGCCCATAATTTTTATTACATTGGGCCCATGTATGTCTACATCAAGAAGACCGACTTTATAACCTTTGGACATAATGCGATAGGCCAGGTTTACCGCGATAGTGGTTTTCCCCACACCGCCTTTTCCGCTAAAAACCATAAATTTATTTTTTACGCCTGCCATATTCTTTGTAATCGCTTCATCAGCTATTGTATTGTTCACTTATACACCTTTTAGTTTTTCTTAAACAAAGGACAGAGATATTTTTTAAAATATCCCTATCCTTTATTTTATAATAATCTTTTCTTATTTTTTTGGTTTCTGCTCTTTTGACAATTCATCCATTCTTGCCTGTATATCCTTCAGCTGCTGCTTTATAGCCTCTGACTGACTCTTTAATACCTCTATCTCCTGTTCAGGTTCGATATCAGGCCCATAGGGAGCGTCATAATATGGATATCCGCCTGTTCCTCCCCATGCCGGCAGGCCTGCGTTATATCTATATCTTCCGGGAAGACCTGTGGTTCTATACCAATTTCTATATCCTCTTCCCCTGCCGAATCCGCCTCCAAAGGCTCTTCCGGCACCAGGGTATCTTCTCCCGTAAGGATCAGCATATCCAGGTATGTTATTACCGGCACAATATCCGGCAGCTCTTCCGGTCATGGGTCCCGCTCCGGCAGGTCCTGTTCCGTCTCCTCCTGGCATTTCTATCTCCTCCTCTTTTATATTCTAACTTAATAAATTTCGCTTATTCTTTATTATATGTCCCTGTTAGATTATGGACATAAGCCCATAATAATTATAATGGACATATGCCTCTTAGTCAAGTAAAGGTTGCCTTTAATATAATTAAAAGTATTTGGCACTGAACTGAGGAAGATTAATATATTATATAACAAAATTAGTACCTAATCCTGATAAAAGAGCTCACATCCATTTTTAATCAAGTCTATATTTATAACTATTCACTGTTCCCGGCCGAATTATGCATTAAGATTAGCTGCTCATTCTTTCGAAAGTGCCCTTTTTATCATAAATAGAACATTCTCATTAACATTTTCAAATATAATATTTACTCCAGGATTTTTTATTTTCCATACTCTGAAAATTTCATCTGCAAATGCCTGACCTACCGTATCTATTTCCTTAAAATCAAGCACTATTGTTTTAAAGTTTTCCAAACCAATTAAAACCCTTCGTGCCTGAGAACGTGATATATAATTAACATTCCCTGCATAAAGTTTAATAGCAACTTCTGTCCTGCTAAATTCATAGTTATTATCAGAATATCGGTTAAAGATTTTTTTAATATCTCTTCTTGGATTAAGGTTAACCGAAAATAGTACTCTAGTACCTGGAGTATTTTTGATATCTTTAATAAATATATCCTCTATCAAATTATCAAAAATAAGTTTCTTATTAGAACTTTGTATTGTTAAAATATCACCTATTCTGGAAGTAAAAAAAATCCCTTCCCCACTGTGGTATGCTGGGGCCGTTGTTTGCTTCCCCTTAAGTAAATCCTGAATAGCCTCCATTTCACTGCCTAATCCTTTTTTACTCATAATATTATTAAATATCCCCATACCCCAATCTCTTACCTCAAATATTATATTACTCATCTTTTTTTCAATAATTATTTCTATCCTTTTTGACCTAGAGTGTTCAATTGCATTATTAAGCATCTCTGTGAAAGCATACTCGACAATACCTGAGGCATTGCTGTTTAAACTTTCGACAATACCCGAGTGTCTCTTAATACTATTAAAAACCTCATCTTCATGAAGATTTATACTATTAAGTATCCTGTGCACTTTATTAATAGATTTTCTTTCTTTTGATATTATCTCTTCAGTTGCGGGAATATATTTTGCTTTATTTGCTTTACCTATCTGAAATAAAATTCCTTCTTCGCGAAGCTCTTTAAAATACCTATTTATATACACACGAGAATATCCGGTAGCTTCCACAATTTCTGAAGATCTGACCTCACCTTTTTCTTTCAATCTTTTTAAAATTAAATTTTTAATATCCATCGTTTTAAATTTATTATTTACAACTTCTGCTTATACTAAATTTCAAAAGTCGTTAACAAATTGTAAACTTTATTTGTTTATATTTTTTCCAAATATTAGTTTACAACTATATTATATATATTAATTATAAAGTTGTAAACAAGTAGTTAACTCTAAAATTCTTTAAGTCTTATTGCAACATAAACTTAATATTACGTATTTTCTGAGTCTTATCTTCCCATTCGCTATTAGAAACCCCAGGGTGAAAAACAAGGTGCAGCATCATCTGCAATATCCATAGTAAGGTTTACCTGGTTGGAGCCATCTACATCCATTATATAGATTTCCGTGTTTTCATCACGTCTTGATACAAAGGCAATTTTGGACCCGGTAATAGGTAAAAGGGAAGGGGAACTTTCATCTTTAGTATTTTTTGTAAGTCCTGTCGGTCCAAAGCCATTTAAATCCATTAAGTAGATTTCATAGTTTCCATCACGATCGGTAGCAAAAATAATTTTAGCTTTTGCGTCATAACAGCCGCCAGAACCAAATACCACTAACAATGATATACTAATTATTAAAACAAGAGCATTTACCATTTGTTTTAATGATTTTTTCATTTTTCATAATACTGCATGGTTTACATAATCTATTGGTTGTCCTTATATCATCAGTAGAAGACTCATGAACACCGCCCGGATAATTGTTTTTAAATATAACCGAAGTTGCAGAATTCTTATTTATAAATCCCCATAATGCCAGTTCTTTTTGAGCTCTGCAAGTTCTGTATGTAACTTCTCCCATTCATGCATTTTAGCATCCAGTTCTTTTTTTTGATTTGCATATTTTAAAAATAATGAACTGTCTCCTGGACCTTCACGCAGAACTGTCGGGGGTTCAAACTGACCTGCTAACTCTTCCAGTTCATTTTCAAGCCGTTCAATCGTACTTTCACACTCAGTAATTCTTTTGGTTATTTTACGAAAGCATTTATAAAATTCTTTCTTTTCCAGATAATCATTTTTCCCTGCAGCTGCAAGCTGCCCGCCGGTTTTACTGACTATTTCTTTTTGTTTAATTTCAAGCTGGCGAAGGGAGGTGATTTTTTTCTTTTCAAGAAAATCCTTGATACCTCCGATATATTTTTTTATTTTATGGTCCTTAAACTCATAGACATTGTCAACCAAACCGTCTAAAAACTCCCTGTCATGCGATACCAGTATCATCGTACCGGTAAAGCTTCTAAGGGCCTGTTTGAGAATATCTTTCGAACGCATATCCAGGTGATTGGTAGGCTCATCGAGTACCAGCAGGTTGAATGGTTCAAGCAGCAGCATAACCAGTGCAAGCCTTGACCTTTCTCCGCCGGATAAAACTTTGACTTTCTTGCCAATATCATTGCTTCCAAATAAGAAAGCTCCAAGAATTGCCCTTATTTTAATTCCGGCTTCAACAGCAGTTGCTCTATCAACAGTGTTAAAAACGGTTATTTCCCCATCCAGCAATTCGTCCTGATTTTGGGCAAAATAGCCAATTTTGACATTATGTCCTATTTTAAGGTTACCCGTAAAATCCAGATCACCTACAAGAATACGAGATAATGTAGTCTTTCCCTCTCCGTTTTTACCGACAAACGCAATCCTTTCGCTTCTTCTTACAGCTAAGTCTATGTTTTTAAGAATAGTTTTTTCACTATAACTCTTTGACAGGCCGATGGCATCAAGGACTACATTGCCCGAACGGGGAGCAACCGGAAACCTGATACGGATGGCTGCTGTGTCTTCTTCATCTACTCTAATGGGCCGGATTTTCTCAAGACGTTTGATACGGGACTGCACCTGACGAGCTTTAGTGGCTTTATACCTGAAGCGATCAATGAATTTACCGGTATCAGAAATTAATTTTTGCTGGTTTTTATACGTAGCTATTTGTTGCAGTCTGCGTTCTTTCCTTAATACGGTATATTTTGAATAGGGGACCTTATAATCATAAATCCTGCCCAGTGAAATTTCAATAGTGCGATTTGTGACATTATCCAAAAGAGCTCTGTCATGGCTGATGATGACGACCGCTCCATGATAATCTGATAAGAACTGCTCCATCCATTGGATTGATTCGATATCGAGATGGTTTGTTGGCTCATCAAGCAGCAATAAATCAGGACGCTGAAGAAGGATCTTTGCCAGTTCAATACGCATTCTCCATCCGCCGCTAAACTCTTTTGTTTGTCTTGGCAAATCTGTCGGCACAAATCCCAGTCCCAGCAATGTTTTCTCGATTTGTTCGTTTATTTTTAATGCTCCCAGGATCTCAATCCTTTCATTCATATCGGATAACCTGTTAATAAGCTTAAGGTAATCATCAGAACGATAATCAGTTCTTTCTTCTATTTCATGATTTAGTCCAATGACCTTGTTTTCGAGTTCAAGGATTTGCGAAAATGCAGTTTTTACTTCATTAAAAAGTGTCTTGCCGTCTATATGACTCATTTGCTGCGGAAGATATCCCATAGTTAGGCTGGACGGCTTTTCAACAGTACCTTTATCAGGTACCTGCAGGCCCAGGATAATTTTTAGTAGAGTCGTTTTACCGGCACCATTGTTTCCAACAAGCCCGATCCTGTCTTTCGGGTTTATCAGAAATGAAATATCATTAAGCAATATACGGCCGCCGAAACTTAAGTCAATATGATTAATTGATACCATAATTTATTTTTAGTAAAGATAATAATTTCAATTTATTATTAATACATTGCAGGAAAATGATCAGGCATAAAAATACATTACATTATGAGTAATTGCAATAATCCAGGGATAAAACAGTATTTCCTTAATAAACATTTTCAAATCAAATCGGGGCTTAGATAAATTTTTTAAAAAGATCTGCTCTCATATATAAAAAGTTTTTAGAAGCATGGGGCCAAAGAAAATGATTAAATTCTACTTTTAAATACCCGCTAACAAAGCCGGCGGCAGACTTGCTAACATGATAAACCACAGCTAAATTACAGCCTACAGTTAACTTAGTGTTCCAGAAAATCCCTCAAAACCCCGCTTCTATTCGGATGTCTGAGCTTTCCTAAAGCTTTTGATTCTATCTGTCTTATTCTTTCTCTGGTTACTCCAAACTCCCTGCCCACTTCTTCAAGAGTTCTGGGATGTCCATCATTTATACCAAATCTTAGTTCTAAAATTTTTCTTTCTCTATACTTTAAGGTATTAAGGGTTTCTTTTAGATTATTTTGAAGCATCTTAAAAGACGCAGCATCCAAAGGCGCTTCTGCTTCCGAATCCTCTATAAAATCAGCAAGGCTACTATCACCTTCCTCACCTATGGGAGTTTCAAATGAAATAGGATGCTGACTTATTCTGATTATTTCCCTTATTTTGCCGGGGGTAAAATCCATTTTCTTTGAAATCTCTTCGGGGGAAGGATCCCTGCCAAGTTCTTGAAGCAATTGTCTTTGGACCCTGACTAATTTATTAATGTTATCTATCATATGAACCGGGATCCTAATAGTCCTGGCCTGATCAGCCAAAGCTCTTGTAATGGCCTGCCTTATCCACCAGGTTGCGTACGTAGAAAATTTAAAACCTCTCCTGTAGTCAAATTTCTCTACCGCCTTCATCAGTCCAAGATTTCCTTCCTGTATGAGGTCTAAAAAAAGCAAGCCTCTTCCAAAATATTTTTTGGCAATGCTTACCACCAGTCTCAGGTTCGCCTTCACCAGTAATTGTCTTGCTGCTAAGTTCCCCGCTTCATTTTTTTTTGCCAGCTGCACTTCTTCGTGAGCAGTAAGGAGCTTAATTTTTCCAATTTCCTTAAGGTACATTCTAACCGAATCGTTTGCAGGAGATTTAATAGTAAGATCCAGCCCTTTGTCTAAAATCTCTGCCCCGCCTTTTTTACCCGAACCTCTACTGTTAATATCTTCATCATCTTCGTTTACAATTTCTATTCCCAAGTTTTGGATAACATCATAAATATTTTCAATTTGCTCTTTGGAAAGTTCTATATCTGAAAGTGTTTCAGTGATCTCTTCAATGGTAAGCAGGCCATCTACCTTACCTTTGCTAATCAGCATCTTTACTTCTTCTATTTTAAACTCTGACCCTCTTTTAATCTTTATCACCTTAATCCTTATAAGCAACTTAAATTTTTTAATCTTATTAAATAAAAATTACAATTGTTTTCTTATGCAACTTTAAATAAATCTTTAAAGTATTTTTAGTTTATAACTCGGCTTATATACTATTCTCAACAGTTTTTTAACCTTCCAGCCCGACAAATAAGAAGTAATCCCTAAGTCTGCCCTTGAGTTTTTCCAATATACGAGCTTAGTTTGCACAAGATTGATTATACAAGTGATGCGTGATATATCAAATTATTTTTCTATTTAGTAAAATAAATTTTTATTTGAAAGAAGGTCTTTATCTTTTAGAAAGTAATTCTTTTGCAGGATTAATGTATGCACCGCAAGGATTTTACCAATCCTTTACCAGGGTCACCTTTTCGGTAAGTTTACCTTCATCAATAACTTTCTTTATGCTCTTTCCTTTTATTTTAAATTCCGGAGCTATCTCGCCCAGGGGAACCAGTACAAATTTCCTTTCGGCAATCTTTGGATGGGGTATGGTCAAAAAATCGGATTCTATGGACACGCCCCCATAATATAATAAATCTATATCTATTACCCTTGGACCATATCTTTTATCCCTCTTGCCTCCTAAACTAAATTCGATCCCTTTTAAAAATCCCAGAATTTTAAATGGGTTAACTTCTTCATTTACTTTTGCCAGCAGTACGATGTTATAAAAAAAATCCTGATCCTTAACATACATCGGCTCCGTTTCATATATCGAAGATACTTTAAGTATGTCAATATCGGTACTTTTACCGATTAAATCAACAGCTCTCCTTAAATTGTCTTCTCTTTTTCCCATATTTGACCCCAGGGACATAAAAACATCAATTTTACTTTTTCCCGGTTTGCTTTCTTCTGCTCCTTCTGCACTTTTCCTGTCCAGCACATATTCAACTCCTACCGATCCCAGATTCTCTTTTATGGGAGGAGCCGTTTTCTCCACTCTTACCTTTACTTTTCCTATCATAGGCGACATATCCATTATTCTGCCGGCTATTGTTTTTGAAAGTGTTTCCAGGAGATTGAATCTATTCTTATTGTTGATGTCCTTTATAATATTTATCATCTCGGAATAATTCAGGGTATCTTCCATGCAATCATTTTTTACGAGGTTATCTTTGTTTAAAGACACTTCAACGTTGAATCGGAAATTCTGGCCATTTCTCTTTTCTTCTTCCCTCACACCGTGGTAGCCAAATAGATTAAGATTCTTTATTAATATTTTAAACATTCTAATTTATTTCAAAATCCGTTAATAATACTTTTAGCAATTTTTACCGCTCTTATTGTTTCCTTAACATCATGAACCCTTAAGATATTTACCCCTCTTATTACCGAATATACCGATGCAGCAAGACTTCCTTCCAGCCTTTCTTCTGCCGGCAGATCCAGGATGCTGCCAATAAAAGATTTTCTTGAAGCCCCCATAAGCAGAGGGTATCCCATCATCTTGAATTCACTTATTTTATTTAATATCTCCAGATTATGTCCTGTGGTTTTTCCAAATCCAATCCCCGGATCTATAATTATTTTATCCTGCTTTATTCCTGAACCAATTGCCATATCGGCCCTATCCTCAAGATAGTCATAGATTTCATCTATTACATTTTCATACTCCGGATTTTCCTGCATATTTTCGGGAGTTCCCTTAATGTGCATAATAACTACCGAAACACCGCTTTTGGCAATTACTTTTACCATACCGGCATCCATTGAAAGTCCGCTGATATCATTTATGATATGCGCCCCTGCAGCTATGGCTCTTTGCGCTACTTCCGATCTGCAGGTATCGACAGATATCAAAATATTATGATTTTTACCGATATATTCTATTACGGGGATGACTCTTTTGATTTCCTGTTCAATGCTCACGGGAAGGGAACCGGGCCTGGTCGACATTCCTCCTACATCAATTATATGTGCGCCCTCTTTGATTATGGCTTCAGCCCTGCTCAGAGCTTTATCCTTCTTGAAATAGTATCCTCCATCATAAAAAGAATCCGGTGTAACATTTAAAATGCCCATTATCAGAATATCTCTGTGCGGATTGAATTTTTTTTTACCTATTATAAGTTCTTTTTGTTTTTTATTTTCATCAAGACTGTTTAGATATTCTTCCAGACTGCCGGACAGAGCCTTGAGGCCAAATGGCTGCTTTTTTATTTTTTCTATTAGATTTCTGATACTTTTTGATGTTCCCTGAATAATAATATCCGCCCTGCCGCCGGCATTTGTAATTGAGCTTCTGGAAGTTACCACATCTCCATCTCTGGCCAGCATTTCCTGCTTTAAAATATTTGCGGCCAGCGGATCAATATCCCTGACTTTTAGGGACATCGGAAAGATCTTATCTATCATTATATGGGACCCGGCAGAAGTGGCCCCTATGTTTTTAAATTCCTTTAAACCTTCCTGCCTGGTTTTTATGTTTAAGGCTCTTATTTTAAACTTCATACTTTATTTATTTGGCCTGATTAGGGCCAGTACCTCAGCCCTTGAAGCCGGGTTTTCCCTGAATAGGCCCCTTACCGCAGAAGTAACAGTCAGCGTATTCGGCTTCTTGACCCCTCTCATACTCATACACAGGTGTTCCGCTTCCACAATGACCAGAACGCCCCTGGGATTTATTTTTTTCATAATGGTATCCGCCACTATCGAAGTCAGCCTTTCCTGAACCTGCAGCCTCCTGGCCACAATATCCAGCACTCTGGTAAGCTTGCTCAGACCGATAATTTTTCCGGCTTTATTTGGAATATAGGCTATATGAGCTTTCCCGATGAAAGGTACCATGTGATGCTCGCATATCGAATAAAAGGGTATATCCTTTACCAGTATTATCTCATCATGGTTCTCGTCAAACATCGACCCAAGTTCTGCGGATGGATCCTGCCCGATCCCACTGAATATTTCCTCATACATCTCAGCTACCCTTCGCGGGGTTTCTTTAAGACCTTCTCTGTTTAAATCTTCCCCGATACCTTCCAGTATTAACTTTACTCCTTCTTCTATCATTTTTCTATCCAATGGCTAGCTCCTGACTTAAATCAATATTACGTTTAAATCTAATATCAAATCCTATTTTTGTAATTTGGCTCAAGCCATTTTACTTCCTGCAAATGATAATAGACTCAGCTTCCCTGAAATACTGGAAAGCTGATTTTTAAAATGTTTGGCTTATTTTTTGGAAATTAAAAAGCTTCTCTTATGAAAACCTCTTTACGTTTACTGTTTACCGGCTGCTTTTACAGTTTTCTTTTTTGCAGCTCTACTTTTTTTATTCTCGGTACCAGAAATTTTATTTTTTACTCCCACCTGTTCAATCCTCTTGCTTTTCTTGCTTTCCACCTTGGACAATACTTTTAGTATTTCTTCCCTGGTGAGAGTTTCCTTTTTCATTAACTCATTGGCCAGATTATTTAAAGTTTCCTTATTCTCTGTAAGCGTTTTTCTCGCCCTTTCATAACTATCCATAATTATATTATGGACTTCTTCATCTATGGTAGAAGCAATTTTATCGCTGTAATGGGGTCTTGACCCTATTTCTTTTCCTAAAAATACTTCTTCTTCTTCACCCTTAAAGGTAACCGGTCCCAGCCTTTTACTCATTCCATATTCAGTTATCATTTTTCTTGTAATTTTTGTGGCCCTTTCCAGGTCATTCTGTGCCCCTGAGGTTATGTCGTTAAAATTCATCTCTTCGCTTACCCTGCCTCCCAGGAGCTGAGTAATATTGTCCAGAAGTTCCTTTTTTGATTTTAGAAACCTGTCTTCCTCGGGAAGAGTAATCACATAGCCCAGAGCTCTTCCCCTTGAAATAATAGACATCTTATGAATAGGATCGGTATGGGGAAGGATATATGAAAGTATGGCATGGCCTGATTCGTGATAGGCTATTATTCTCTTTTCTTCCTCTGATATAATTCTTGTTTTCTTTTCAGGTCCCGCTATTACTCTCTCAACCGCTTCTTCTATTTCGAACATGGTTATCTTTTTCTTATTATGCCTCGCTGCAAGAAGAGAAGCTTCATTAAAAAGATTGGCCAGATCGGCCCCTGTAAACCCGGGAGTCTGTTTGGCTATAGTCTTTAAATTAACACTTTTGTCCAGCGGTTTTCCTCTGGCATGGATTTCAAGTATTTTTTCCCTGCCAGGCAAATCAGGTCTGTCCACCGCTATCTGCCTGTCAAATCTGCCGGGCCTCAGCAGCGCAGGGTCCAGGATATCCGGACGATTGGTAGCAGCTATCAAAATCACGGTGCTGGTCTGGTCGAAACCATCCATTTCCACCAGAATCTGGTTTAAGGTCTGTTCTCTTTCGTCATGGCCCCCGCCTAATCCGGCTCCTCTATGTCTTCCAACCGCATCAATTTCATCCATAAATATTATTGAAGGCTGGCTCGTCTTGGCCTGATTAAAAAGATCCCTTACTCTGGATGCTCCCACACCTACAAACATTTCCACAAATTCGGAACCGCTTATACTGAAAAACGGCACTCCGGCTTCGCCTGCAACTGCTCTTGCCAGCAGCGTTTTTCCGGTTCCCGGCGGTCCATATAACAGGACGCCCTTTGGTATTTTTGCGCCCATGGCCTTAAATTTACTTGGATTTTCCAAAAATTCCTCGATTTCTCTTAATTCTTCTACCGCTTCATCAACTCCCGCTACATCTTTAAAGGTGACTCTTTTTTTGCCTTTGTTTACCATTCTTGCCTTGCTCTTTCCGAACTGAAGCACCTTGGAGCCCCCGCCCTGGAGCTGATTCATCATAAAGAATATAAGGCCGAACATTATAACGAAAGGTATGGCACTTATTAAAATCTGAATCCATACGGATTGTTTCTGATTATCGGCCCTAAAGGGCAGGCCCTTATCCAGCAGGAATTGTGTAACGTTATAGTCTTCCAGATATGAAACCGTAAATCTGGTTCCATCTACCAGTTCACCCTCGATTATCCTGTCCTGGCCCTTAATCACCATCGGCACAGAAGAACTTACCCTGCCCTGTTCTACTGCTTGTACAAACTCATTTAAATTGTAATCTATTACTTCAGACGAGAGAAAAAAAGGATTTCTAAAAATTAAAAACATAACCACTATAAGCAATATTAATAACGCTATGTTTTTAAATCCTCTGCTTTTAAAAATTTTATTATTTTTCAAACTAAAACAACTCCTTAACTACTTTTCGTTTATCACTTCCTAGATAATAATATAATTACTACTCATTTTCAATATATCCTACAAAAGGAAAATTTCTATATTCCTCTGCAAAATCAAGACCATATCCTACCACAAACTTGTTAGGAATATCAAATCCTTTATATTTAACCTTATTTTCCGTTTTTCTGGGAACATTTTTATCCAGAAGTGCGCATACCTCCACATTCTTGGGATTTCTGGCCTGCAGGTTTTTTATTAAATAATTTAAGGTCCTGCCGGAGTCTATTATATCCTCTATTATAAGTACTTCCCTGCTCTCAATGCTGGATTCCAGATCCTTGGTTATTCTTACAATACCGGAACTTACCTTGGAATCCCCGTAACTCGAAATAGCCATAAAATCAAAAGTAACCGGTATTTTTATCTCCCTGCTTATATCAGCAACAAAAATAAAAGAACCCCTTAAGACCGACACCAGAATGGGGTATTTATCTTCATAATCCCTGGTAATTTCCTGCCCCAATTCCTTTATTCTTCTACTCAGCTGTTTCTTGTCTATCAGTATCTTGATCTTCTTTTTACCGTATACCAGGACTTTTTCACCGTTATATTTTTTTAACTTATACTGCACCATTAATTTCCCTTTAAAAATATAATTTACTGAATCATATATAAATCATTTTTTAAATAATTTCAAATGCAATACTTTACTGGTATCCTCTGTTATTTTGACCCTGTTATCGACCCTGTATTTTCCCAGCCATATAATCTTTTCACTGTCTGTAAATACAGGTATTAATTTCCTCAAATGAACGGGAACCTTGTTATCGGTAAAAAAATCCTGCAGTTTTTTCTCTTCCTTCATGCCAAGGGGATAAAATCTATCTCCCCTCCTCCATTTTCTTACCTTAAGCGGAGGTTTTATTTTTGCATAATCAATAAAAGCCTCATCACCTTCGGATCGCTCGAATTTCAGCCCCACCCCGCCCGGCTTCAATAACTCGGATAAAATTTCCATATTAAACCCGCCCAATTTCATTCTTGCCCCTATTTTTATTTGCGTTCCTCTTCCCTTAATGTCTGTATTTTTGCTGCCCTTTAAAAATAATTCTAACTCACGGGGTAAAACATCCTTATAATCAAGATTAACAAAATAAATAAAGCCGCCTATTTTGAAAACTCTCACTTTTTCTTCCGGCTGGACGGACTTGCTCTCTCCTCCCATTATACAGATACTTAAAATATCATCTACATTTTTAAACTTTATATCTTCAAGGGTGCCTCTGATCATTTCCAGTGCCGCAAGTACTATTCTTCTCTGCACAGCTGCAGTCTCCTTTTTAATATCCGGAACGGAAAATTTAATTAAAACGGTATACTTTCCTGCTCTGTCTCTTTTTATAGAAGCCATATCCAGAAGCCTGGTCCATGCATACTGTTTTAAAAATTTATCTTCATCTCCCAGTATATTCATGGATCTTAATACGTTATATTTGAAGGATTTCGTAAAATTCTTTTCTATAAAGGGAATGAGAATATTTCTTATCCTGTTCCTAAAATATATATTTTCAAGGTTGGTCCTGTCCACACAATAAGGAATTTTTTTATCATCCAGATAAGTGGTAATATCTTTCCTGAAAGTATTAATAAGGGGCCTTACAAATTTTCCGCTGACCGGTCTTATGCCTGAAAGTCCCTTTGCACCCGTACCTCTCATAAGACGCATAAAAAAAGTTTCTATATTGTCATCTGCATTATGACCCACAGCAATCTTTCCTATGTCTTTTTTACCGGAAATCTCCAGTAATTCTCTGCGCCTTATTTTTCTTGCTCCCTCCTGAAATGAGAGCTTATTTGAACTACACCATTTCTTCACATCTATCTTCCGCTTGAATAATTTAATGCCCAGTTCTCTGCACAGCTTATCTACAAATAACGTGTCCTCTGCAGACTCTCCCTCTCTGGTCATATGATCCAGGCAAAAACCATAAAGCTCAAGATCAAGGGCAGGCTTCATTAAATAAAGCAGATGGGCCAGAAATGTAGAGTCAGGTCCGCCTGATATAGAGATGAGCACCTTATCTCCTCTCCTGATCATATTGAAACATTCAATAGTCCTAAGAACGCCGACCACAGTTTTATGTCCGGCAAATCCGCTTTTATATATTTCCTTCATTTTCAGGCTCATATCACAGATTTGCTATTTGTTCCCTCGACCACTAAATTTATCCTCTTAATACCTTCAGCCCTGCCGCTTTTATCATCAATATCAATCAATACCGCATTAATAATGATATCGCCTTCCGCTACCGTAAATTTCTGGGGCATAATTTTTAAAAATCGTTCAATTATATTTTCTTTCTTTACCCCTATAACCGAATCCCTGGGACCCACCATCCCCGCATCGGTTATATATGCCGTGCCTCCGGGAAGTATTCTTTCGTCAGCTGTCTGGACATGAGTGTGCGTACCGACCAGCGCACTTACCCTGCCGTCCAGATACCATCCCATAGCGACTTTTTCAGAAGTTACTTCAGCATGAAAATCCACAATTATTATGGAAGTCTCTTCCCTTATGACCTTTAGGATCTTGTCCATGCACCTGAAGGGACAGTCCAGGTTTTCTATAAAAACTCTCCCGCAGATATTTACTACAGCAACCTTATTTTTATTCTGTCTGCTGCCCGATATAATAGAATACCCCCTGCCGGGAGTTCCGGGAGGATAATTCGCAGGTTTTAAAAGCCTGGGCTGGCTGTCTATATAAGTATAAATTTCTTTCTTTTTATAAATGTGGTTTCCCGAGGTTACAATATCTACTCCCATATTCAGTATATAATTGCAAATTTCCGGTGTGATTCCTATTCCCCCCGCTGCATTTTCTCCATTGGCAATAACTATGTCAGCTTCATTTTCCTGCACCATTGTCTGCAGTTCGCCTCGCAGAACCGTTCTTCCAGGTTTGCCAAAAACGTCCCCTAAAAATAATACTTTCAACTTATACCCTTCCAGCTCTAATTTTTAAACATTGCTCTTAATATTTTCCTTCTCTTCCTGTTTTTCCCAGAACACTATCTTCCAGCTATTGTCTTCCTCTTTTATAAGTGATACTTCCATATCCCTGTACACTTCTTCTTCCCCGTCATAACAGTCAGTTAAATCTATCCCTACCGTTGCTATATTGCTTTTGATCTCCACCCAGTTAATCTTTATGGAAATAATATCCGTAACATTTATAAATTCTTTGGAAAAATCTTCAAGGCTTCCCTGTAATTTATCTCCGCTGCTTATATATTCATATGCTTCGCTGTAGTTTTTATCCATAAGCAGGCCAAAAAAAGCCTCTACTACACCAACCACCTCATCCATTTCGTCTTCCGTAAAAAACTTATCCGTAAAAAAATCTTTTGCACCGCTAAAAAGCGTGCAGGCTGAGAAATTCATACACAAAAATAAAAGTATAAATATTATAAAAGACCTGCCAATCAAGATTTTGTATCTATACCTTTTAAAAAAAGTACCCTTCACCTATGCAGTTCCTTTATCCATAACTTTCGTAAAAATTTCTAATATTAAATGATTCTGAGACATATTTTAAAAACATAAGTAAATTATAATTTAAAATCAATATTAATAAAAATCTGATATAGATAGAATAATTCGTCAGGATACCGGTTGGCAGGTACTAATAATACACTTGGCTTTAGATTGCGGGATATAATGTTAAGATTTGGTAGCGGGGATAGGATTTGAACCTATGACCTTCGGGTTATGAGCCCGACGAGCTACCAGACTGCTCCACCCCGCGCCGTTTGATAAAATCCGCCTTTAACTTTCTCTATCGCAAAAACTTATTATAACCATTTTTATTTTTTTTTCAAACAGCATCCTATCACGCAGCTTTTAAACGACTAAAAAGACGGTTCGGAGATAACATGAATTAAAAGAATCCGGTAATATATTTAATATAGATCCCGATATTGGATATGGTAAGAGCAATCAGTGTAGCAGGAATTGAAAGTTTCAGCCATCTTGCCCAGCCGATTGACTGGCCTCTTTTTTCCATGGTAGTGTACGCCACTACATTTGCCGAAGCTCCTATAGGAGAAAAATTACCTCCTATATCCGCACCCAGCGAGGTTGCCCATACCATTATGGACAAGGCCGGTACCCCTGCAAACTTTACAATATTTTGCAGAACATAGGCCATTGAAAGAGCAAACGGTATATTATCTATAACACCGCTGGTAATGCCGGAACCCCATACCAGCGTGCTTAAAAGTCCCATGTGATTATCCTTAAAAATACTTGTGATATAACCCGCAATAGTATTTACTACGCCCGTATGTTCCAATCCGCCCACTACCACAAACAGCCCCATGAAAAACAATATTACCCCGTAGTCGATTTTTAACAGAATTTCTTCTGACTTCTTGCCCAAAATGACCAGCATGATAAAAGCAGGTATCATGGCTGCAAGGGGAACTGTAAGCGGAATATGGAAATACTTTTCTATATAGCCGTGGGTAATCAGAAAAAAAATTGCCGTTCCGAACGCGGCCAGTGCAACTTTAAGCTGCTTTTTGTTTTCTATGGCCTCGGCGGGATCCATTTCTTCATATTCCTTCTTGTGCATTCCTTCGGCCGGAGCAATATGTTTTCTGCTTACCATATAACAATAAATAAGGGTTACGGCCCCGGCAACTATGGAAATAGGGGCATTATGAATAACAAAATCATTAAAATAATAACCAAGCTTCAGACCAAGGATAACATTGGGCGGATCACCCACCATGGTTGCGGACCCTCCGATATTTGCCAGGATTACTTCGGTAATTATAAGGGGGGCAGGCTTTATTTTCAGCATTTTACAGAGCTCATAGGTAAGAGTTGCAAAGAAAAGCATCACGGTAACACTGTCCATGAAAGCCGAAAGAAGCGCCGTTATTATGGGAAAAAAGATAAATATTTTCGTAGGGGAGTATTTGAGCCACCTTGCCAGCACCAGAGCAAGAAAGGTAAAAAACCCTGCATCCGACAGGGCTGCAACTATAATAAACATACCGAACAGAAGACCTATGGTTTCCCAGCTGATAAAGCTTACTGCTTCATTTATGTCAAAGACATTAAACAGAATCAGCATCAGGGCGCCGGTAAATGCTACTACGGTTCTGCTTACTTTTTCTGTAGCAATAGCTATATAGGTCAGTAAGAAAATTATTATGGCAATCAATTCGTGACTCAATTTTTTCCCTATTCGCCTTCTACCAAGTAAAAATTATTAAAATCCTACCACCTAAAATTTAAAAAAACAAACTCTGTCAAACCGTATTATAAGATTCAAGGACTGCCGTTGTCCATTACGGTTAATATATCATTTTATGGAATTGCCCCCTTGCGCTTTTTGTGTTTATCTATGCCTCGATTATCATGATGCGGTCCCTCTGGTTGTAGTCCTTCTCTACCGTTATTTTCTTAGGGCTGATGACATTTTCCGATATTTCCCTCAAGGCAACACTTGCTTTAGGATCAATTTCAAATAAAATATAGCCTGATCCTGCAGACAGGTAAGGCTTGATCCTGGAAAGAATTTTTTCATATACTTCCAGCCCGGTCCTTCCCGCTACAATAGCAGATTTCGGTTCATAGTCCTTTACCTCCCGGGGAAGCTTCTTGTAATCATTCTCGGAAACATAAGGAGGATTTGAAATCACCACACTAATTTTTCCCTGGTAGCGATTGAAAAAATCGGAATCTTTTCCGGGTACCAGATCACATTCGATAAATTTTACATTTTTAAATTTACCGTTTTCAAGAATCTCTCTGGCATTCCTCTCTGCCGCTTTTAACGCGCCCGGATTGTTTTCTGTAGCTATCATCTGCCAGGAGCTGTCGGCATCTGACAACTCGTCATCAATCTCATAAGCTATACTTATTGCGATGGCACCGCTCCCGGTACCAATCTCCAAAATATTTATTTTTTTCTTCACTGAATTTTCCTTTAAAATTCGAAATAGCCCGTCAACCAGAAGCTCGGTTTCGGGCCTGGGTATAAGTATCCCGCTGTCTACATATAATTTCATTTTTCTGAAGTATGCTTCCTTCAGAATATACTGGATGGGAACATGCTCAAGTCTTTTAAGGATATATTTTTTATATTGGGCCAGCTCCTGTTTATTTAAAACACGGTTGTAATTCAGATATAGATCAATCCTGTTGAGGTTGAGTACCGAACTAAGAAGTAATTCCGAAGATAATCTGGGCTGTGGTATATCTTTATTTTTAAAATAATTTATGGCCCAGTCTAAAATACTTTTTACATTCCATATTTGCAAATAATTTAAGCCCCTATCTTTTCAATTCTCTTTCTGTTATCAGCACTTTTTAAAGGATCTACTAATCTGTCGAGATCACCTTCCAGCACTTCATCAATTTTATATAGAGTTAAATTTATTCTATGGTCGGTTATTCTTCCCTGCGGATAATTATAGGTTCTTATCCTCTCGCTTCTATCGCCTGTTCCTATTTGAAGTCTTCTTCTTTCAATCTGCTTATTTATCTGTTTTTGCTCCTCGGCCTCTCTAAGCCTGGCTCTTAAGATCTTTAGAGCTTTTTCCTTATTCTGGAGCTGTGATTTTTCATCCTGGCAGGTTACTACCATGCCTGTTGGCGTATGGGTAATCCTTACCGCAGAGTCCGTAGTGTTTACAGATTGACCTCCCGGACCGCTGGAACGGAAAACATCCACTCTTAAGTCCGATGGATCTATTTTAATATCCACTTCTTCAGCGGCAGGAAGCACGGCAACCGTAGCGGTGGAAGTATGTATTCTGCCCTGTGATTCCGTAGTAGGAATTCTCTGAACCCTATGCACTCCGGATTCATACTTCATGGTACCGTAAGCCCCTTCTCCCTTAATTTCGAATATTATTTCCTTGAATCCTCCGATACCCAGGCTATTGGAACTAAGCACGGAATATTTCCATTTCCTTTTCTCCGCATATTTTGCATACAGCTTATAGAGGACTTCTGCAAACAATGCAGCTTCATCTCCTCCTGCACCGGCCCTTATTTCAACTATAACATCCTTCTTATCATTAGGATCCCTGGGGATTAGAAGCAGCTTTATCTTTTTTTCCAGTTTCTGTTTTTTATTAGTATTTTCTCTTATTTCATCTTTAAGGAAGCTTTTCATCTCTTCTTCCTTTTCAGCTTCAAGCATCTCTTCAGCTTCCCTGATGGAAGAAATAATCTCCCTGTATCTTCCGGCAGCATTTACAATCTCTTCAATTTCAGCTATCTTCTTCCCGTATTCTTTTATTTTTTCAGGATTGGATGAAACCTCGGGGTTTAAAAGTATATCTGTCAGCTTCCTGTAATTATCATCATATATTTTCAGCTTATCCAATAAGTCTGACATTTATTTTGCCTCCAGTGATTTCTCCGCTTCTATGACTTTTTTAAATGAGCTGATAGCTACTTCCAGCTGACTGTCATCAGGTTCCCTGGTGGTAATTCTCTGGAGCAAAAGGCCGGGATAGAAAAGCATATTCACTATCTTATATCTGCTGAATTTGCCGGCAAGTCTTATAAATTCATATGAAATGCCTGCAATCACCGGTATCAGAAGCACCCTGGATACAATCCGCAATAATATTGTCTGTTTTCCCAGAAGAGCAAAAATAAATACTGCCACTATCATTACGATAAGCAGAAAGCTGGTTCCGCATCTGACATGTTTGGTGCTGTATTTCCTGACATTTTCAGGCTTAAGTTTTTCATTGTTCTCATAGGCCTGGATGGTTTTATGCTCAGCTCCGTGATACTGAAAAATCCTTTTTATATCCTTTAACTGTGAGACTACTAAAATATAGGCCAAAAAAAATACGATTCTAATTAATCCTTCCAGAAGATTATAAACTATAATATTGGGGATGAAGTTAGAAAAACTTCTTCCGATAACGGTGGGAAGTATAAAAAAAACACTCACTGCAAATACAACCGCGATTATTATAGATATGGTCATTTCCTTTTTGGAGAATGTTATCTCTTCTTTTGTAGATTCATTAACAGAATAACTCAAAGCCTTGAAACCCAGCGTCATGCTTTCAATGAGCACTGTTATTCCTCTTATGAATACAAATCCCAATATCTTGTTCTTTGCAGCCAGGGAAATTTCTTTAAAAAGTTTTACGGATATGGTTTTATCAGGCCTTCTTACTGCCAGAGCCCAGAAGTGTTTGCTGCGCATCATAACACCTTCAATTACCGCCTGGCCTCCAACCTGATATTTCCCGGCGGCCTTAGGCATTAAAATCACTCTCTTTATGAGGATTTCCGCATGAAAATTTACCCTCCGGGCAGGAGCCCCTCAGGCAATTCGGACCGGCGTTCTCAAAAACCACGGGAGCAACCTTCTTTACCTGTTTTAACATGCCTGTTGCCAGTTCTCTTATCTCCCATTGTGCCCTATTACAGCATCTTACGGTAAAGAAGTGTAAAAGTTCCCTTCCGTTCATAGACACAATTATCTTTGTTTCCGAGGCATTTGGCAAAATATATCTTGCATCTTCGGGTTCAATTCCGATGTCCAGCAATTCTTTGTATAGATTATGAACATCTGAGATCAAATTGTCATACTTTTTTTTAGCTGCGCTGCTCTTTTCTATGGCAGGTGGGGTAATATATTCAAAATTATCCTTAAATTTAACATATCTCTGTGACTGCTGGTTATATGAAGCAATCCTGTGCCTTACCAGCTGATGGGTCAGTGCTCTGGAGACACCTTCTGCTGCAAACGTAAAATATATATGCTCTGTGGTGCTGAGGTGCCCGCTTTTAATCACGAACTTGACCAGCTTTTTTATATCTTCGTCGCCAAGTTTATCCATAAGGTCATCCACGCCTACCGGGGAATAGCACAGCCTGGCAGCTACTGCTACCATTTTTTCCGGTTCCCGGGTGTATTTGATTAAATTTATTTTCATAAACATACCCTTTTTTATTTCTTAGATTTTATAAGTCTCTTCTTAAATCTTTCTACCCGTCCGCCGGAATCAACCAGTTTTTGCTTGCCGGTATAGAAAGGATGACAGCTTGAGCATATCTCTACCTTAAGCTCCTTTTTGGTTGACCTTGTTTTGAATGTATTTCCGCAGGAACAGGTTACCGTACAATCAAAATATTGCGGATGTATCTCTTTTTTCATAATAGAAAACCCTCGCTGATATTTATTAAACTTTACCTATTTCAAATCCTAAATATTAGCATAAATACTTACAACCGTAAATATACTTTACCTAAAATCAAACACTAAAATATACAGTGAATTCATATACAATTAGATTTTTAATTTGAAATGCTACTTTACAGGTTTCTTTCCTTTATCAAAACTGGCTTTGATAGCATTAAGAAAGTCATCATTGGATTTTGTATTTCTGATGTAGTCTATTAACTGTTCCAATGCCACTTCCGGCTCCTTTTCATATATCAGTCTTCTGAGCTTCCATACTATTCTTGCTTCCTCTTTTTCCATAAGCAGTTCTTCTTTTCTGGTTCCGGATCTGGTTATATCAATAGCGGGAAAGATCCTTTTATCGGCAAGACGCCTGTCCAGATTTATCTCCATATTGCCTGTACCTTTGAACTCTTCAAATATAACATCATCCATTCTGCTTCCGGTTTCAATCAATGCCGTAGCAAGGATTGTTAGGCTTCCGCCATCTTCAATATTTCTGGCAGCACCGAAGAACCTCTTCGGAGGAAACAGGGCGGAAGAATCCACTCCACCGGATAAAACTCTGCCGCTTGCCGGAATTGAAAGGTTATAGGCTCTGGCAAGACGTGTTATGCTGTCTAAAAGAATTAAGACATCCTTTCCGTGCTCAACCAGTCTTTTTGCCCTTTGAAGCACCAGCTCTGCCACCTGTATATGATTATCCGACGGCTGATCGAATGTAGAACTTATTACTTCACCCTTAACCGATCTTTCCATATCGGTAACTTCTTCGGGTCTTTCATCGATAAGCAAGACTATTATGTCTACCTCGGGATTATTGGTAGAAACACTATTGGCAAGGTCCTTAAGTATGGTCGTTTTTCCGGCCTTCGGGGGAGATACAATAAGACCTCTCTGACCCTTTCCTATAGGAGCAATCAAATCTATTATTCTGGGACTAATATTATCCGATTCACTTGTTTCCAGCTTCAGCCTCTCCATAGGGTATACCGGGGTCAATTTTTCGAACGGTACCCTGCTTCGTATGAATTCCGGGTCCTCTCCGTTTACCCTCTCTATTCTCAGCAGCGCATTATACTTTTCACTTTCCTTGGGGGGGCGTACCTGTCCATATACTTCATCTCCCTGCCTTAACCTGAATCTTCTTATCTGGGATTGAGAAACATATATGTCATGCGACCCCGCCAGGTATCCGGTTGTTCTCAGGAACCCATAGCCGTCAGCCAGAATATCAAGGATTCCTTTCATCCTTTCCTTATACAGTTCAAATTCTTTTTTCTTATCAACTTCTTTTTTTACCCTTTCTGTCTTTATCCCTTCTTTTCCGGCTATAAGTCTGCCGGTTTCTGTTTCATCCTTCTTTTCCTTCTCAAATACTCTCTCATTTTCCAAAGTTACGGTTTTGCCCCCGTTTGAGAATTCCATGCCGTTATTGGATACTTCTTCCAGTATCTTTTCTACCAGTTCATCTTTTTTCATTTTGGAAAGTCCGGGTATATTCAGCTGCTTGGCAATGGTTCTCAGATCGGCTATAACTTTCCCATCCAGAAATTCTTTATTTAATTCTTCCAGTTCAGTCATTAATAAATACTCCTTTCGTACTCATGCACTGATTTAATCAGGATTTCACATTTTATGACAAATTCAACGTACTTCCCGGCTAAAAATTTTTTAAACAGCTTAAAAATAATATTAGATTGCATTTAAAAATATTTCTTAGTCTTTGGAATTTTTATAAATTTCAAATATTACCTAAAAAAGGACTATTGTAAACTCAGATTGATAGATTAACCTATATGCTAATAAACCGATATATTTTGAAATTTAAGATACGATTTTTTGAAGAAACCCCTATTAATTACAAATACTAAATTAAAATAAAATGAATTTATCCTATATAATATATAGACTAATCAGGAAAAAATCAAGTAGAATTTTTTAGTATGATTTTTACGACACTCTGGCACAGCTTTTTATTGCAGGCCAAAGAATTTGTACGAAAATATAATTCTCTTTGAAGAAGGAGGGGTCTTAACTTTAAGATCCCTCCTTTAATATAAGACAGACTGCTTTCTATACTTTCGGCAATTCAGTCAATGCCTCTTCTATTTTCTCCTTTGGGTATTCGTAATCTACTAATTTACCCGACAAATATGCGTCGTAAGCGGCCATATCCACATGACCGTGCCCGCTGTGAGCTATAAGGATGGTCTTTGCTTCTCCGGATTCTTTGCATTTTAAAGCTTCATCAATGGCTACCTTGATACAATGATTGGTCTCCGGCGCACTGATAATGCCCTCAGTACGGGCAAAGGTTACTCCGGCCTTAAATGTTGCAATCTGATGTACGGCTTTTGCTTCTACCAGACCCAGATCTGCAAGATGGCATATAATGGGCGCCATTCCATGATATCTCAGGCCGCCGGCATGAATAGGAGGCGGGATGAAACCATGCCCAAGGGTATACATCTTAATAATAGGAGCAAGTTTTGCATTATCGCCATAATCATATGCATATGGACCTTTGGTCATAGTAGGAGCTGCCGTTGGTTCCACATTGATTATCCGCAGGTCCGGTTTTGTGCCATCTATCTTATCCTTTACAAAAGGAAGGAAAAGGCCCGCAAAGTTTGAACCTCCGCCGACGCAGCCGACAATAATATCGGGATAAGCATCTGCTCTTTCCATTAATATCTTTGCCTCCAGCCCGTTTATGGTCTGGTGCAGGAGAACATGATTGAGCACACTGCCCAGAGAATAATGGGTATCGTCACGGGAAGCAGCATCTTCTACGGCTTCGCTTATGGCCAGTCCCAGGCTTCCGGGACAGTCTGGATCTTTTGCCAGCATGTCCCTCCCGACTTTGGTATCCTTACTGGGACTGGGTACACACTCGCCTCCCCATGTTTCCATCATTATTCTGCGGTAAGGCTTTTGCTTGTAGCTGATAGCCACCATATAGACTTTAATCTTGACCCCGAAACAAGCGCCTCCAAAAGAGAGGGCGCTTCCCCACTGTCCTGCTCCGGTCTCTGTGGCTATACGGGTAATACCCTCCTTCTTATTATAGTAAGCCTGGGCTACGGCAGTATTGGGCTTATGGCTCCCGGGAGGGCTCGAACCCTCGTATTTATAGAATATCTTGGCAGGAGTATCCAGAGCCTTCTCCAATCTGTGCGCCCTGAACAAAGTTGTGGGTCTCCACAATCTGTAAATATCCCTTACTTCTTCCGGAATTTCAATCCAGCGCTCGGTACTCATCTCTTGTTTTATAAGCTCCATGGGAAACAGCGGAGCCAGGTCCTCCGGACCCAGGGGTTTTCCTGTAGCCGGATGCAGAGGTGGGGAAAGAGGCTTGGGTAAATCAGCCTGGATGTTATACCATTTATCCGGCATCTCCTCCTCATCCAGGACAAACTTGGTTCTTTTATCCATTTTGTCTTCCTTTCTTCTAACTATTTTTATTAAATATTAATTCCGTCTCTTACTCACTCACAGTCTTTGATTTTTTTACTGTAGGCAAGTATAAAAATATGCAGACATTCAAACTCATCTTAAGTTCCTCCTGTTTTTACCTCCTCTCGCTATACCCCTAAAATAATAAAAACCTCTCCATCACTACATAAAATTCTGTAGAGACGAGAGGTTAAATTCCCGCGGTGCCACCCTACTTTACGGTAAAATTCAATATATAAACATTATTTACCGTACGCTTTGCATATCTCAGATACTCAAGTGATATCCTATCCTATGATAACGGAGGAAACCGTTCTGACTTACTCTCCTGATATAGATTTGAGCCAGACACCTCGCAGACCCATTCAGTCACCAGCTTTGCAGCCGCATTCTCAGCTCCTGCGGCTCTCTGTATGCTGCTTGCAGTGCTTACTAATTCTGGTCACAGGTTTTAATCCTTATTTATATTCTCAAATAATCAGTTTGTAAGTTCAAAATACTAGCATAATTCAGGAGTTTTGTCTAATTTATTGATTGAAGTATGGACTCAAAATCCCTTATTTATTTTTTATGATTATAGGGCTTCTCACTTCCTCTTTTAAAGCCATCTTGCCCAGCAGCTCCTCATTTTCTATAAAACTTACAGCTATACTTTTCAAATCCAATCTCAGAAGCGGAAAAAACGGATCATTTTTCTTTAAATAGAAGCCGTTATTTATTAAAAACTTAAAGGGGACAAGCGGGCTGTTATTGTATTCCTCTTTATCTATATCATCGTTCAATCTCTTGCCCACAGACTCTATCGATCTTACTTTTTCCTTCACCAGTTCTTTTTCAATCTCAACCAGCAGCCTCTTTTCCACACCCATCCGGCTGTACTTGGGAACTACATGAATACATCCTAAAATAACACTCTTCTCATCAGGAGGAAAGACATTGAAATCCCTGAGCCTGGGAAAAAGGTGATATTTTCCAGCCAGCACAATTCCAATACAATTTCCGCCCGAAAAAGCAGCTTTTACTTTCCCTCCGTTTTCCTTGAACCACATAATTTTTTTTCTCTTTTCCTTCCTGCTGACTTCTTCAAAGAGTTTGCTCTTAAGCAAGATCTTAAATCCGTTGAAGTCTTTTATTTTAGATAATTCCTTGAAAAAACTGTGTTTATCACATTTAAACCAGTAGTCGCATTCAATACATTTAAACCTTATTTTTTCCAGCTGTTTTAAGGAAAGATCTTTAATTGTAAGGTTAAGATCCATGATTATTGGTAAGACATAACATATATCTTTATACTGCGATAATTATAACACTATAAATAATTGTTTAAACTCATAAAAACTTTTTTGAACTTTTAGAATTTTTAATATATATTACTTATTTACAGTACAAGAGCTTTAAAAACCTTTACCGGGCCTATTCTATGAGTAAGAAAATTACATTTGATTACTGGAAACATCTTTATTCCAGCAGAACTGAATATATGTTCTCTTCTGAGATAAGGGATCTGCTTTCCCTGTCCGCAAGACCCGATATCATCTCCTTTGCGGGAGGTCTTCCCGAAGTAAGGGCCTTAAGCTTTCAGAAACTGGAAAGATATGTTAAGAGAACCCTAAAAACCGACGGCGATATAAATGTGCAATACGGCTGTTCCGACGGCTACTACCCGCTTAAAACCAGATTGATAGAAGTCATGAAGCTAGAGGGCCTGGATGTGGTAGAGGAGGACATGGTTACCACTACGGGCGGGCAGCATGCCCTGGATCTGCTGGCAAAAGTGTTTATTGATCCCGGTGATACCGTTATAGTGGAATCACCTTCATATACCGGTGCGCTGAACTCATTTAAATCTTATGAGGCCAGAATAATAGATATACCCATTGACAGCAATGGGATTAAAACCTCACTGCTGGAAGAAAAGCTTAAAGAACTGACAAAAAAGAAAATCAAGGTAAAATTCATTTATCTGGTACCAAATTTTTCAAATCCCAGCGGGGTGACCTTAAACCTTCCCCGCAGGAAAAAGATACTGGAACTTGCAAAAGAGCACAAAACCATAATACTTGAAGATAATCCCTATGGAAGGCTCAGATATGAGGGTAAACCTATTCCTACCATTAAAGAGCTCGACAGCAGGGGTGATAACCGGAATGTAATTTATCTGAGCACTCTTTCAAAACTTTTTGCTCCAGGATTCAGAATAGGCTGGATCGTGGCCCCGCACACAATACTTGAAAAAATAATCCTCGGGGTTCAATCTACAACTCTGTGCGTGAGTACTTTTACCCAGAGAATTGCATATGAATATTTCTCGGATCCCGCATGGGTGGAAAATATAGACAGATTCAAAAGCATATATTCCAGAAGAAGAGATGTTATGCTAAAAATGCTGCAGGAGAATTTTCCTCAAGGAACCAGCTGGTCAAAACCGGAGGGAGGTTTTTTTATATGGTTAAAACTCCCCCCCTATCTGAATACCAAAGAAATTCTGGCAGATGCCGTTAGAAAAAAGGTGGCATATGTCCCGGGAAGCGGTTTCTATCCGGATGATAAAGGGCTCAACGAGGCCAGGATTGCCTTCTGTACCGAAAGCACCGAAAGAATCGAAAAAGGCATTAAAATCCTGGCTGATATAGTGAAAGATAAGATCAAATTATATAAAAGTTTTAAGTAAAAATATCAATATAATAAAAGAGTGATAAAAATGAAAAAAAATATTGCTGTGATTATGGGCGGAAGATCCCTTGAAAGGGAGATCTCCTTAAAAAGCGGACAGAGGATTTCAAATGCGCTCAGAAAACTGGGCCATAATGTCATAAAAATGGACATAGACGAATCCATAGCGGACAATCTGAACACGGAAAAAATTGATCTTGCCTACATTGCCCTTCATGGTAAAGATGGTGAAGACGGCACCATCCAGGAAATCCTGGAAGTGCTGAATATCCCCTATACCGGTCCGGGTGTTTATCCCAACGTCTTGAGCTTCGATAAGATAGTTTCAAAACAGATATTTATAAACCAGGATATACCCACCCCTTCCTTTTACTTTTTAAATACCAGCTCATTCAGGGAACTGGGTGCGTCAAAGCTCCTGCCTTTCATAGCAAAAAAAATAGGCATGCCGCTGGTGGTAAAGCCGTCTGCACAGGGATCGGCACTGGGTATAAAAATGGTTAACAGCGAGAACGATCTGCCCCATGCCATAATTTCGGCCCTCAGCTACAGCAGAAAGGTAATACTGGAAAAATTTATTAACGGAATTGAACTGGCAGTCAGCATTATTGGAAAAGAAAAGCCAAGAGTTCTCCCGGTAGTAGAGATTGTGCCCAAAAAGAATTTTTTTGATTTCGAATCAAGGTCCAAAATCGGAGAGGTGGATTACTTTGTCCCGGCTAGAATTTCACCTTCTATGGACAAAAAGGTAAAACAGGTGGCTCTTCAGGTTCACAATGCATTAAAATGCACCAAACTGTCAAGAGTTGATATTATACTGGATAAAAAAGAGGAAGTTCCTTACGTTCTGGAGCTGAACACTTCTCCCGGAATGACGGATACAAGCCTTCTTCCCATGGCAGCACAGGAAGCAGGCATGTCTTTTGAAAATCTGGTAAAAGAGATTATAAATATGTCCCTGTAGCTCAGATGGATAGAGCACAGGATTCCTAATCCTGGGGTCGGCAGTTCGAATCTGCCCAGGGACACCATCTTTAGATATTAATTAATATATATAAACACTAGTTATGGTTTGGGCCTTATCTCCCCAGCTATATCTTCCTACTTGATAATCATTAAATATTTCTTTTATGCTCCATAATCCATTTTGTTATTTGTTCTGAATCAGTTTTTCCTTCTGCTATTCCCACGCCCAGTTCAACAAGTTCAGATTGAGAAAAGTATAATTTAATACTATTAAGCTCCAGAAAAACAAGCATGACAAATAAGCTTGTTCGTTTATTTCCATCAAGAAAAGGATGATTTCTTATAATCCCATAAGCCTGACGTACAGCTTTTTCCTCAACAGTCGGATAGAAGTCTTTTCCTTCAAATGATGCGTATGCATGATATAATGCTGATTCAAGTGCTCCAATATCACGAAGTCCAGATAAACCACCGGTTTCTTTGCACATTAAATTGTGAAGATATAATACCTGGATTGTATCAAGTCTCATCATTCGGCAAGTTTCTTGAATGCTTCAAGGTTGTCCTTCAATATTCTTGAAGCTAAAGATTCTATACTTTCATTTACTGATATTCCCAATTGCTCAAGTTTTTTAAAGTCAATCACTATATAATGCGGGGTATTATTTTTTAAAATAATAACTGAGCCTTTTTTATCAACTGTTCTTGCAACTTTTGAAAAGTTCTGATTAGCTTCCGTTAATGAAATTAAGTCCTTTGTATTGACTAACATTAAAACCACCTCAAATATATTCTATGCTAATATAGGATAAATACAACCTATTTCTATCTATAAAACATGAAGGATCTTGAGTACATTATTAATTGTTATATAGAGGTTAAATTTTTAATAGTTATCAACGCTCTTAAAAAAGAGTTCGAAATTTCAAAGTTTAGGGACATCATCTTTAAACATTAATTAATATATATAAATAAACATTAGTTATGGTTCGAATCCTCCCTCCCCAGCCACTTCAGCCATATTAGCCAAAGGCATCTTAAAAATGCATTATTATCTATCACTAAAAACATTCTAATATTATATACGTCTTAGTAAAGGAAATAATTTAAAAAAGCATTAATTATTA
>CAZBSE010000017.1:39316-41527 GCA_964494385.1 uncultured Actinomycetota bacterium | reverse complement strand
CTGACAGAGCATTTCCTTGCCGGTTTCGTCCTTGACATGTATTTTGGCCAAGTCCTTTTCGCCAAGTGATGCCAAATCTTTGGCAGAAATCTCGATAGTCTGACCAGGTCGGTCAATCTGAAGCTTGTTTACGGCAGTTATCCTTACCGTACCGCCACTCTTTGAAATATCTGTGTTTTCTTTTGGCATGATTTTGTCACCTTCCTTTAAGAATGGTTATCATTTACCTAGATTATCCCAGGTCCCTCAGTTCGGGCATTTCCATCAATGATATATTGTTTAATAATTGTAGTCAATCAATATAAGGAAGAGTTCCTGAAAAAAATAAAAACCGCACTACTCTTGTAATATAAACATAGTCTGAGATTATAGCTAAACTGAGGGTCCCGCAATGACATCATATTTTAATTATTTTTAGCATTCGGTTTTGATTTTTTCCTTAATAATAATCCAATAAAAGATCCAACAAATGCAAATATAATCAGGGCGGCCCATCCGTACCATAGATCAACAAATCCCCCTGGTCCTCTTAGATTACCAATAAGGGCTGCCCATACTATGATGTTAATTAAAAAACCTGCAAACCAGATACTATTAGGGGAAAATCTCTCTAAAAATAGACATATTATAAAATTATAAATGGATATGCCCACAAACATCAAAAGCACAGCTATTTTATCGCTAAGAATTTCCATTAATCCCTCGCCAATTAAAAAAGATAGGAAAAATCCTAATACTCCGCATACTATAGAAATAAAAACTGCTATGACTAATCGAGATTTATCTTTTCTTTTCATTGTTCCTCCATTAATGTTTTCCATATGTTCATGTATTAAGCTCCCAGGAAGGTCTTTTGCCACTTTTAACCATACTCTGAAATGCTTATCTTCTTTTAACATATCCCCAAAAGCTTGTTCCATGAGCTTTTTATATTCTTTAAGATATGATCTGGGATAAAGGTTTAGCAATAGCCCATAAGTTTTAATTGCTATGTCGTTTGTTTTCTCCATATTCTTATAATTAAAGTTTTATTAATTCCAAGCCAGATAAAAGTTCCTTTTCTTAGCTATTTTTATTGCATTATTATATCTATTCAGTTCCATAGATAATTGTTTTCGGCCAAGGCCTGTCAGTCTGTAATATTTTCGTCTTTCATCAACAGCTATTAAATAAGGTCTTTCATAGGCTTCTTCTATCTGTTTATCTGCAAGCATTCGCTTAATATTACCATACAGTGTTCCTGGTCCCATTTCTATTTTTCCATCAGAATCATATTCCGTTTGTTTCATGATCTCGTAACCATGTCTTTCTTTATCACAAAGGGCAAGAAGTATATAAAAAACAGAAGGAGTCAGTGTTTGTCTATATTGTTTTTGCCTCATAAATGCCACCATGTATATCGAAAACGGATATATTATTTATTGTATTCTATATCGAAAACGGATATATTGTCAATGTTTAAAATTTCTTCGTATTTAAGGTGTCAATGTCAACACTTCTTTATTAATTTTATTTGATCCTGGTAATAATTGTTTACAATTTATAAATGAATTTAATATCCCGGGAGTTCTAAAAGTGTTCAATACGGGGAGGCAATTCTATATAATACCGTTTTTTAAACTCAACGGCCTTACCCATTAAAGATGATTATTTTAATAATTAATGATAATTTTAATACTTTATAAAAATATTATTGTATGTATTACAATGCATATGAAAATGTCAAAAAGATAAGATAATCTGATATAATTTTATAAAAATATTAAATCCAATAAGCCTGATGTTAATCAGCGATTTGGTTTATAAGTTTAACTGAAAGGAAAGTGATAAAAATTACTGAGAAAAAAAAGGAAGAATTCGAAGTAAAGGGTGAGGATTTACTGGCAAAGATAAAGGAGCTGGTGAGAGAAGGAAATATCAGAAAGATTATCATTAAAAATGAGGAAGGAAAAACGCTTATCCAGATTCCTTTAACTCTGGGGGTAGTCGGTGCATTACTCCTGCCGGTGTGGGCCGCAATAGGCGCAATCGCAGCGGTAGTCACCAAGGCTACCATATCAATTGAAAGAGATTAAATATGAGATCCAAATATCCGGAAATTGGGGCTTGCGGCTTGTCCTGCCGTCTTTGCCCCGGCTATGTAATGAAGACCAAGAGCAGGTGTCATGGCTGTAAAACTGACTGGCGGCTTGTCGGCCCCTGCTCTATTCT
>CAZBSE010000017.1:0-39216 GCA_964494385.1 uncultured Actinomycetota bacterium | reverse complement strand
AAAAAGAAATATTATTTAAAATTGAGAAAAAAATAATTTATTTGTTTTTTTGAAAAAGCCGGAGCCAGTTTTTTGTTTAAGAAGATAGATGACGCATGGAAGGTCATTTATTATCATGAAGCTGCAATGCCTCCCAAAAGAATACAATAGAATTAATAGAGGTAATTATTGTTTTAGCGACATCCTGCAATATATTAGGGCGATTAGCTCAGATGGTTAGAGTGCTGCGTCGACATCGCAGAGGTCATTGGTTCAAATCCAATATCGCCCACCAGTTCTTAATGCATTAATTTAAATTATTTTAATTTTAAAAAACATTATTAGTGTTAAGTACATTGTTTATTCTTAAGTTTACAGAATAATCTGTTTTAAAGGGGATTTTAAAGAATTAAACACTGTAAAAATAAATATCGTTGGGAGGAGGTATGAAGAAAACCTGGAATGAAAAAATGGCAGATAAAAAAGGTCTACCCAAGATATTAAAACTGGAAAAGAATTTCCCCTGCTATAATGCTGTACATAAGATGGGAGCAGAAGCAGGTGATAGGGTGGTGCTGGTTAATCCGGTCGAGGTGGCGGAGGCGATGAAAAGAGTACCCAGAGGAAAGGTGGTCACAATTGTAGAGATCTGTAAAACAATTGCAAAGAAATATAAGGTAAAAGCCTGCTGTTCGTTAACCACTGGCATCTTCATCATGACCACAGCCAATACAGCAGAAGAGTCGGCGGCAGAGGGAAAGAATCCGGGTATCCCTTATTGGAGAACATTAAAAGCTGACGGATTTTTAAATGATAAATATCCCGGAGGGCAGGACTTACATAAAAAACTGCTGGAAAAAGAGGGATTCAAAATCGTTTCAAGAGGAAGAAGATATCAGGTGGCGGATTTTGAAAAGCACCTGGTTAAATTGTAATTATTCCACCGGCCAGATATATGCTTTTTTATAGAGGAGAGAATATAGACATGGGCTGGATTGAACCAAAAGAGGGCAGAAAAACAATATTTGTTTTCACGGATCTTGGAAAGAAAAAATTTAAAGAAGTTTTTGGAATTAGTACTTCGTTATTGGAAAAATAAGATAAAACCAGTGAAAAGAAATTACAAAAGACCCTGGGCCAGATATGCTGCTCCCAGTGCCCCGGTTATCTGGGGCTCATCGGGGATGCTTATTTTAACTCCCAGCTTTTCCTCCAGCGCCTTTACCACTCCAAGGTTCTTGGCCACTCCTCCGGTCATGCATACCGGTTCTTCCAGACCTATTCTTTCCACCATTGAGGTTATCCTGCCGGCAATGGAATAAATAAGACCCTTTATAATTTCATTTTTATCCGTTCCCTGTCCGATAAGGGATACTATTTCGGATTCGGCGAATACGGTACAGGTCGAAGTTATATCCACTTTACCGCTGGTTTTAATAAAAATAGGAGCAAACTGCTCCAGGTCTATTTCCATGGCCCTGGCCATGACCTCCAGGAACCTTCCCGTTCCGGCCGCACACTTGTCGTTCATAAGGAAGTCAATGGGATTTCCATTTTCCAGCTTTATGACCTTGCTGTCCTGTCCGCCTATATCGATTACGGTTTTTAGTTCAGGAAATACGGATACGGCCCCGCGGGCATGGCAGCTTATCTCTGTTATATTCTTGTCTGCAAAGGGAATATTTATCCTCCCATAGCCCGTGGCTACAATAGCCTTGATATCACCTGCATTAAGGCCGGCCTTACCCAGGGTGTCTTCGTAAGCACTTCTGGCCGCATTTTTACTGCTGGAGCCGGTAAGGGATATGGCATAAGATAAGATTTTATTGTTTTTCTCGTCCAGTATTACTGCTTCGGTTGAAACCGAGCCCACATCAATTCCGCAAGTATACATCCGCTTCCTTTCTTTTATTATGTTTTAGAGTTTAGAATTTCAAGAAAACCCTGCATCCTGGTTTTTACCTGGCCCTGGGAAGAATTGTTCCGGTCCACACAGTCCCCGTCTAAAACAAGGGTGGGAATGCCCAGTTTGTTTAAGCTGTCCTTTATTATCCTTGCACCTCCGTTACTCTGCCTGCATCCCCAGTGCGCAAACAGGATAACCCCGTCAATATTATATTCTCCGGCCAGCTTTAGTATCATATTAACACGGTTGTCGATTTTGCCTCCCAGAAAATGGGAAAGCATTTTTATTGCCAGGCTCTCAAATGGCTTTGAAGGGTCAAGCCGGGGCCAGTAGACATAATTTATCTCTTCAAAGGCCACTATGCAGTTTTCTTTATTCAGGATATCAAATACTTCGCTCCTATAATACGGCTTAAGATGCAGCCATAGGATTTTTTTAGGCAGATTTTTCTTATCATGATTTTTATTTAATTGTTTGGCCAGGTATTTTTTTAGCTCTATGTACATATATTTATAAAGGGTTACTGCTTCCCTGGTTCCTGCAAGCCCGTGGAAAGGCAGAATATAATTAAGGGCGTTAAAGTAGGGAGGATAATCGGTAAGGGTTTCCCTTAAGCGGTTGACTTTAATGGCCCATTCTCTGAATTCATTTGACAGCTCTATGGCTTCACTGAGTTTGGAGATATCCGGCTTTCTGCCTGATTTAGAGCTTATATCCATATATATGTTTTTTATCTGAGCTGTAAGATAAAAAAGAGATTCCTGTGAATAGCGATAGGGCACATCAATAAGATAAAAGTTTTTTTCGATATCATATTTTTTCGAGTATATGTAAAAAGATTTCTGAGCGGCGTCGCAGGCCAGGTTGGTGGTCAGTATAAAATCCGGTTTTGGGAACACTTCAAGTTCCTGGGCGCCGGAAGCACTCCGGTGGAAAGTGCACAAGTCCTGTGAATACCAGTTCAAGGAAGCCTGCTTGATGGTCTGGGCCGCCAGACCCAGTCCTGCCGTAAATCCGGCCATAACTTCGGGAAGGAACGGCGTTATTCCCAGCGCGTGTATCATCTCATAAGGCAGAAAAAGAGATCCGTAACCCACGGGGCGGTAATTATCGGAATAAGCCTTGCGGAGGCTTTCTATGGTAAAAATATTTAAGTATTTATCGGATACCGAAGAAAATGTGCTCCCGTATGTGTAGAGTATGGGTTTTTTGGCGATAATGCCCAGCAGCCTTTTTATATATTTCTGGTTTAAGTTCTTCTGTATGCCTGTTTTTAGTCTGTCTTTTATACCCATATCAAATTAATCTGTTTACAGCATCTCAAGAAAAGCCTGTATCCTGGTCTTCAGCTGGCCCTCCGAGAAATTATTGTATTCCATCTCCAGATACAATACCGGGATTTTCAGCTGATTCAGTTTCTGCTTCAGTAAGGGAAAGGAATATAACACTGTATCACAGAATTTCAAACTTATAAATATTACGCCTTCTATGTTATTTTCAGTTATATTATTTTCAATTTCTTTTAATTTCAGTCCCAGATCAGCCATTCTCATACAGGGGGGTTTGGTTAGATATCTCTGTGCCATGGAGTAAAGTATATCCTGGCCGCTGTTTATTTCTATCTGTTTTTCAAAGTACCTGGTCGAGGTACAAAGATCATCAGCGGCTAGTTTAAGATTCAAGGCGGACAGCATATCCCATAACTTATTCTCTGTGATAAAATTACCGATAATCATTATAGAGGGGATTTTTTTATTATCTTTTCCAGGAATGATTTTATGATCCCTGCTTGTCTTTTCTATAAATTCTATATATTTTTCCAGCTCATCTGTGAAAATAAGGGGATCAGAGGTCATGGACAGCTCCATTACCTTAAAGTAGGTTGAAATAAGTATAAGATGCGGCAGTTCTTTAAAAATCCGGCTAAATTTTTTTAAAGTTTTTCTCTTTTTATTTATAACAGCTGCCGTTTTTTCTATTTCTCCGTCCGTTATTTTTCTTCCGGCAAGATCTCCCATAAATATTTTCATGTCATTTAAGTTTCCCTTAAAAAAATTTATAGAACTTTCTCCCTGCAGGCGGGGGACATCCAGAAGATAGGAGGGTGTATTTTTAAGATAAATATTTGCGGTATCATACAGTCTCCTCATACCGTCGCAGGAGTTGGTGAATACCGCTGCCTTAAGGCTGCCATCGGCGGAAAGCAGACTCTCCCAGCTTGATTTTATATAGGGGCAGAAATTTATGGGAAAGTAACTTTCGGATCTGGCCAGTTTTTTTCTGCCCATAACTCTTGAAGGGACAAAACCTGCGGCAAATATAAGTTCTTCGGGAGCATATGTACAGAACAATCCAACTGCGGGTCTGTTATTTTCAGAGGAAAGGATGTTTTTAAAAAAAACAGAGATATCGTTTATGTTTTTATCATTATTATAAGTCATATTATTTTAATAACAGCGCGCGTAACGGTCAGCTTTTTATAATTTCTTCATTTCTGGTAAATTCCTCATAAATGCCTACATGTCCCCAGAAATCCTCGATGTAGAGCTCGTCTATCTCTCCGCTGTCCCTACCTTCAACGGTTATTTTTACCCTGTCTATTTCTTCAAATTCGGTCAGTGTATCTACAATAGAGTAAATGGCCAGGACTTCCGTGGTTGAGCTGTGCGGTATTTCCTCGAAGCTGGTTATGATTTCTTTGCTGAAGTCTACGGTGGCCGTACCATCTGATATCTTGACCGAATTGACCCTGACATCGGAAGGGATGGTGGGATAAAGCTGGCTGCTCTCCGGTCCCTTTATAAGTTCTTCTATGGCAGCTTTATATGGTTCTCCGTTTACAGTAATTTCTCTTGTCTCTTCTATGAGGTAGGCATTATCTTCGGTATATTGTGCAAAATACAGGGATATGCTCAGGGTACAGGAAGACAGCGCAAGCAGTAAAAATATAACAAGTAGTGCTGCAGCTATTGCAGTAAGAAACTTTCCTAAGATTAATTTATTTTTTTTCATAACTATCCTTAAAAGTCTTGAATTTTTGATAAATTGTCATCCGTATAATTCTATAGATGGGAAAGTAAAAAGACAATATATAAATTTTTACGGCATAAAATATTACAAAATTTAACTCCCAGATGGTATTATTATATTAATCCGGCTGCTGCCGGCCAGTTTAAATTTTTAGGACTTTGACAGGGGATGGAAAGGAAATTCTGTGGCTTTAAAGATATTTTTAATAAGACATGGTCAGACATTATGGAACGAGGAAGGCAGATATCAGGGGGATCAGGACACCAGCCTGACCGAAAAAGGTGTGAAACAGGCAAAACTTGCCGCAAAATATTTGCGGAAAGTAAATTTTTTAAATATTTACAGCAGCTCGTTAAAACGGGCCCTGGACACGGCGGAGTTTATAGGAAAGGGCAGGAACTTAGATATATCGGTAAGGGAAAATTTGAAGGAGGTAAATTTCGGAAAGTGGGAAGGAATGAAATTCGAGCAGATAAATAAAGTATTCCACGACGATTACCAGAAGTGGCTGGGCGATCCGTACAATAATGCTCCTACGGAAGGAGAGAGCTTCAGGCATGCAAAGGAAAGAGCTGTAGCCGAAATTGAAAATATAATAGACGAGAATAAGAATAGCGGCAATATCGCAGTAGTAACCCACGGAGGAATAATACTTTCAATTCTGGTACATTGGCTGCAGATCCCGCTTCCCAGGTGGAGGTCGATTATCCAGCACCAGGGGGCCATAAATATTGCAGTGGTCGATAAAGGCTTTCCTTATATTTCAACCATTAATTTTACGGGTCACCTGAAATCCACATATGGCAGCGGGGACGACAGGATTATAGACACCTATAGAAAACTAAGAAATGATAAGGATTAAATTGATGCAATATGATTGCATTTAAATATTAAATAAAAAAGATTTAGAGAAGGTGTTACAAGATGGAAGAAAATTCAGAATCTCTGGGAATTTCCGTAGATAATATATTTAAAAGTTTTATGGATAACTGGGTTAATATAGCAATAGTGGCAGCTGCACTTATAGTTGTAATTATAGTAGTGGGGATAGTCAAGCGCAGGATAGGAAGGCTGATCGAGAGGAAGATAAGTAACGATAAGATATCGATCAAGAAACGTACCTTCACCTTTAACAGCGTGGTATCTAATTTAGTAATTGTGATTGCTTCAGCGGCGGCAATACTGGTAATAGCCGACCAGGTCGGGATAAGTATCACTCCTCTGCTTGCCGGAGCCGGAATAGCGGGTGTGGTAATCGGTTTTGGCGCCCAGAGCCTTATTAAGGACCTGATAAACGGGTTGTTTATATTGCTGGAGCAGTGGTTCCAGATAAATGATATAGTAACCATAGGAGATACCACCGGAACAGTGGAAAGGTTAAATTTAAGAACCACGGTGATAAGGGATATCGAGGGCACCATTCACTTCATACCCAACGGCGAGATAAAAAAATTAAGCAACCGCACGCAGACATGGTCAAAAGCATTAGTGGAAGTGGGTGTTCATTATAACGAAAATACGGACAGGGTGGTAAAGATACTGGAAGAAGTGTTCGATGAGCTGATTTGCGATAAAAAATATAAGAAATCTGTTCTGGAAAGGCCGCAGGTACTGGGTGACGGCGGAGTGAGCGAACTGGGTGATTCGGCTGTTATATTTACCATTGTCTGCAAGGTAAAACCCGGTGAGCAGTGGACCATTGCCAGGCAGCTAAGAAAGAGAATAAAGGATAAATTTGACCAGGTGGGCATAGAGATTCCTTATCCCTGCACCAGTGTATATATAAGAAATAAAGATTAAGAAAAATTTTTAAATATTTTTGGAATTTTACAGGAATTAATTATTGATTATTAATTTCAAATGTTATAATATCCCTAGTGGTAATAAAGGCAAAGATTTAAACATATCTTTTTATGTTAATGTCTTTCTGTTCTGCTTTACGGTAGAACCTAATTTATTAAATTAGTCCATAGGAGGATCGAGAGATTGAAAAATTATGAATTAGTAGTTATTTACGACCCATCCCTTGACCAAGAAACAGTCGAAAAAGAATTATCTAAAATTACCTCATTGCTCGAAAAGGAAAAATGTAAAGTTTCCAATGTAGATAAATGGGGAATCAGAAAATTAGCTTACCCTATCAAAAAACAGGAAAATGGTTATTACATCATAATTTATTTCAATGGCAATGCAGGAGTTATTACCGAGCTTGACAGAGTAAATAAAATTAATGATAAGGTATTGCGCCACCTGGTTGTAAAAAGTGATGAATCCTAAATTATAAGTCATTTAAAAGAAGGTGAAATGCTATGGCTTTTGGTGTTAATAATATAACTGTTCTGGGAAATTTAACCAGGGACCCGGAACTGAGGTTCACTCCAAGCGGTACCGCAGTGGCAAGTTTTGGGATTGCGGTTAACAGGAATATCCAGAATAAAACTTCCGGAGAATGGGAAGCTCAGGTAGATTTCTTTAATGTCACCACCTGGTATAAGCTGGCGGAAAATTGTGCCGAAAGCTTAAATAAAGGAGACCGGGTTTTAGTTTCAGGAAGGCTTTCACAGGATAACTGGGAAGATAAAGAAGGGCAGAAAAGATCAGCGGTAAAAATTATCGCAAACGTTGTAGCGCCGAGCCTGGAATTTGCTTCCTGCAAAATTGAAAAAAACCCCAAAGCGGAAGAGAGCGTATCCAAAAAGAACGGCAGCATAGAGGAAGCTGATTTCAGTGACGAAGATATACCGTTTTAAAGCTGCATGGTTTAATTTATATCTAGAAGGAGAGATTTCAATTGGCTAGAAAAAATAAAAAACTTAGGGATGAAAAAAATTTAAAAAATTCAAAAAATTTAAGAAGTTCAAGAAGTGCAACGGGATCTATGCTTAATATAAGACAGAGAAAGAGATTCTGTTATTTCTGCAGAGCGAAGGTTGATAACATTGATTATAAGAATGTAAGCATGCTTGAAAAATTTATTTCCGATAAAGGTAAGATAAGACCAAAAAGGTCCACCGGCAATTGTGTACAGCATCAAAAAAAGATAGCCATGGCTATTAAAAGAGCAAGGGTTATTGCTCTTATTCCTTATTTTAAAAAATAAACAAAACTTTTATATCTGATATGTCCTTTGATAATTCAAATAACATCAAAAGATTAAATCTTGCATTGCTTATCTTTTTTACTGTCCTGCTCCTGATATTTGCTATATTTATGCCCCTTTTCGGGATTGTAGGATTGGCTTTTCTGCCGGTTCCGGCTACTTTGCTGATTATTCGCGGCAGGATAAGAGATGGCATAATTTGTGCGGTTATTGCCTGTCTGCTATTACTGTTTCTGGATTATGCACTTGTACCGGTTGCCATAATTTTGATAGTCGCTGTTTCATTTATTTACAGGAAATCCATTGACGGGAGCAGGAGCAAGTTATTTACAGTGGGCAGTATTTTTTTGGTGTTTTGCGGGGTGCTGTTTTTATATGTTGCGTTGGCATCTGCTGCAAACAGGACTAATTTTGCAGGCGAACTTTTTAACAGCTATAATGCTTATATTGATCAGATGCCTGAGGATAAATTTCTTCTGGGTTATGCAAACCTGCTTTCAATGGACCAGTCCCAGTTTGATTTAACACTCAAGTGGCTCCAGGATATATTTAGATTCATTCCCTATGTTGTACCTGGAATTTTAATAGTTTTATTTACCATTGTAAGTGTAGTGAATTATATGGCAAGCTCTACGGTGCTTAGGAAATATAATATTGATATTGAGCCGTTTTTATCTTTTAAGAAATGGGATATCCCCTGGTACTGGTGCTGGGGAGCGATTCTTGGATTGATACTGGTACTGGTTCCTTCCGCCGGAAGGTATCTTGATAAAATTGCAGATATTGCAGGGTTTAATCTGATAATTGTATTTGGGCTGCTGTATCTGGTTCTTGGGATTTCGGTACTGTGGGGCATATTTGAAAGGTTTAAAATAACATTTGTATGGAGGGTATTTTTTTTAATAATACTGGGTCTATTTTTTGGATTTGCCGCATTAATTCTGCCGTTTTTAGGATTAATGGATATATGGATTAATTTTAGAAGATTAAAGAGAGGATAAGAAGTTTAATCTCGGGTGAAAGATAGGAGGAAGATTTGAGAGTCGTACTTACTAAGTATCATGAAAAATTAGGTGATGTCGGAGATGTGGTGGAAGTAAAGTCCGGTTATGCCAGCAATTACCTGATGCCCAATGGGTTTGCCGTACTGGCGACCAGAGGTAATATAAAGCAGATGGAACTAGTAAAAAAGGCTGCAATTAAAGTAGAAGCCAGGAACATAAAAGATGCGGAAGAATTTGCCAAAAAGTTGGAAAATCTTACCGTGACCTTTATAGTGAAAACCGGGAAAGAAGGAAAATTATACGGATCCATAACCAATAAAGATATTGCTGAAAAGATTTCGGAGCAAAGGAACATAGAAATAGAACGGAAGAAAATTGATTTGCATGAGCATATAAAGGAATTGGGAGAATATGATATAGAGCTGAAATTATATAAAGAAATCAAGAGTTCCGTCAAGGTATTGGTTGAACCTGATGAGGAATCAAAAGAATTGATTAAAATCTATAATGAAGAAAAAGAAAAGGGTGAAACTGAAGAAGAAGAAAAACAAAAAGCAGAAGAAAAAGAGAAAAAAGAAGAAAGTGACAGAGAAAAAGGAAAAAATATAAAGGACCCCGGAGAAAAGATAAAAAAAGAAAAGAAAGAAATTAAAGATAAACCCAAAGACGAGTAGCTCATGGAAGAACAGATTAAAAAGTATAAGAGACTTTCCCCGCTTGATACCAGCAGGTTAGAGAGAATACCTCCTTACAATATAGAAGCCGAGGAATCTCTGCTTGGTTCCATGTTAATTTCAAAGGAAGCTATTATATCGGTTATTGATATTGTGAATGCCGGAGATTTCTATAGAAAGTCAAATCAGGAAATTTTTAACATAATAATAGAACTTTATGTAAAGGGCGAACCTGCGGACCCTATAACCTCGGCAGATAATCTTAAAAAGAAGGGACTTTTGGATGAAGTGGGGGGGAAGACCTACATTCATTCCCTTATAAGCAATGTCCCCCTTGCGGCTAACGCTGAGTATTATGCACAGATTGTAAGAGATAATTCTATCTTAAGAAAATTGATTTATGCCGCCACTGAAATTGCGACTATGGGTTATGAAGTTCCCAAGGATCTTTATTCGACTGTGGACAGGGCGCAGCAGCTGATATTCGAAATTTATAAGGACCTGAGTAGCGGAGGCGAAAAGGATAAAGCTGCAGTTATGAAAGATATAGTTTCGGAGGCTTATGAACTGATAGAAGTTCTGCATGAAGCCAAATCCGATATATCGGGAATCCCCTCCGGATATATAGACTACGATCATATGACTTCGGGTTTCCAAAATTCCGATTTAATCATTATAGCATCAAGGCCCGGAATGGGTAAAACTTCATTTGTTCTGGGCGTAGCAAGGAATATTGCTATGAGAACAAAGATTCCGGTTGCTATTTTTTCGCTGGAGATGTCAAAGCAGCAGGTGGCACAGAGATTGATGAGTGCGGAATCAAAAATAAATTTACATAATCTGAGAAACGGAAAAATAGAAGACAGCCAATGGGCCCAACTGGCCAGAGCTGTTGAAAGATTATCGGAATGCAAGATATATATAGACGATACCGCTTTTTTAACAGTCATGGACCTGAGAGCCAGAGCCCGCATGATGGTCAGTGCCTATAATGTTAAATTGATAATCGTTGATTATCTGCAGCTGATGCAGTCCACCACCAATTACAGGGGAAATAAAGTTCTGGAAATAACGGAAATATCCCAGAATCTGAAAGGTATCGCCAAGGAATTGAATATTCCAGTGATAGCAGTGTCCCAGCTCTCAAGAGAAGTAGAAAAGAGGGATAAAAAAAGGCCGTTTCTTGCAGATTTAAGAGAATCGGGCTCTATAGAGCAGGATGCAGATGTGGTTACCTTTGTATACAGGGATGATTATTACGAAGAAGATGAAACTAAACATACGGGGCAAGCTGAAATAAAAATAGCCAAGCACAGAAACGGACCCACAGGTAAAGTATACATGTATTTCAATAAGGAATTTGCATTATTTTCAAATTTAAGTAAGTCTTATCAAACTGAAGATAGAGGAGAGTAAAATGCCCAGTTTGGCCATAATCGGTTGCCAGTGGGGCGATGAAGGAAAAGGAAGAATTGTCGACCTGCTTTCAGGCAAGGTAGATATGGTAGTGAGGTTTCAGGGAGGAAACAATGCGGGACACACGGTAGTTAAAGGAGATGATGAGTTTAGACTTCATCTGATACCGTCAGGAATATTATATCCCAGTGTCATTTGTTTAATTGGAAATGGAGTGGTGCTGAATCCCGAAGTGCTGATAGAAGAACTGGACAACCTTGAGAGCAAAGGAGTAAGCACCGATAATCTAAGGATTAGCTGCAATGCGCATCTGGTTATGCCTTACCATATAATTCTGGATAAGGCAGGTGAACACAGGCTGGGTAAATCTAAAATAGGCACCACGCATAAGGGCATCGGGCCGGTATATGCCGATAAGGCCCTAAGATCGGGGATAAGGACACAGGACCTGCAGGATTTGAAGATATTCAGGACTAAGCTGGAAGAATCTCTAAAACTGAACAATAAAATCCTTGAAAGAATTTACGGGATAAAGCCTCTGGACATAGAAGAGATTTTTAATAAATATAAGCAGTACGGCAAGAGAATCAATAAATATATAGTGGATGTTACATTTCTATTATGTGAAGCTCTGGATAATAATAAAAAGGTGATGTTCGAAGGTGCACAGGCTACCATGCTGGATATAGATCATGGTACGTATCCTTATGTGACCTCATCTTCGACTGTTGCCGGGGGCGTCTGTGTCGGAGCCGGGATCGGGCCAAGCAGATTGGATGAAGTACTGGGTGTAGTTAAAGCTTATACTACCAGGGTAGGTTCGGGACCTTTCCCTACTGAAGATAACGGCAAAACCGGGCGGTATCTGAGAGAGAAGGGATATGAGTATGGAACAACCACGGGAAGGCCCAGAAGATGCGGCTGGCTGGATGCGGTTATACTAAACTATTCAATTATGATCAATTCCATAGACAGTATTGCCATAACCAAGCTGGACGTACTCAGTGGCCTCAAAAAGATTAAGATCTGCACAAGTTATAAGTACGAGGGTAAAATTTATAAAGAATTGCCCAGTCACCAGACTATTCTGCATAAGTGTACGCCTGTATACCAGGAATTTGAGGGATGGGACGATGATATAAGCGGAGTAAATAATTTTAAAGATCTTCCCCGGCAGGCCCAGAATTATATAAAGAATATTGAAAAGATTACAAAAGTTCCGGTTTCAATGATCAGTGTGGGCGCCGAGAGAAATAAGATTATTGTAAGGGATGATAGTTTCAGAAGCAGATTGTTTGATCAGAGCAGAAGGTCGACACTCATAGTTTAATAAAAAATATAAAGGAGTAAATTGAATATCCTGGTAATAGGCGGCGGCGGAAGAGAGCACTGCCTGGTATGGAAAATTTCAAAAAGTCCGCTTGCAGATAAAATATATGCTGCCCCGGGAAATGCAGGAATAGCTGAAATAGCTGAATGCATTGATATAGACATATCAAAGAATAACTTCAGCGGACTTCTAGAACTGATAGAAGATATGAAGATAGATTTAACTGTGGTTGGCCCAGAGGCACCGTTGGTGGATGGAATAGTCGACTATTTTGAACCAAAAGGACATAAGATTTTTGGTCCTCTCATGCAGGCCGCTGCTATGGAAGGCAGCAAGGTTTTTGCCAGGGAACTGCTCCGAAAATATGGCATTCCTGCCGCAAAGGGCATTGTCTTTAAAAAGGAAAATCACAGGGAAGCTATGGATTATATTCAAAAAAGAGAAAGTTTTCCTGTGGTAATAAAAGCCGATGGTCTTGCAGCCGGAAAAGGCGTGGTCATTGTAGATGATAAAGATGAGGCTCTGGAAGCAGTGAACGACTGTTTTAAAAAGGGTAAATTCGGAAGTTCGGGAGACAGGATATTAATTGAGGATTTTTTAGAAGGGTATGAAGTATCGGTGCTGTGCCTTTGTGATGGAAGCAGGATTGTCCCCATGGCCCTGGCACAGGATTATAAAAGAGTATTTGACAATGACAGAGGAAAAAACACCGGCGGCATGGGCAGCTATAGTCCGGTACCCATGGTCGGGGAACTTATCTACCAGAGAATATTAGATGAAATTATTTTTCCTACCGGTGATGCAATGGTAAGGGAGAATATAAAATATAAAGGGATTCTTTATGCAGGAATAATGGTCAGCGGAGGTAAACCATATCTTTTAGAATATAACTGCAGGTTTGGGGACCCTGAAACTCAGGCAGTGCTTCCCCGGCTGGAAAATGACCTGGTCCCGCTGCTTCTGGGATGTGTGGATGGAAATCTGGCCGGAGAAAAACTCAGATGGGATGCGGACAGGTGTGTTTGTGTCGTGGCCGCATCCGAAGGCTATCCGGAAAATTCTTCAAGAGGGGATGAGATTGAGGGACTGGATTACTATAAGGGAAGTCGGGATATAATGATTTTTCATGCCGGCACAAAGATAAAAGGCGGCAAAGTGGCAACCAACGGGGGAAGAGTCCTTGGAGTTGTTGCCAAAGCCGGCACTTTTAAAGAGACAAGAGAAAAAGTATATTCTGCGGTAGAGAATATTAAATTCAGGGGTATGCAGTACAGAACGGATATTGCATTGAAGGCAGAAAGGAGTGATTGATGACAGAAAGCAGTAAAAAAGTTGCTGTAGTGATGGGAAGTGTTGCTGATGAGACAGTAATGAAAAAAGCGTCGGATATCTTAAGGGAATTTGGAATCACCTATGATATACATGTGCTTTCAGCTCATAGAATGCCGAATAAGACAAGAGAATTTGCTAAAAGTATAAAAACAAGCGGGATAGAGGTAGTAATCGCGGGAGCGGGTAAAGCAGCTCATCTTCCCGGTGTAATTGCTTCTTATACCACTGTTCCGGTTATAGGGGTGCCTATCAGGACTTCTGATCTTGGAGGACTGGATTCCCTTTTTTCCATAGTACAGATGCCCTCAGGGGTTCCGGTTGCCTGTGTATCGGTAGACGGCGCCAAAAATGCAGCACTTCTTGCCATTCAAATACTGGCCCTGAAATATGATGACATTGCAAAGAAGCTGGAAAAGTACAAAGCCAAACTGGAATACTGAAAACCGGCTATGTGTATGAGAAGTTAAAGTATTTGAAATAAACCATAAGCTTTGATTAATTTTTTATGCTGTCCTTGCTGACAGCAAACGGGCTTAGTTTTGACAAAGTTTTTATATTACCATAGAGGTTCGGGATAGCAGTTAAAAGAAAAATAAAAATAAAGGTAAAAGATTACGGTTTCTATTACGGAAAAGTAAAAGTGCTGTCGGACATCAACATGGATATTGAGAAAAACACCATAACTGCAATAATCGGGCCGTCGGGCTGCGGTAAGTCAACGCTCCTCAGGACTTTTAACAGAATGAATGACCTGCTTCCCAATACCAGGGTAGAAGGAGAAATAATAATTGATGGAATTAATATATACAAGACTGACGTAGACGTTGTGGATTTACGCAAAAGGGTCGGTATGGTATTTCAGAGACCAAATCCTTTTCCCAAGACTATTTATGATAATATTGCTTACGGACCCAGGCTGCATAAAAGATACAAGAAGCATAAGCTGGATATGATTGTAGAGAGCAGCCTTAAAAAAGCAGCTCTCTGGGATGAAGTCAAAAAAAAGCTTAATACTAATGCCCTGGATCTTTCGGGCGGCCAACAGCAGAGATTATGCATTGCAAGGGTGCTTGCCGTAAATTCGGAAATAATACTTATGGACGAGCCGGCTTCTGCGCTGGATCCCATCTCAACCCAGAAGATAGAGGATCTGATAGATGAGCTTAAAAGCAATTATACTATAATAATAGTGACCCATAATATGCAACAGGCCGCAAGAGTCTCTCAGAAAGCAGCTTTTCTGCTTACCGAAAATATTGACCAGCCGGCAAAATTAATCGAGTATGATTATACCAATAAGATTTTTACCAACCCTAAAGACAAAAGAACAGAGGATTATATTACCGGAAGGTTTGGTTAGTCAGATATTTGTTTTTGACATCTAATATTTCATACAATATAATACCTCAATTAAATAATTACATTTAAGTTTTCAAGTACTAAAAAGTAATATGCAGTTGTCAAGGTAAATACAAAGACTAAGGGAGAAATCTTTATGAAAGAATACAGTCTTACCGTTGAAGGTTATGAAGGATTGGTCAGAGAAAGAGAAGAACTTATAAATAATAAGCGGAAAGAGATTGCCGGAAGGCTGAAGGATGCAAAGAATTCAGGAGGAGATCTGGCAGAAAATTCTGAGTATGAATATGCTAAAAATGAACAGGCTTTCATAGAAGGCAGGATAGAGCAGATAAATGAAATTCTCAGTAACTATACAATCATAGGCAAGAAGAATAAAAAAGAGATGATTAGTCTTGGCTCTATTGTGGTGGTGAGGGATATGGACAAAAAAAAGGAGAAAGAATTCAAGATTGTAAGTTCTATTGAGTCCGATCCTGATAAAAATAAGATATCAGATGAATCTCCAATGGGGAGGGCACTGCTGTTTAAAAAGATTGGAGACGAGGTATTGGTGAAAATCCCCAATGACACCAAGAAGTTAAAAATAATAAAAATCAAATAGGTATTTAGTCTGTAAGAAATATGAAAAATAAAGGGGAAAAAGAAACTTCGGCAGCCAATTATAAATATGGCAGGAAGATACGTGCTCCGGGAAAAGAATTTTTCCTGGAGTCAGAAGGACCGCTTGGCGAAGCACCGGGCGCAAAGCTTGAAAAAGTAAAGGCTCTGATAAAAAACGGAAATGAAATTTATAAAACCAGATTTGGCAAAAGCCATAACGCAGCAGACATAAAAACCAGATACTCCGGGCTTAAAACCGGTGAAAGCACGGATGATGTATTCAGGATAGCAGGAAGACTGATGAGTTTTAGGAAACATGGCAAGGCCACCTTTAGCGATATAAAAGATTTCACGGATAAGATCCAATTATATATAAATTTAAAAAATGTGGGCCAAAAAAAATATGATGAATTTTTAGACCTGGACATCGGTGACTGGGTAGGCGTGGAAGGAACGGTTTTTGTAACCCATGCCGGAGAGCTTTCAATAAATGTTTCCGGATTTGAACTTCTGAGTAAAGCCATAAGAATACTTCCTGAAAAATGGCACGGACTCAAAGATAAGGAATTAAGGTACCGGCAGAGGTACCTGGATTTTACGGTAAATCCGGAGGTAAAAAAAGTATTTCTGACAAGAATAAAAATAATAAATGCCATAAGAAAATTTTTAAACAGCAAAGGCTTTATGGAAGTTGAAACGCCAATGCTCCAATCGATTCCGGGTGGTGCCGCAGCAAAACCTTTTATGACTCATCACAATGCACTGGATATGGATCTTTATTTAAGGATTGCACCGGAGTTATATTTAAAAAGGCTGATTATAGGCGGATTTGAAAAGGTTTTTGAAATAAATAGAAACTTCAGAAATGAGGGAATATCATATAAGCATAATCCTGAATTTACTATGCTGGAATTTTACCAGGCGTATGCTGACTACAATGATATGATGGATCTGACTGAAAATCTGGTAAAATTTGTTTCCGAACAATCTATCGGTAGTTTAAATGCGGATTATAGGGGAAATAATATTAAGCTTGAAGGGCGGTGGAAAAAACTTTCAATGCTTGAAGCAGTAAAAAAAATTGGCAAAGTCGATGTAGATTTTAACAGCAGCATGAAAGATTTGCTGAAGGTAGCGGAAAGTTTCAATATCGAAGTGGAAAAAAATTCGGGGAAAGGAAAAATCATAAACAAGATTTTTGAAGTAGTGGTTGAGCCCAAGCTTATTCAACCCACATTTATAAAAGATTATCCAATAGAGATATCCCCACTAGCTAAAAGGCACCCTCAGGATGAGAATCTGACGCAGAGATTTGAATTGTTCATAGGAGGAGAAGAGATAGCAAATGCTTTTTCAGAATTGATCGATCCCGGAGAACAGTTTGAAAGATTTAAAATTCAGGTAAAAAGCAAAGATGAGGAAGAAAGAATTACAGGCAAAATAGATCTGGATTTCCTTAAAGCTCTGGAATATGGGATGCCGCCCACCGGCGGGGAAGGAATTGGGATCGATAGGCTGGTTATGGTACTGACTAACAGCAGTTCCATAAGAGATGTCATTCTTTTTCCTCTCTTAAAACCGGAATAAATCCGGAATCCTTTGTGCTTATTAGTTTGATATTAAGAAAAAAGTGATATAATTTTGCTGCAGCTTAGATAATTAATTCTGGAATGGTGATAAAAATATGAATTGTGATTTTTGCCATAAAAATGAGGCAAATATACATTTAATAAAAATTCAGGGTGGAAATGTAGAAAGAATAAATATATGTAAAGAATGCGCCGCTGAATTTTCTTTTTTAAATGAAGAGGATTTTTACGGCGATTTTGCAAAAATTCTATACAGGTTTTTCCAGGTAGGAGATAACGGCTTCCATATCGGAAGAGATAAAAAGATATTGAGAAGCATTAATTACAGCAGGAACAGAAAATGCTCTTTTTGCGGAATTGACTTAAAGACCATTAAAAAGATAGGGAAAGTAGGCTGTAGTAATTGTTATAATGAATTTAAGGATGTGCTCTATCCCGTAGTGAAATCAATACAGGGGTGTATTGAAAGCAGGGGTAAGATCCCTGTCAATACCAGCAGCAGAATTAAACTGGAAAAGAATATAAGGGATCTGAGAAGCAGGCTCAAAAGCGAAATCATAATAGAAAATTTCGAGGAAGCGGCAAGAATAAGAGATGAAATAAGGAAATTGGAAAAGAGTATATATGAACAGTGAGAATTTTTTCCTGTTAAAAAACAAGAACGGCAAAACCAGTCCCAAAAATACCGGGAACAGGATTATTCTAAATACGACCGTCAGGCTGCTGAGGAATATAACAGGATATAAGTTTGCCAGCGTCAGCAGCGGCAGGGAAAAAAGTATTTTACTAAAAAAAATAAGACAGTGCGTTGAAAGTACAAAAGAACTGGGAGCTTTCAGATTTTTTTTAGTTAAAAATTTGCAAAAGATACAGAGGGATTTGCTTCTTGAGGATTATATGATAAGTGCCAGAATAGCGGATAAAGTACAGGGGAAAGGATTATTTATAAGATCCGGGAAGATTAAAGGAGAATCATCATCGATAATAATAAACCAGGAGGATCATCTGATGATGCAGAGTGTACGCAAGTGGTTAAACATTTCAGAAGCGTACCATGAAGCGAGTGAGATTGAGTCGCATCTGGAAAGTAAATTAAACTTTACTTTTGATGAAAATCTGGGTTATCTTACGGCAAGTCCCATTAATCTAGGAACCGCCCTTAAAATATCTTTCATCATACACCTGCCTGTAATGGCTGCAAGTCCTAAAATTGCTGAATTTGTAAAAAAATTGAACCAGGTAGGGTGTCTGGTACATGGATATTTTATGGATGATTCGGAGGTTATCGGAAATTTATTCAAGATTTCAAATATGGTAACACTGGGCAAGGGTGAAGAAGATATAGTTGAAGAAATACAGGCAATTTGCTTAAATATCATTGACGATGAACAGAATGCCAGAAGGAAATTAAAGAAGAATGACCTTCTGGGGATCAAAGATAATATATGTCGTTCCTTTGGTTTGCTTAAATATGCTAAAATATTATCATATGAAGAGTCTGTTGAGCTCCTGTCAATAATCAGGCTGGGGCTCGATCTAGACCTTATCAGCGGGGTTAAGGATTTTGATTATTTTGAATTGATAAATAAAATAAGGGACCCTTATATTATACTGGACCAGGAAATAAGCGAGAAAGTAGACAGTGACAGAATGGATTTAATGAGGGCAGATTTAATCAGGGAAAAAATATTAAAAGAAAGTAGTTAAATGTTTGAAAGATTTACAGAAAGAGCAAGGAAAGTAGTAGTAAAGGCTCAGGATGAAGCAAGATTCTTAAAACAGAATTATATAGGTACTGAGCATATCCTTTTAGGCCTGATCAATGAAAAAGAAGGAATTGCGGCAAAAGCCTTCCATGAATTAAATATTGCTTTTGACGATATCAGGTCAGCGGTAAAGGATGTGGTTACAAAAGGGTCATCAGAGTCTTATGAGCATATTCCTTTTACTCCCAGAGCAAAAAAAGTTTTAGAGCTGTCCTTGAGAGAAGCTCTTCAGATGGGTCATAATTATATAGGGACGGAACATATACTGCTGGGCCTTTTAAGAGAAGGAGAAGGAGTAGCTGCAAGGGTTTTAAACAGCATGGGCATTACTCTGGATAATGTAAAAGAGAAGGTAAAGGAATTGCTTAACAAACAATCTTTTTACTCTCAATCAGATAGAATGCTGAATGGTAGAAGTCAGAAAAAGATACTTAAAATGCTGATGCAGTATGGAAGGGATTTGACTTTGCTGGCCAGAGAAGGAAAACTTGATCCGCTTATAGGAAGAAGGAAAGAAATCGAAAGGATAATTCAGATTCTTTCCAGGAGAACTAAAAATAATCCCATACTAATTGGAGAATCAGGAGTGGGAAAAACGGCAATTGTCGAAGGGCTGGCACAACTCATATGTTCAAAAAAAATTCCTTCGAATCTTGCCGGCAAGAGGATATTTACTCTTGACCTGGGTGCGCTGGTTGCAGGTTCAAGGTATAGAGGAGATTTTGAAGAAAGATTGAAAAAAGTACTGGCCGAGATCAAAGATGACGGGGATATAATATTGTTTATCGATGAGATCCACACTCTGGTAGGTGCCGGTGCCGCCGAAGGTGCCATTGATGCCGCCAGCATACTGAAACCTATGCTGTCAAGGGGGGAAATCCAGACCATAGGAGCCACTACTGCCAATGAATATCGGAAATATGTCGAAAAGGATAAGGCCCTTGAAAGAAGATTTCAACCCATTTTTATAAACGAGCCTACTGTGTATGAGACAATTGAAATTTTAAAGGGACTGAAAAGCAAATATGAATCATTCCATAGTCTTAGCATAACAGAAGGTGCCATACTATCTGCCGCAAAATTATCTTATAGATATATATCCGACCGGTTTCTGCCGGATAAAGCAATCGATCTTATTGATGAAGCGGCATCCAGGGTAAGAGTGAGAAGTCTTACCACCCCCCCTGACTTAAAAGAGATAGAAACAAATCTTGAAAAGATTATCAGAGAAAAGAAAAATGCCATAGAATCACAGGATTTTGAAAAAGCGGCGCAGCTGCGCGATAAGGAAAAGCAGTTATCCAGAGAAAAAAAGGAAATAGAGGAAATTAATACCAGGAGTAAAAAAACCAGCAAGGAGATTGTAAACGAAAATGAGATAACAGAGGTACTTTCCAACTGGACCGGTGTCCCGGTATACAAATTGACCTCAAGCGAATCTTCTAAATTGCTTGGGATGGAGGATAAGCTTCACAAGAGAGTAGTTGGTCAGGATGAAGCCATAAAAACAGTTTCCAGGGCCATAAGACGGTCACGTTCCGGCCTTAAGGACCCAAAACGGCCGATAGGTTCATTTATGTTTCTGGGCCCTTCAGGTGTGGGAAAAACAGAACTGGCCAAAACCATAGCGGAATTTTTGTTTGACAAAGAAGAAGCACTAATACAGATTGACATGTCAGAATATATGGAAAAGCATTCCGTATCAAAACTGGTTGGTTCTCCGCCCGGATATGTAGGGTATGATGAAGGAGGGCAGCTGACTGAAATGGTAAGAAGGAAACCGTACAGCGTAATACTTCTTGATGAGATCGAAAAGGCTCATCCGGATGTCTTTAATATACTGCTGCAGATTTTTGAGGATGGTCATCTTACTGATTCACAGGGTAAGAGAGTGGATTTTAAAAACACAGTTCTTGTAATGACCTCTAACCTGGGAGCCAGAGAAATACAGAAAAATACTCCTATGGGATTCAAAAAGATAAATACTGAAAATCTTTCTTATGATGAAATAAAAGATAAAGTGATGAGTGAGCTCAAACAGGCTTTTAGACCTGAATTTTTAAACAGGATTGATGAAGTTATTGTATTTCACAAGCTGCAGAAGCAGCAGATTTATAATATCATGGACCTGATGATGTCAAGGGTACAGCAGCAGCTTGAACTCCAGGGAATAATAATGGAGCTGAAAAAAAGCGCTAAAGAATTACTGCTGGAAAAAGGCTATGACCCCACCATGGGCGCCAGACCAATGAGAAGATGTATACAGAATCTAATAGAAGACCCTATTTCTGAAAGATTAATAAGTGGTGAAGTAAAATCAGGTCAGAAGATTAGAGTAAGCGCCAAAGATAAAAAGATGCACTTCGAGATAAAAAAATTAAGCCGGAGTGGTGTATTAAAAGTTTAATTCTATAGGAATATGAATAAGAAAAGTGAGGAATTATTACTGGATTGCCTGGAAAAAGTATCTCCGGGAACAGAGTTGAGGCTGGGTATTGAATATATACTCCAGGGAAAAACAGGCGGGCTGGTTGTGGTGGGAGATTCGGAAGAGGTACTGAAGCTGGTAAACGGCGGATTTTATATAGGATGCAGCTTTTCGCCCGCGAAATTTTACGAACTTGCAAAAATGGATGGGGCCATTATATTGAGCTCTGACGGTAAGCGTATATTATATGCCAACACCCATCTTTTTCCCAATCCGGATATTAAGACTTCAGAAACAGGCACCAGGCATAGAACGGCACAAAGAGTGGCCAAGCAAACCAATACTCTGGTTATTTCAATTTCCATGAAGAGAGATGTGGTCACTATATATAAGGGGGATATAAGATATATGCTTGAAGAGCCGAGAGTGGTTCTATCCAAGGCAAATCAGGCACTGCAGACGCTTGAAAAATACAAGGAGGGATTGGATGAACTTACATTTACCCTGACTGTGAGAGAATTGGAGGATCTGGCGACACTTTACGACGTTACCAGTGTTCTTCAGAGATCAAGCATTGTCCAGAGAACTGAGAAAGAAGTTAAAAAATATATATGCGAACTGGGTGTTGACGGCAGGCTCCTCAGTATGCAGATCGAGGAACTGATGGCCAATGTTACCAGCGATTCATTAAATATTATAAGTGATTATTTACATTCAAACATAAAAGCAGAAACAGTTGAATTGAGGGATAGGATAAATCTACTGGGTGCAGGAAAGCTGCTTGAGCTGGATAAGATTGCAGGAATTTTGGGGTATGAAGTCGAGGGGAGCCTAAAAGAAATCAGTGTACATCCAAGGGGATTAAGGATTGTTTCGGAAGTAAGAAGACTTCCTCAACCAATTGTGGTTAATTTAATTAATAAGTTTGGTAATTTAAGGAATATTCTGAATGCTAGCATAGAAGATTTATCTGAAGTTGCAGGCATGGGAAAAGCAAAAGCTATGAACCTGCATGACAGATTGAAAAAATTTTCTGAATATTATTTATACAATGAACTCTATAATAAAAAAGGAGGAACATCCCCGAAAATTAAAATATAGCGTTTAAGAATATTATTTTAATTATCAAACTTATATATTCAACCAGAAGCAATACAGGTTTTTCAAAATAATAGTAGTGATGATGACTTATGAATGTAGCGATAATTACAGCCGCCGGGAAGGGAACCAGGCTAAAAGGCAATGTAAGCAAGCAGTTTATGAATATATATGGAAAACCTATACTTGCTCATACCATCTCCGCTTTTCAACAATCTTCTAAGACAAAGAAAATATTTGTTTCGGTACCTAAAGATCATATAGAATTCTGCCGGAAGAATATAATCGAAAGATATTCATTTGATAAAGTAAAAAAGCTGGTTATTGGCGGCAGCAGCAGACAGGAATCTGTTTACAATGCACTTATAGGAATACCTTCCTCAACCAGAATAGTATCGATTCATGACGGTGTCAGACCGCTTATCACCGCTGAGGAGATTGATATGATGATAAGTACCCTGATAAGAGAAAACAGGAAAGACTCCAGGATAAGAGGAGTGATAATGGCATCATCGGCAAAAGAGACCGTAAAAATAATGAGTAAAAATAATATTAGCAGGACAATTTCCAGGGATAAGGTGTGGAACGCCCAAACTCCGCAAGTGTTTTTTTATGATATTATTTTAAAAGCTCACCAACGAGCAAGAAAAGATAGTTTTACAGGGACAGACGACGCCTGCCTGGTGGAAAGGATGAACTGGAAAGTTAATGTAGTAAGAGGCAGGCATGAAAATATAAAAATAACAACTCCTGTTGATTTGTTTCTGGCAGAGTTGGTTATGACCAAGAATGGCAGGAGACAATAATTAGAATAAAAAAATATTTAGAGGTCGGGATTTTATGAGAATCGGATTGGGATTTGACGTTCATGCTTTTAAAACCGGCAGGAATTTAGTGCTGGGCGGGGTAAAAATAGACTATAATCCGGGGCTGGCAGGACACTCGGATGCCGATGTTGCGGTGCATGCCGTAATGGATGCTATTTTGGGGGCATGCGGTCTGGGTGACATTGGAATTCATTTTCCGGACAGTGATATGAAATATAAAAATATATCAAGCATGCTGCTGCTGGAAGAAGTTAGAAAAAAGATGGAGAAAAAGAAACTGGCCGTGGTCAATGTGGACCTGGTTTTAATAATGCAAAAACCAAAAGTTTCAGAGTATTTTCCGGAAATGGAAAAGAATATAGCCAGGGCACTGAATATAGACAGCAATATGGTAAATATTAAGGCAACAACTACCGAAAGCCTTGGATTTTGCGGTAGAGAGGAAGGAATTGCCGCACAGTGTGTGATTCTTCTAAAATAAAATTTCTATATAGAAAAACAATGGAGAGAATATGACAGCCCGTTTTAGATTTGCCCCATCTCCCACCGGAGGTCTTCACATAGGAACAGCAAGAACTGCGCTGTTTAACTGGCTGGCTGCAAGGAGCATGGGGGGAAAGTTAATTTTAAGAATTGAAGATACCGATATTAAAAGATCCGACAGAAATTATGAAAAATCCATAATAAAAGATTTAAAGTGGCTGGGGCTGGACTGGGATGAATTTTACAGGCAGAGTGAGAGAACCGAAATTTATAAGAAACTGGCAGATGAGTTGCTGAATAAAACTAAGGCATACAGATGCTTCTGCTCGCAGGAAAGGCTTGAAAGCTTGAAGAGAAAACAGTATTCGGAAGGCAGAATGTCAAAATACGACAACCGGTGCAGGAACCTCACCGGTACGGATATAGAAAAAAATTTGAAGCAGGGTAAAAAATATGTCATAAGGTTCAAGGTGGAAGATGACAGGGAAATCACATTTAATGATTTAATAAGAGAGAAAATAAGTTTCAACTCGAAAGTTATCGGAGACTTTATAATAATTAAATCTGATGGCACACCTTCCTATAATTTTGCCGTGGTAGCGGATGACGGTGAGATGAAGATCACGCATGTGCTCAGGGGTGAAGATCATATCACCAATACGGCAAGGCAGATTTTATTGTTCGATAGCCTGGGGTTTAAAACTCCTTTTTTTGCCCATCTTTCCATGATTATGGGTGAGGATGGATCCAAATTAAGTAAAAGGCACGGATCTACGACTATTTCGCAGTTCAGGGAACAGGGATATATAGCTGAAGCGGTTGCAAATTATCTTTCAGCACTTTCATGGGCTCCAGGAGAGGATAATGAGATATTTGGCATAAACGAGATTTTAAGTAAATTTAAAATAACGGGTATATCAAAAAGCCCTGCTGTCTTTGATATAAATAAGTTAAAATGGCTGAATGGAATTTATATCAGAAGAAAATCTGCCGAAGAACTGGCAAAGATATGCATCCCCTATTTAATTAAAGAGGGGATAGTCAATAAAAAAGATCTGGAAGATAAAAAAATTGTAGAAAAAACTGTAAGGAGTGCCGCAGCATTTCAGGATAACCTGAAAACTTTAAGCGATCTTCCCCTGTACGCAGGCGGCTTTTTTAAAGAAAAAATTACCGGCTATAGCGGGGATGCGGAGGATATTTTAAAACTGGAAACATCAAAAACGGTGCTCAGGAGTTTTCTTGACGAACTGGAGTGTGAATTAAATTCTTTTGACAATAGTAAAGATATGGATTTTAATGAAAAGCGGAGCAGAGAACTCATAGATAAGACAGGGAAAAACCTTAAGGATTCAAATATAAAGGGAAAATACCTGTATATGCCCATGAGGGTATCCATAACAGGTAAAACTCACGGCCCGGAACTGTGGAAAGTTATTTTAATGCTGGGATTAAAAAACTGTATACAAAGAGTTAAACAGACCTTAGAATATATAAAAAATAATAAATTATGATTTATTGGTTAATTTATGGGATTTATAGCTGAATTAAAAGACCAGGTAAGATCTGCCAGGGAAAGAGATCCGGCCGCAGTAAGCACCCCTGAGATTTTGTTCACTTACTCCGGACTGCATGCGGTTATTAATCACAGGATCGCCCACTGGTTTTACAGAAAAAGGGTACCCTTTATCCCGCGATGGATATCCCAGTCCGGTAAGTTCATTACCGGAATTGAAATCCATCCAGGAGCAAAAATAGGCAGGGGCTTTTTTATAGACCATGGCATGGGAGTGGTAATCGGAGAGACCTCGGAGATTGGCGACAATGTTACCATATATCAGGGAGTAACACTGGGAGGAACAGGAAAGGAAAAGGGTAAGCGCCATCCCACTATTGGAAATAATGTGGTTATATCCGCGGGAGCAAAAGTGCTGGGTTCCATTAAAATCGGAAATGATGTGATTATTGGAGCGGGGGCAGTAGTTATAAAATCTGTACCCGACAGATGTACAGTGGTGGGAGTCCCTGGAAGGATTGTAAAAATCGGAGGGGAAAAGATATTATCGGATGAGTTCCACAGGATGAATCTGCCCGATCCAGTAAATGAGATTTTGAGCGACTGCTGTGCCAGGATTGATTTTCTGGAAAAGGAATTGAAGAAGATTAAAAAGAAAAAGTAATATCTAAAAACAGGATAGCTTCATCTACGCCAATTTAGATTAATTGTTTAAAAAGTTAACACCGGGAGGATACTGCTTGAGCTTAAGAGTTTACAATACTTTACACCGCAAGAAGGAATTATTTGTACCCATAGAGAAGGGAAAGGTCAGGATATATGTCTGCGGACCTACGGTATATAATTACATATCCATTGGTAACTCAAGACCGATTGTAGTATTTAACATGGTCAGAAATTATCTGGAGTTTATGGGCTATAAGGTAGAATACATTCAAAATATTACGGATATTGAAGATAAGATAATAAAAAAAGCCGGTGAAGAAAAAGTCGATTATAAGATTATTACCTCAAGGTACATAAAAGCCTTTATGGAAGATATTGAAACTCTGGAAGCGGGCGGCTTCAGCAGGATGCCACGGGCAACGGAAATGATTCCTGAAATAATAAAGATTATAGAAAAGATAATTAAAAATGGCTATGGTTATGCAGCTGATGGGGATGTTTACTTTGAAGTGGGTAAATTTACAGATTATGGTAAGCTCTCAGGGCAGGATATCAGCGAAATGAGATATGACGAGGACAGCAGCCGGGCAAAAAGAAATAAAGTCGATTTTGTCCTATGGAAAAAAGCCAAGGAAGGCGAGCCCTGGTGGGAAAGCCCCTGGGGAAAAGGGAGGCCGGGCTGGCATATTGAATGCTCGGCAATGTCGACCGCTCTGCTGGGCAGGAACATCGATATCCACGGCGGAGGTATAGACTTAATATTTCCACACCATGAAAATGAGATTGCACAGTCCGAGGCTGCTTTCCCCCAAAAGGACGATTTTGTCAGATACTGGATGCATAACGGCATGATTGAAGTAAGAGAAGAGAAAATGTCCAAATCATCGGGGCTCAAGGAAAACTGGATACTAAAGAATCTTCTAAGAATTTATTCTCCCGATACCATAAAATTATATATTCTTTCCACACATTACAGGAGCCCCCTGGAATTCAGCATGGAAAAGCTGGATGAAGCAGAGAAGGCTCTGGAAAAAGTTATAAGTACACTTCAGAATATTAAATTCCTGGTGGAACAGGTAAAAAATTTGCCGGGGGGAGAAACAGGAGAAAAAGCTGCCGCAAAAGCGGCTTCAAGGCTGGATTCCCACAGAAAATCATTTGAACAAAATTTTAGTAGATCCATGGATGATGACTTTAATTCAGCCAGGGCTATCGGGGATATATTCGAGTTTATAAGGAACATAAACAGTATTATACAGAAACCTGATTTTAAAATTAATACGGCTTACAGGAGGAGCCTGACCGATGCCTTTCGAAAAATTGAGAAACTGGGCATGGTGATAGGGCTTAACTTTGCAAAAGAGGTTTCAAGGATATCTGAAGGTATAGGAACCGGTGCAGAAATAACAAAAGGAGAAATAAAAGAAAAAATCAGGGACAGGGAAGCCGCCAGAAAAAATGGAGATTACGAAAAGGCTGATGAAATCAGGGACTACCTGCACCGTAAGGGTATAATATTGGAAGACAGAAAAGAAGGCACTATCTGGAAAATAAAGGATAGTGCAAATGGAAAGTGATTCCAACAGGTCTGTTTAAAAATCCCGAATGACAGTTTTTTATACATCTCTGTATTTTTTACCTATTTTTAAAAAATAGGAAAAAAGATATTATAATTATTGAGATAAGTTCCGGTAATTTTTTATTTCCATCACAAGGTCCGGGACATAACTATGGATAAGATATGAATATGGATGAAAATATAAACTATGAGTATATATCCGGCATAAACCCTGTTTGTTCACTGATAAAGGTGAATGCAGGAAACAGGAAAATATACCAGATTATCATTAATGAAAAGAGTAAAAAAGATCCCAGAATAAAGGATATTCTGAAAGAAGCCGGAAAAGGAAATATAGATATAAGAGAATTTGAATCTGCCCGGTTCAGTAAATTATACAGCGACAACCTTCATAATCAGGGTATCTGTGCCAGAGTGTCTCCGTATAACTACTGCAGCCTGGAGCGGTACCTGGAAAAGGAAGCCAGCGGCAGGAGCAGGCTAGTTATACTTGACGGAGTAACAGATGTGGGAAACCTGGGTTCAATAATAAGGAACTGCAGTGCATTTGATTTTAAGGGTATAATCATACCCAAAAGAAGAAGTGCGGCCATAAATGAGAGAATAAACAGAATTTCTGCCGGTGCTCTCGAAGAGGTAAAAATATTCAGGGTGGTAAATATTGTAAGGACCATCAAGGAATTAAAAAACAGGAGATTCTGGATTTATGGGGCCACATTGGATATAAACAGCAATACAAAATATATAGATGAGGTTGATTTTACCCTTCCTATGGCGCTGGTCCTTGGAAGCGAAGATAGGGGAATAAGTAGATTGGTCGGCGCCAGCTGTGATATTATGGTTTCAATTAAACTCGGCGGCAGGATGCAGTCACTGAATGTTTCAGTGGCAGGCGGGATAATCTTATATAAGATACAGGAGCAAATTGAGAGAAGAAAATAATACCGGAGATCTGATAATAGTAGATGGATATAATTTCATATTTAAGTTTTTTAAGCAGGAAGGATCGAGCAGCGAAAATCTGATTTATTTGAGAGAGAAATTAATAGAAGATCTTGCCTGGTACAAAATTCAAAAAAATTGCAGCATCACTGTTGTTTTTGATGGCAAGAACAGCAGTAATCCAGGTAGAAGTACCCAGATTATTGATGATGTAAAAGTTATTTATTCCGGAAGAGGAGAGACTGCGGATGAAATTATAGAAGAGCTTGTTGACAGGAAGAGCGAGTATAGAAAAGTATTTGTAGTTACATCTGATTACTCCCAGCAAAAGGTAGTCTTCAGGAAAAACATTTATAGGAAATCGGTCAGAGAATTTGACCTGGAGATAAAAGATTACAAGGATAAAATAAGAGAAGAAATAAAACTGCTGAAAAAAAAGTCTGATAGTGCATTTTTTTCTATTGAAAAAAGATTGAGTGATAAGACAAAAAAAAAGTTTCTGGAACTTCGTGATAAGTAAAATCAATGATTACTGTAAAAAAAATAATTCTTTTCCTTACCATAATTTTGTTTTTTTTCCTAAGCGGCTGCGGATTATATTACTATGACTTTCATGAATATGAAAATGGCACTGAGATCGATAACGGCAGCAGTTTTACAGTAAAGGAAGTAATAGATGGCGATACCATAGTCCTTTCAAGTGACCGGAAAATAAGATTAATAGGGATTAATACTCCTGAACAGGGCATGTATTTTTTTAAAGAAGCAAGGGAAATCCTGGAGATAATGATTCTAGGAAGGGAAGTTGTTCTGGAGAAAGATATTTCTGAGCTAGATAAATACGGCCGCCTGCTAAGGTATGTCTATGCAGGAGATCTTTTTATAAATCTTGAGATGGTGGCAAGAGGATTTGCGAATGCGTATACATATCCCCCCGATGTCAGGTATAATGAAATATTTTTGGAAGCGGAGCGGCAGGCAAGGTTAGACAATCTGGGGCTTTGGGAAAAATCAAAAGCCGGTGCGGTAAATATTGATTTGAATTATGACGCAGACGGGAATGATAATCTGAACCTGAATGACGAGTATGCGGTAATTGAAAATACGGGAACCGGTTCAGTTAATATTTACGGCTGGACGGTTAAGGACAGCGGTACCAGTATTTATAAATTTGGGAGATACTGCCTGGAACCAGGTTCTATCATATATCTTTATACCGGCAGCGGTAGTGACGGGGAAGGCAGATTTTATTGGAACAGCCCGAGACCCATATGGAACAATGATCATGACACCCTGTATCTTAGAGACAGGGAAGGGCTGCTGGTAGAAATATATAATTATTAAAACTGCCGTCATCCTGGTTTTTCCAGGCTGGGAGACGGAGTTATAGTTGACAGGTAACTTTATTCCGGCCGGCAGGATGTGCCAATCCAACTCTTCCATACACAAATTTTAAAAAACATCATTTTATCTCTTCTTCAATGAAATGTGTATGAATATTTCCAGATATAAAGTTTTTATTTTTTATAATCTTTTTATAAAAAGGTATGGTAGTTTTGATTCCTTTTACTTTAAATTCATCCAGAGCTCTCTGTGACCTTGAAATGGCTTCTTGTCTGGTATTGCTCCAGACTATGAGCTTTGCTATGAGGGAATCGTAAAAAGGTGAGACCTCACAGTTCTGGCAGATATATGTATCTACTCTTATTCCCGGTCCTCCGGGCAGGAAAATTTCTGTTATCTTTCCGGGACAGGGCCTGAAATCATTGTCAGGGTCTTCGGCATTGATCCTGAACTCTATGGAATGACCCCGTGGTTTGTAACTTTCTCTTAAACCGCTGATTTTCTTACCGGAAGCTATCTTTATCTGTTCTTTTACCAGGTCAATGCCGGTCACCATTTCCGTTACCGGATGTTCTACCTGGATACGGGTGTTTATCTCAATAAAATAAAAATGTCCTTTACCATCTATTAAAAATTCAATGGTTCCCAGATTTTTATAATTTATGGCCCTGGCAGCTTTAATTGCAAACTCCTTCATCAATCTTATAATTTTAGGGGGCAGATTTACGGCAGGAGCTTCCTCTATAAGTTTCTGATGCCTTCTCTGAATCGAACATTCCCTTTCACCCACACAAATGATATTACCGTAATTATCGGCAATTATCTGGAATTCAATATGCCTCGGTTTCGGTATGTACTTTTCCAGATAGACTTCGTCTGTTCCAAAAGAAGATTCCGATTCGGATTTTGCAAGCGGGAGATATGAAGCCAGTTCTTTTTTATTGGTACAAATTCTCATTCCTTTTCCGCCGCCGCCAAAAGCTGCCTTTATAATCACAGGATAGCCCAGGCGCTTGCCGAGCTTTAATGCTGATTTTATATTATCTACATTACCGGATGAACCGGGAATAACGGGTATTTTATTTTTTTTCATGACCTCTATGGCTCTGGATTTATTTCCTGCCAGTGAAATTGCTTCGGCCGGGGGTCCGATAAAGGACAAATTATTCTGTTTGCATATATCTACAAATTTTGAATTTTCCGCCAGAAATCCGTAACCGGGATGGATGGCGTCACATCCCGTAATTTGTGCAGCGCTGATTATATTATCGGCATTAAGATAGCTTTTAACCGGAGGGGCGGGACCGATACAGATACTCTTATCCGAGAATTTTGTATGGATAGAATCTTTATCAGCGGTGGAATACACAGAGACACTTTCGATGCCCAGTTCCCTGCATGCTCTGATTACTCTTAATGCGATCTCTCCTCTGTTGGCTATAAGCACTCTTTTAAACATAAAACTACTTTTTATCTTTTTTTAAAACCATTATTGTCTGGTCGAATTCTACCATATCTTCGTTAGCAACTAATATTTCTTTTATACGGCCATCGTATTCGGAATGAATTTTATTCATTAGTTTCATAGCCTCTATTACACAGAGGGTATCTCCTTTTTTAACGCTGTCTCCTGCATTGACCAGAGGGGGGCAATCCGGATCTGAAGCTGCATAAAAAGTGCCTACAATAGGAGATTTGATTTCCACTATATCTTTGGATTTTTCTTTTTTAGGTTCCGGTAGTTCTTTATCAGCATTGCTTTGTACCACCGAAGCATACCTGGGGTTGTTTATGGATATTTTTACACCGTCCACTTCCAGTTTTATTTCTTCAATATTGCTGCTTTCAACCAGACCGGTTATTTCTCTTAATTTTTTAATATCAAGACCTCTCAAACTGCCAGTTGAACCAACTCTGCCCAATCTGTGGTCGGGCTTGAGTCCGGCGGGACCATGATCTTTTGATGCCGGAGTTTTTTTATGTCCTGCCTTTCGATCTTCAAGAAATTTCCTGGTCTTTTCGGGAAAGAAACAATAGTTTAGAATATTCTCTTCTTTATCCGAAAGATTCTCAATCTCGCTTTTGCACTGTTCGTATATATCTTCTACTTCGAGGCTGATTTTAACTTTTCTCTCATCCGGGGAGCTTTCCAGTTTTTCAAGAATTTTTTTACTGACCTTTCGGGGAAGCTTACCAAAATATCCCCATATCAGCTTTTTTATCTCATCACAGAAGATTTCCCACCTGTGATCAGAGATAACTATATTTAGTATAGCCTGACTTCCTATAATCTGACCTATAGGAGTAGAAAGTGAAGGGTTGCCTATTTCACTTTTTATATTAAAAATTTCTTCCAGGACGGAATCTATTGCTTCAGTTTCACCAATTTCGTTCAGTTGACGGTAAATACTTGAAATGAGCCATTTGGGAAGCAGATTTTTATTGGTTCTATTTAAAATAAAATTTATGGAAAATATATCCTGTTTTATGTAAGGATATATTGATTTCTTTATGTTTTCACTTAATTGAAAAACTTTTAAATAGTCAAGACTGTATGAAATATCCGTATCTTTCAAGCTCAGGATATAGGAGAATATTGTGGGACTATAATCATTATAGGAAGAGGGAAGCAGGCTCAGGTCTACTCCGTCGCAACCGTGACTGCAGGCCTCAAAATAATTTAATACCTGGAGACCCCTGAGATTTGAGGTGCTGAAAAATTTGGGTATTTTAATTTCCCGGTCAAGATTTGTAAAAAGCTCGGCTGTTTTTTGGGGGACTATCATCGACTCGACGTCTTTTATACATATGCTGGTACAGCCGTATTTTTTTAATTCTGTTGCTGTTTTTATATAAAAATCCATATTCTGCAGGTCATCGTAAAGTATGGTCCCCTGGCATGCGGCACCATTTTCGACTATTGTAGATACGGTAAATTTTAAATTTTCAAGATCATTCAGGCAGTCATATACCCTGAATATATCAATTCCGTTTTTTACGCATTGCTTTATGAATCTTTGTATGAGGTTGTTGGAATAAACTTCAAGCCCTCCCAGATTTCTTGCTCCGATCAATGCCTGCAGCGGGATAGTGGAGATTTTGCCCTTAATATAGGAGACAATCTCCAGCGGTGTCATATTAAGACTACTATCAAGCATTTTTTCAAAGCTTGAGCCGCCCAGTATCTCCAGACTTTCGTATTTCGTACCCTCAAAATGATTCAATATGGTATTAAATGTCCTGATGTCTATATATTCCAGATCGGTATTCTGGAATATGTCTCTTACAGTGATATCATTTATTTTTATATTTCTCATTTTTGATTTTATTAATATTTATAATGATTACAGCGGTAATGATTTTTAGAAAATCTATAACCAGAAATGGTTGCGTGCCCAGCTTCCAGGTCTTACTCAGTGCGGATAAAACCGAATATGCACCGGTTATACCAAAGAAATAACCGAACAGGTGTATAAATCCAAAAAGATGGATTATTGTCACTCCGGCGGTGCATGAAAATAGGCATATGAGCAGGTTATTTAAAGAACCGGTAGTTTTCCTGACTGAATTTTCATATATATATCCTACCGTAAAAGCGGCGGCCAGAAATCCAATTACATAGCCGACAGTCGGACCAGCCAGAAAAACAGCCGCATTTTTGAATCCGCTAAAAACCGGCAATCCCATCATTCCCATAAGTACATATAAAGACTGGCTGGCAAGGGCCCATTTGCTGCCCAGGAATAAGCCGGAAAGGAGTACGGTTAATACCTGCAAGGTTATGGGAATTGGCGTAAAGGGCAGATACATAAATGAATTTGCAGATATTGCCATAAGAACCGCAAAGATTAAAGCAAATACCAGATTAAAAGCTATCTGGTCGCTGCGGTACTTTACCTTTATTTCTGAATTTTTTATGACCGGGGTCCCGCTCATATCCATAAAAGTTCCTCCCGAAGGATAAAAAAGCTGTGTTTAAAAAATTATAAGGCAAAGCCTTAAAGTCTTTTAAATAAGACGCTTCAGCATATGTAAAGTTTCATTGCAGAAAGCTGATCCGATTCTCATCAAGATTTAAAATAGTGAAACCATTGGATTATCACCCCGTCTCTTTATTAAACTGGTTCTATAAGTAAATTATAACGGGAGATTTATGAAATATCTTTTAACTGAAGAGCAAGATATGATAGTGGATATCTGCCGCCAGATTGTAGACGGGAGAATAATCCCTGCAAGGGCAGAGATGGATCGCGAAGGAACGTTCCCCTGGGAAATAATAAAAGAAATTGCAAAAAGTGACCTTTTCAGATTATTCGTTCCCCAGGAATATGATGGTATGGGTACTGGTATTTTTGAAATCTGTCTGGCTACAGAGGAACTAAGCAGAGGGGATCTGAGTGTCGCTACTTCTTATGCCGCATCGGGTTTAGGCATTATACCTTTTCTTGTGGCCGGAAGTGAGGAGCAGAAGAAAAAATATCTACCGCAGCTGGCAGAAGGAAAAAAATTAGCTGCTTTCGGGCTAACAGAGGCGGAAGCAGGCAGTGATGTCGGAAGTATAAGAACAAAAGCTTCGATAGAGAAAGATTGCTATGTATTAAATGGAACCAAGCAGTGGATAACCAACGGCGGAGAGGCAGATATTTATACTATTTTTGCCATGACCAATCCTCAAAAAGGGATAAGGGGTGCAAGTGCCATTATAGTGGAAAAGGGAACACCCGGCTTCGAATTTGGGAAGAAAGAAGATAAATTGGGAATCAGGGCTTCGGCTACCAGGGAGCTTATTTTTACAGATTGCAGGGTTCCAAAAGAAAATATACTGGGCAGTGAGGGAATGGGCTTTATAATAGCTATGAAAACTTTTGATCAGTCCAGACCTGTAGTCGGTGCTCAGGCAGTAGGAGTTGCACAGGCAGCTCTGGAGGAAGCTTTGAATTACTCTAAAATAAGAAAACAGTTTGGAACCGCCATATCTTCTTTCCAGGCCATACAGCATATGCTTGCTGATATGGCTACAAATGTCGAGGCTGCAAGAGCTCTTGTTTACCATACGGCAAGAGTGATTGACAGCGGAGAAAAAAATATTTCAAGACTTTCCTCGATGTCGAAAATATTTGCATCCGATGCAGCTATGAAGGTTACTACTGATGCGGTCCAGATATTCGGCGGTTATGGGTTTATGAAAGAGTACCCTGTGGAAAAGATGATGAGAGACGCAAAGATTACACAGATTTATGAGGGCACCAATCAAATATTGAGAAATATTATTGCTCTGGATATGATCAAAAGAGGAGTTTTGTAGAAAAGTCGGGTCGTAATTCACGTACAAATAAACTTTTTAGCATACATGGATTTTTTTATTATACTTGCAGGTGATTAAAATAAAAATTGTGGTGTGTATAAAACAGGTACCGGGCAGTACAGAAATTAAAATTGATTCCCGGACCAATACTCTGGTGAGAGAGGGAATAGATAATATAATAAATCCTTTTGATGCCTATGCTGTTGAAGAGGCGGTAAGGATAAAGGAGAGATTTAATGATGGCAATGTGGAGGTAATTGCCATGACCATGGGTCCTCCTCAGTCCGGAGATATGCTTAAAGAAGCCATATCGGTGGGTGTCGATAGGGTTGTTCTTCTTTCAGACAGGGCGTTTGCGGGAGCTGACACATGGGCCACTTCCAATACTCTGGCAAAGGCTGTAAAAAAAATAGGGGGCTGCCGCCTGATAATACTGGGCAAACAGACTCTGGATGGGGATACGGGTCAGGTAGGACCCGAACTTGCACAAAGGATGGGCATACCGTTTATAGGATATGCCAGCAGTATACCTGAAATCAGTAAAGATAAAATAAAAATTAAGAGATTGATGGAAGATAGATATGAGATTTTTGAAGTAAATCTGCCTGCTGCAATATCCGTGGTGAAGGATATCAATATTCCCAGAGTCCCTTCCCTGAGGGGAAAAGTGAAGGCAAGAAATATGGAAATACCTGTATGGGATGCAAAAAAGCTGGAGGCAGATGAAGACGAAGTGGGACTCTCGGGTTCTTACACCCAGGTAATAAAAATTTTTACGCCGGAAATAAAACATGACATAAAGATGATAGAGGGCAGTACCGAAGAACAGGTTGAGCAGTTATATAAGGAGCTAAAGGATTTAAAAGTAATATAGGCAGGATTTTATGGAAATCAGGATAAATAAAGAGACATGCACCGGCTGCAGCATCTGCAGGAAAGTTTGTTTATATGATGCCATTGAGATAGTTAAAGGCAAAGCAGTGGTAAACCGGAATTGTGTATTCTGCGGAGCTTGTATTGAAACCTGTAAATTTAATTCCATAGAAATTATCGGTCTTAAGGAGGAAAAAAAGGATTTTTCAGATTACAGCGGGGTTTGCATATATCTTGAATCCCAGGGAAGCCGGATAGCGGATGTAGGATTCGAGCTTGTAAGTGAGGGCAGAAAACTTGCAGAAAAGCTGGGTGTGGAGCTGTCAGCAGTGGCTATCGGAAATGGTATTGGGAAAAGTGCAGCGGAGGCATTCCAATACGGCCTGGACAGGCTGTATCTTATGGACAGCGCCGTTTTTTCTGCCAATATAGATGATATTTACGCCAAAGCCCTGGTGCAGGTAATAAGCAGGTACAAACCAGAGATATTTCTGGCAGGTGCAACCTGGTTTGGAAGAACTCTTGTTCCCAGAGTGGCCGCTATTCTAAAAACGGGCCTTACTGCTGATTGTACCGGACTTGAGATAGATAAAGAAAAGAAGGTACTTCTTCAGACAAGACCGACTTTCGGGGGAAATATTCTGGCCACTATAGTCACCAGAAATGCCAGGCCCCAGATGGCAACAGTAAGACCCCATGTCATGGAAAAGAAAAAGATAGCAGTCGCAGCAGAAGACTACCAAGACAGGATTGAATATATAAATATTGATGAATCTAAATTTATAACTGAATACAATCTGATTGGTGTGGAAAAAGAGGTTGATGAGAATTTAAATATCACCGATTATAATGTTATTGTATCCGGCGGAAGAGGAGTGGGCGGAAGTGAAAAATTTTCTATGCTGAGGGAACTTGCCGGTCTGCTGAGAGGAGTGGTGGGGGCATCAAGGGCAGCAGTTGATTCGGGCTGGATATCTTATCCTCACCAGGTGGGTCAGACAGGGAAGACAGTTAATCCCAAATTATATATTGCCTGCGGAATATCCGGAGCGATCCAGCATCTTGCCGGTATGCAGACCTCGGATATTATTATTGCCGTAAATAAAGATTCAAGTGCTCCTATTTTTAAGGTTGCAAATTACGGTATAGTCGGGGATATTTTTGAGGTAGTACCCATGCTGATAAAGAGAATAAAAAACGGAAAACCGCTTGTATAGTAATTATTCTTCATTTTTTAATTAGAGTCAGCATTTCAATATTTTCTACATTTACAAAAACAATATCATTCTTGCCGCTGATATTTAAAGCACTTTTTGGTGTTTCTTCCAGAGGATATACCATGGCATCTGTTATCGGTATGAATCTACGGGTCTGAGTTTTAATATAGTCGCTGACCCTGCTGCCCGGCATGGTATGCATGCAGCCTATTATTATCGCAGAGCTGGTTTTAATCTTTACATTTATTTTTTCTGTAGCTATTTTTAATGTCATATCATTACAATACCACTGTTCAATAAAAAATATGATACTTTAATTTTAAAACTATTATTTATAAATTTAATATAAATTTTTAATTATTAGAGATATAAAACCATATTTTAAAAGATAAGTCCATATCGCCTGATAAAAACCTTTCACAATGCGGATTATTTATAAGACCTCTGTACAAGAATCAAAAAGGGACATAAAAAAATGAAGCCGCTGAATGGAATTTGTTAAAAATTATAATATTTACAATATTAAATGTTTCTATATTTACTTTATATTATTTTGTGATATATTAATTAAAATTAATTAAAAGTTTATATTGGAAATTATATGAAAAAAGAAAAAAACAGGGATTCAGCAATTATTAAATCACAGATGATGGATGCCCTTATGAAGCATATTACGGACAGTATATATTTTAAGGGCCTGGATAGTAAGTTTATCAGAATTAATAAGGCTTGTTCGGAGAAGTTTAAGATGGCCGGTCCGGATGAGGCAATAGGGAAAACTGATTTTGATATTTTTACCGAAGAACATGCCAGGCAGGCTTATGAAGATGAACAAAAGATAATAAGGACAGGTAAGCCAATTGTAAATATTGAAGAAAAAGAAACATGGAATTCAGATGAGAACAGATGGGCATCAACCACCAAGATGCCTTTTTACAATGAGAAAAACGAGATTATCGGTACATTTGGAATTTCAAGAGATATAACCGATAAGAAAAAATCAGAAGAAGAGCTGAAAGAAAGCAGATCTAAGATTAGAGCCATACTGCACTCCAGCATTGACGGCATTTATGCCACCGATAAAAAAGGTAAAATACTTATGCATAATAGTAAATTCATTGAGTTATGGAAAATTCCTGCAAGACTTATTAATCTGGAATCTGATGATAAGATATTAAACTTTATTACAAATCAGCTTTTGGAGCCGAAGCAATTTGTTAACAGACTCCGTAAAATATATAACTCGAAGGAAAACTGTGTGGATGTTATCAAATTGAAAGACGGAAAAATTCTTGAGCGTTCCTCAGGTCCTTTAAAGCAGGATGCAAAGATTATAGGGAGGGTGTGGACTTTCAGGGATATAACTGAACAAAAAAGGGCGGAAGAAAAAATATGGTACCTGTCCTTTCATGATAAATTAACGGGCCTATACAACCGCGCCTTTTTTGAAGAAGAACTAAAAAGATTGAATACGGAACGACAGCTGCCGCTAAGTATCATCTTCTGTGATGTTAATGGTCTAAAAAGTATAAATGATAATTATGGTTACGATAAGGGAGACTTATTGCTTTGCAAAGTTTCGGAAGCACTGAGAAGCTGTTTTAGAAATGAAGATATGGTTGTCAGATGGGGCGGCGATGAGTTTATTATAGTCCTTCCCAATACCAATGAGGAAGATACCGATGATATAGTAGGAAGAATATGCCAAAACTGCCAAAAGAAAAGTAAACCCAGACTACCTGTAAGTATTGCCATTGGCACAGCTTTAAAGAAAAAGGTATCTCAGGATATCGATCTGATAGTAAATGAAGCTGAAAAAAGAATGCTTATGAATAAAAGGGCCATGAAGG
>CAZBSE010000016.1:8215-43806 GCA_964494385.1 uncultured Actinomycetota bacterium | reverse complement strand
TCTGCAAGGAGTTCTTATTGTCAGCCATAGACCCGCTTACTTAGCCTGTAAGCCGAGTTATAAACTAAAAATGCTTAAAAGATTTGTTTAGCCTCGTGTTAAGAAATGTGGATTTGAACTAATTATATTTTAAATATGATTATTAATTTAGATAAGATATTTTTATACCATAATTAATTTTTGATTAAAAACCTTCCTATTTTTCCTAGAGTTGCTATCTATTAGAAAAGTATTATAATTTTTTAATATTATACAGAGTTAAATAGTCTTTAAAATTAACATAATATAATTCAGACCTTATTGACATATTCAAGGAGGTGAAATATGTCTTTACCTAAAATCCTTAAAATTTTTATTGCAGTAGTTTTATCTTCTTGCCTATTTTTTACTCTTGGTATATCTAAGTGTCAGAGAGAGGCCGAAGCACTGGAAGAGCAGTCCCAGGAAAAAGAATCAGCTTTAGATGAAAAAACAGTTCAGGAGATGGTTGCTAAAACACAGGAAGAATCAGAAGAAACTATTGAAGAGGAACCTATAGAAGTGACTATATATGACACAGTTTTTTACTCTAACCATGAGGATCCTTCTATTGAGGATCATAGCGCTTATGCTATATATGCTGTAATGTCAGATGGGAGTGACCTTATAAAGATATTTGACAGCGGTACGGGTGATTTTAGCCCCAGCTGGAATAGCAGTCATACCCAGATAGTATTTGGCTCTTTTATGGATGGGGATGGTGATTCCGATATTTTTATATATGATCTAGAAATTGATGAGGTTTCTAAAATATTCGATGAACAGGGAAATGATAATCTGCCAGAGTTTGGCCCAAATGATAACAGTATAACTTTTGCCCATTATGAAGAACCTGGTGATGCTGAAATTTTTACAGTAAATCCTGATGGAACTGGTCCGCTCCAGCTTACCGACAATTCATATTTAGATAGCTATCCTCATTTTTCTCCTGATGGAGATGAAATAATATTTACCAGTAACAGCAATGGAGCAAATAAAATATACTCCATGAATACGGATGGTACAGATGTTATGCAGCTTACCAACTTCGGGGATTGGAATGATTTTGATGGTTCCATTAATCCGGACGGGGGCCTGGTTTTTGTATCAGACAGAAGCGGAGATAATGATATATATGTTTTGCCAATAGTAGATAATCCAGGTCTCCAGTTAGAGTTATCGATGACAGAAGTAAAAAATCTTACCGATAATCCTGCAAATGATTCTTCTCCTACTTTTTCTGCTGACGGAGAAGATATGGTTTTTGTATCAGACAGAGACTCTGAGGACAATAAGCGTAGTCTCTACATGATGAAGGATTGGGGTAAAGATATGAAGGTTTTTCGTTATTATGAAGGGAATCCCGAAGCTGAGTATTTAGACCCAGATTATTACTGGCGATAGGATTATCCTGTTAATTGTTTATATCTTTATATATTATTAATTGTACAATTTATATGTAGGCATTTTACTTTTTTTATTAAGGAGGTTATAACTATGCTGGTACTATTCAAAGGTGAAACAAAAGGCACTGTTCCAATTCAACCCGACAAATACTTTGAACTTGCAGTAAAGCAAGTTGAAACCCTTATGAGTTATAAGGAACAGGGAAAAATACTGGCCGGAGGAATAATTGCAGGTAAAAGAGGAAGCTATGCCATTTTCGATGTGGACTCAATCGAGGAACTTCAAAAACTAATATCCCAGATGCCAATTCTTCCTTATATCGAGAACGAAATTGTCCCTCTAGTTTCCTATGAATTAGCTCGGGAATCCGCCAGTAAGATAAAGGCATCGATGCAAAAGTAGTCTGGAAAAATTTGGTTTTTTCTTCTATAAAATATTTTATACAGTAAAAATTTTATAATGCAGGCAGATGGTTGTCTATCAGCTTAAAAAAGTTGATGGTCCTAAATTCAATAAAATTATACTTCTGAACCATCTCTAACCTGAAACCTGAATACTAAATAACCATCAAAATTGGTATCGAGGGTCCCTCAAAAAACTAGTCCCTTTAGAATGTTTATAAACCAGATCATAGACTACAAGGACAGCCCTTTTCTAAATCAAAAAGGCTGTCCTTTTTAACACCTTAAAATAACCAGGATGGCTACATAAAGATTGCTGAGTGTAAATTACTCTCCTTCTTCCATCTTTCTTTTTATCTCCTGGGAATATTTATTTATCTGTGCCGCTTTTTCGGTAATAAATCCGCAAGCTTCTCCGCAACATTCGTCCATCTGATCCCTTAATATCTTTCTCGTCTCTTCACCTTTGCGGGGAGCAATAAGAATTCCGGCCAGGACTCCCAGTCCGAATATAATAAGGGAGTAACTAAAGATATCAGAATTTTTCATATTATTTTACTTCTCCTTTTTAGCTCTTCTTCTCTTTCTGGCTCTAATAACCTGCCAGATTATAATCAGTATTATGGCCACCAGTACCAGTACCGGGAAAACTGCAATCAGAAATACCACTATAAAGTTAAAAACAGTCACTGCTCCCCTAAGACCTCTTTTTAGCGCCTCTACAAACCCCCAGCCGGGGTCAGTGATTGGTTCAGGCTCATACAGATAAACACTGATAGTAGAAAAAGATACCATATTATCCAGATAATTCATCCTTCCCTTTATTATTTCAACCTGCTCCTGAACATTGCTCAATTCCCTTTGTACTTCTATACTATCGCTAACATTTCTGGACTGGGCCATCAAATCCAGAAGAATTTCTTCCTGGGCTTCGTAATTTTTCAGCCTGCTCTCAAGATCTGTATATTCCTGGGTTACATCCTGTCCGGAAATTGAAATACTTTCAACAGTGCCCATCTCTTTTATTCTGTCTGTAGCAGAATTAAATTTATCATAGGGTATCCTTATGGTAATATTACCGCTGGTCAGATTGCCTTCGGAATCAGAATAGCTCTGGGTATCTGCAACAAATCCGCCGTTTTGTTCGGCCAGGGCGGTTAGTTCAAACAGGGTACTTTCAAATTTTCCCTCTTTAACTTCAATTGAAATATATGCGGTTTTGATTACCTTTCTATCTTCTAAAACATTGGTATCGCTGTATTGTGCCTCTGGTTCGCTTGCAGCTTCCTCCTCTACAGCCTCCATAGCGTAATCCTCTGCTTCACCCATACCCTTATCTGTCCTTGCTTCTTGCACCATTATTTCATTTGCCGGAACAGCACCTTCTTCACCTGATGAAGTAATTGCGCGGCAGCCCGTAAAAACGGCCCCGAACACGAAAATAACAGCCAGTGCGATATATAATAGCTTTAATGACAGACTTCTGATTTTCATATTTGCCTCCGTTGCTTTGAGTTGTTGTTTTTCATTAAAATTATAACCTATTTTATGATACTTATTAATAACCAGTATTAATGCCTGGTTTACCGGATACCACAGCAGGCGGCATTCATATTGAGTCTATAATATATATACGAAGGATCGCTTTATTAATTAGGACAATTGCTTAAAATTTTTTAAGGACTTGTAATTTACGGCAGTTATTACCAGGTACCGGTTCTGATATATTCATCGATTGCTGCAGCCGCTTTCTTACCAGCACCTATGGCCTGGATCACCGTGGCAGCGCCGGTGACTATGTCTCCACCCGCAAAGATACCTTTTATGTTTGTTTTTCCGGTTTCAGGATCGGCTTTGATATTGCCTCTTTTGTTAAGCTCAAGATGTGGAATAGTAGATAAAAGGACCGGATTAGGACCCTGTCCTATAGCCATTATTACTACTTCCACCTTTATGTTAAACTCCGAACCCTTTACGGACAGGGGTCTTCTCCTGCCTGATTCGTCAGGTTCTCCCAGTTTCATCTTTATACATCTTATTTTATCCACCCAGCCGTTTTTACCTATTATTTCCACAGGGCTTGCCAGCAGCTTGAACTCAACCCCTTCTTCTCTTGCATGCTTTATTTCCTCGTCTCTTGCAGGCATTTCTTCCTCGCTTCTTCTGTATATCAGGTATACATGTTCGGCACCCAGTCTCTTCGCCGTCCTGGCCGAATCCACTGCAACATTGCCTCCGCCGATTACAGCTACCCTGGTTCCTCTGACAATCGGGGTATCGCTCTCCGGAAACCTGTAGGCTTTCATTAGATTTGACCTGGTAAGATATTCATTGGCAGAATATACCCCGTTCAGATTCTCTCCCGGGATATCCATGAAATAGGGCAAGCCCGCTCCGGTAGATACAAATACCGCCTCAAATCCCTGTTTAAATAAATCGTCTACGGTTAAAATTTTACCCATTACCATATTTAATTCAAACTTGACTCCCATCCCCTTAAGGTAATCTACCTCATTTTTAACAATTTTCTTGGGGAGTCTGAATTCGGGAATACCATAAACCAGAACACCTCCCGGATCATGCAGCGCTTCAAATATGGTAACCTGATAACCCAGTCTGGCCAGATCCGCCCCGCAGGTAAGTCCCGCAGGTCCTGAACCGATTACCGCTACTTTTTCCCTTGTGCATTTCTTGGTCACTTCCGACCATGCGCACTCTTTTGCCCCACTTGCTATTCTCTCCAGTTCCCTGTCCGCTGCATACCGCTCCAGTCTGCCTATGGCTACCGGTTCATCTTTGATCCCCAGTATACATTCTTTCTCGCACTGATCCTCCTGGGGACATACTCTTCCGCATACGGCAGGAAGACTGTTGCACTCTCTTATTTTCTCCAGCGCCTTATCAAATTTCCTTTCCTGGATCAGCTTTATAAAGCTTTTTATATCAATCTCAGCGGGACAGCCTTCTATACACTTAGGATTCCTGCACTGCAGACATCTCGAAGCTTCACGCAAGGCATCATTTTCCGTATACCCCAGAGTAACCTCACTGAAATTTTTATTCCGCTTATCAGGGTCCTGTTCAAGCATAGGCACTCTTGGAATCTTCTGTTTGATTGTCTTTTTTCTGGTTTTATCCACAGTCATTTCTTTAACTATCACCTATCTGCAGCTGCTTACCATTATTTATCCGGCAGCTTACATTCATGTTTGTAAAGATCCATACACTTTCCTTCATAATCACAGTAAATCTTCTGCCTGGATAGGAGCAGATCAAAATTTACCTCATGTCCGTCAAACTCCGGCCCATCCACACAGGTAAATCTGGTTTTACCTCCCACTTCTACCCTGCACGATCCGCACATACCGGTTCCGTCAACCATTATGGAATTAAGTGATACTATGGTCTTTATATTAAAGGGTCTGGTCACACTGGCTACAGCAGCCATCATAGGAGCAGGACCAACAGCGATTACTCTTTTAACACCGGTTTTCTTATCTGCTCCGCCCTGATTTTTATCAAGGTATTCCTTCAGGAATCCCGATACGAATCCGTGATATCCTATGGAACCGTCATCGCTGCAGATATGAAGTTCATCAGATGCATCTTTGATTTCTTTTTGCAAGATAAGAAGTTCCCTGCTTTTTGCGCCAACAACAGATATCAGATAATTGCCGGCTTTCTTTAGTTCCCTTGTTATGGGGAGAATGGCAGCTATACCCACTCCTCCGCCTACGCAGATTACCTTTCCGAAATTCTTGATCTCGGAAGCATTACCCAGAGGACCCACCACATCCCGTATGCTGTCGCCCTTTTTAAGATTAGAGAGCATTGCTGTGGTTTTTCCCGCTCTGAGAGAGACTATGCTGATTATCCCGCTGCTGCGGTTATAATCCGCAATGGTCAGGGGGATTCTCTCGCCTTCTTCTTTTATCCTGATTACTACAAACTGGCCGGCTTTTGCTTTTTTTGCTATCAGGGGTGCCTGCACATAGAACCTGTCTATATCCTGTACCAGTTTCTCTTTTTTAACAATCCTATACAAACGTCTGCCGCTTTCTAGCTCTAAAGATGGATACTATTTTAATTAAATGAAAAAAGAATCAAGTCCCCGATCAGATTTATATTCCTTGGAAGATTTTTAATCTTTCTTCATATATTTATCCAGTTTAGCAGCAATATCTTTAATTGATTTTGTAAATATTTCATCCGCATCACATGGAGAAAAATGACCTATATCCGATTCTCTTACCCTATCGCTATATGGAAGTTCTCCCAGTACTTTAAAATCACCCAGGCTATCTGTTATCAATTCCTTTTCTTTTTCGTTTCTTATTTTATTTATTACTACAAATAGTGTTTTTATTCCCAGGTCTGCCGACATTTTTTTAATCGCAATAGCGGTCTGGACACTTCTGAGCCCCGGTTCTATTACGATTATCAATGCATCCATATTTTCACAGGTTCCCCTGCCCAGATGCTCGATACCGGCTTCCATATCCAGGATGACAATTTCCTTCTGGCTTATCACCAGATGCCTGAAAAGATTTTTAAGAAGGACATTTTCGGGACAGTAGCATCCGCTTCCGCCTGCCCTTATGGTTCCTGCAACCAGCAGCCTTACGCCGCCGATATCTATGCCGAATTTTTGCGGTATGTCGTCTACTCTGGGATTTAATTTAAAAAAAGCTCCATATCCTCCCGGTTTTGCCCCGGTTCTTTCTTCGATCAAGTTTTTCATTTCAACCAGCGGCGTGATTTTTAAAGCTTTCTCGTAATCTATTCCCAGGGCTGAAGCCAGGTTGGCATCAGGATCAGCGTCAACTGCAATTACTTTATGATTCTTCTGTGTATAATATTTAGCCAGACATGCAGCCAGAGTAGTTTTGCCCACTCCGCCCTTGCCTGATATTGCAATCTTCATTTAGATCAGACACCATTCATTATTTAAAATTCCTGCTACCATTTTCCGCCGGCACCTCCGCCTCCCGAGGACCCGCCTCCAAAACCGCCGAATCCTCCGCTGCCGGAAGAACTGCTTCCCCTGCCGGAAGAACCGCTTCCGCCCCAGTATGAAGACCTGCTCTTCCGGGGTATGACAACTTCTTTCTTGTCGCTGTACCCGCAGTTGGAACAGACCCTTTCAACCAGCTTTTTACCGGCTGCGGTATAAGTGGCAGCTTTTATTACGGTTGATTTTATTTTCAGCTTGAGTTTCCTGCATCTGGGACACCTTCTCCTGAACAGGTTTACCAGTAGCACTATAACAATTATTAAAAACGGGATCGGGAAACAGCATATCCACCCATAAGAAAAACCTGAAAGAAAACCGATTACCGGTATAGAGGTTGTTTCTGTATCAGTTTTATTTACATCCTGGCCGGAACTTACCGACTCAAGGCCTTCCTCCTCGTATATCTGATCAGCCATGGTAATAATTGCCGAATGCAGTCCCGTATAAAAATTCCCAGCTGAAAAATTGGGGACAATTATTTCATTAACTATTCTGCCAGTCTCGAGATCGGTTATCACTCCTTCCAGGCCGTATCCTACTTCAATCCACAAAGGCCTGTTTCCCTCTTCTCCTTCGGTACATGCAAGTATGAGAATACCGTTATCCTTTCCTGCTTTTCCGATTCCCCATTTTTTAAACAGCCTTACCGCATATTCCTGTTCCGTAATTCCCTGCAGGCTGTCCACCAGAACAACCGCTATTTCACTGCCCGTTTCGTTTTCAATTTTTGAACACAGATTTTCAAGATCGGTTATCGAACCGCTGTCCAGCAGCCCCGCATAATCATTTATGTAGCCGGTAAAATCGGGAAAAACCGGGCCGTTATTATCGGCAGAAAAAAGAAAATTAGGGCAGAGAAAAAAACAGATAAGCAAGAATGTAAAAAATAAAACTAACTTTATTTTTAATTTAAATAAAACTGATTCCATGATTTACTCTAATTCCAGATCCACTTCCGGGGCTATTTCGGCTCCCTCCTCGGCTTCAAAGAATTCTTTGGCCTCAAATCCGAACCATCCTGCGATTATACTTCTGGGGAACATCTTTATATAGGTATTATAATCCCTGACTGTTTCGTTGAACCTGCCTCTTTCCACCGCAATCCTGTTTTCTGTTCCCTCAAGCTGTGTCATGAGATCCCGTACGGTTTCGCTTGCTTTAAGCTCGGGTGTATCCTCGACTACGACTTTTAAATCATCTATAAAGGAACTTATCTCTTTATTTGCATTGTCTATTTCAGATATTGTTTCCGCATTCTGTATTCCCGACCTGGCTTCCGCTATGGCTTCGAATATATCTTTTTCCAACTGCATATAAGCTTTCGTGCTCTCTGCCAGGTTTGGCACCAGATCAAGCCTTCTCTGATAAACATTCTGGACCTGGGCCCACGCACCATCAATTGCAATCTCTTTGGCAGCCATTTTATTCCTTGAATCGACTACATAAGCAACTGCAATCAATCCAATAATAATAATTCCCGCTACAAATCCTATAACACATCCCAAGGCAATTTTTTTACCCATAAAATCTATTCTCCTCTTATCTTTTTTTACAAACTTTAACTACCGCCGGCCTTATTAAAAAGTCATCTATCATATAGCCTTTCTTAATCACTTCCAGTATGCTGCCTTCTTCTACGCCCTCTACTGCTTCGGTAACAGCGGCTTCGCAAAGACGCGGATCGAATTCCTGTCCTTTCGGATCAATAATTTTGACATTTTCTTTTTTTAACAATTCCATTAATTTATTGTAGATCATTTCCATTCCTTTAATGAAATCATCTCCGCCTCTTTTTAATTTCTTTCCCGTATCAATGGCTATCTCGAAACTATCGATTATGGGAAGCAGCTTCTCTATAAGATCCTTATTTGCCCTCTTTATATGTTCCAGATGTTCCTTTAGGGTTCTTTTTCTATAATTATCATAATCAGCCTGCAGCCTCTTGATCCTGTCTACGTATTCCTCTTCAATCTTCTTGTAACTTTCCAGCTCTTCCCTTTGAAGCTCTACTTCTTCTTCAAGTTCTTCTGCCCTGAGTTCTTCTTTTATCTCTTTTGCCGGAGTGTCTTCAGGTACTCTTTTTCCGGATTTACCCGACCCGGCCATTTCCTCCATATCACGGCCGTTGCCTGAGCCTTCGTTATTATGTTCAAAATCTTTACTGCCTTCTTCTTTCTTTTTAGTCATGATCCAAGACACATCACTTTCATAGAAAACTTTTTACCAGAAAAAATAAAACCCATTATATAATAGGAAGGATATATTTTTAAAGCATTAATTTCTGCTGCTGCCTATTACTTCAATATCAAGAGTAGATTTAATCTCATCAATATAGAAGTGTCCATCGCAATCTACAGGGGCAAAGTGAAAATGAACAATAATCTTTTCGCCATTCTCGGCCGCAATGTTCTGTACTTTGACTTCTATTATTCTTTTTTCACCAGGTTCGAGCGCTTCTATCACTGTGCCTATTTTTTCAGGTCCCACTATCTCGGTGGTGGTATTGGTGGTAGTGGTTACAACATCAATACCGGTGGTCAGGTCAGTTTCAGTTATGACGGTTTCTTCGGTTATTGTCATTATCCTCTTCAGATTGACTTCGCTTCTCCCGGTTTTTTTAGTGATTCTGGTCTCGGTAACAGTTTTAGTCAAACCATCTTCACTGAATGTAGTCGTCGTCTCGGTCTCAGTGGTACCATCAAAATTCCTCCAATCTGAAATATAAGTAGAATAAATATCCTCATTAGAATAGTAGTATTGACCATTGGGCTCCCATATGTGTACCTCCCATAATGGAGAAATTTCCATTTCTTCATCAGGGTTGGGTTCAAGTTTGAGCCATAACATTATCGGCTGAACATCAATAGTTACATTGCCGGTGTTGGTTAATTCATATGCTTGATAAAACCATTCTCTTCTGGCAATAGTATTGCTTATGGAAGAAGGAACCTTAATAAATTCAATAGAATAAACAGGTTTGGGGATCGCCACTACATTGCTGGATACAACCCGTCCCGCTTTATCCAATGTCCATAAAGTATAATAATAAGACCTGCCTTCTTCTATGTCACTATCCACATAAGAGCCGGTACTTATATTGCCGAAAGTGGCAATAACATCGTTTTCGGGGTACTCCGGATTGATACAGGGGTCTTCGACTCTGATTAATTTATACGAATCGAAGCTGCTGTCAATGCTGGTACTCCAGCTCAAATAATTGTTATTGCCCTGCTGGTATCCGGAAAGATTAGAAGGATATGGAACACTTAAATCCTTATAGACCACTATCTCTTTAAATACAGGGACGGTTGTATAACCGTCCTCCGTTACGGCCCAGACAGCTACTTCATTATTCCCCGGCTTTAAGGTTATGCCCTCTAATTCAAATATGCCTCCCCCGCCACTTTGGACATTACCAACAACTATATCGTTGACCTGAATGGAAACCTGAGAATTTGGGAGGTGGCTTCCTTTAATATATACGGTAGGCTTGCTCTGGGTAGAATAATAAAAATCCGTTATCTCTACCAGGCTATCGGAATCTTCATATATGTTATATTCGATCCCGGGAGGTACGATTAGAAATATAATAAATTTTGTAGAATCGCTTTTATTTCCGGAAGGATCAACTGCAACAAGTTCTATAATATTTTTCCCTCCAATTATCTCTACTCCGCTTAGGGTTTCAAAATCTCCATCATCATTGACGCCTACATTATTAAGTTTCAGCAATCCGTTTACATAAACCTCTATGATATTACCTTTATCGGCGTAGCCCCTAATAAAAATTAATTCTCTGTCTCCACTGCCATATATCTCTTCTCCTGATCTATGGGATAAAACCACCGGCGCATTTACCAGTTTATCTTTCAATTCGTTTAGCTTGCTATCAACAATATTATCAGAATCATCTGCACCCTGGGTTTGACTGCTGTTCGCAGTCAACAATAATTCACTACCGCCAGGAGAACAGCCTGCGACATATAATGACGTAAAAATCAGGCAAAGCAGCAATAATAAAGCTTTTTTTATTTTTTCCTTCATCTTATATAAATATTATATCAAAATATTATAAATTATTTATAAAAAACGTTTATTTTTTATATAAAAGTTTTTTCAAATATTATTTTCCACTTATTCTTTTCTTCGGTCAGATAAATATACTTCTTATACTGTTTTGTTTCTCCATTTTTATAAGTGACCTCAAACTCTGCCACCACTTTGCCCATATCATTTTCATATTCAAGATATATTGTTTTCTTGACCTCTATGCTCTCAATATCCGATAGTATCTTTTCAAATTCATTTATATACTTTTCCCTGCTTATGCTGTTTTTATCCCCGTCAGGCAGCAAATTGGTATAGATGAAATCCGGGTCCTTATTATTAATGGACTGGAAAAAATCCAGAACTGCTTTCTCCGGTTCGGTCTTAAACAAATAAGTTATATCCAGCCTGTCGTCATAACCCCTGCAGCCGGCCAATAAAACCGCTGTAATCAAACCAAATAAAAGCAGCCTGTAAAAAGTTTTCTTATGCAATCTTTCAAATAATATCCAATATTAATAATATAAAAATCTCATATCGCACTGCGCCCTTAAATCAACATTATAGTATTATTGCTGCCGGTTTAAAATACAGACTTAAATTTAAAAATACTTTAAACTTTAAAAATCTTCTTAATACTGCTTAAAACCTCTGTATTTCTAACATTTCCGATCACGTGGTCCCCGCTAATTCCCAATTTTTCTTCAAGGTTCTTACTATCACCGATCTCCGGGGAATCATTTTCGTCCAAGCACCCTTTTATGGTCTCTAGAACACTTTTTGCAGTTGCATCATAATTATAACCGCCCTCCAGCAATATCCCCATCCTGCCTTTACTGTATTTACGGCTCAGATATGAAAGGATGTACATTATTTTGTAATATGATTCTTCTGTCAGATTTAAAGAGGACATGGCATCCAGATGATGAGAATCATATCCTGCACTTACCAGAAACAGGTCCGGGTTATATCTTTCCACAACAGGTATAATTATATCTATCATAGCCGCCAGATAATCCTGGTCCCCGGTCTGTGGTGCAAAAGGGAAATTTAAATTAAAACCTTCTCCCCTGCCTCTGCCGGTCTCAGTGTAATTTCCTGTCCCGGGATAATGGGGATACTGATGGAAAGATATATAGAAAACGGCGCAATCATCATAAAAAATTTCCTGGGTTCCATTTCCATGATGGGCATCAAAATCCAGAACAGCAATCTTCTTTATTCCGTGTTTTTCCCGGGCATATCTGGCGCTAAGGGCCATATTATTAAAAATACAGAACCCGCTTCCCCTATCTTTAAAGGCATGATGCCCCGGCGGACGAATAAGGGCAAAAAACCTATTGAACTCATCCCTTCCGCTAAAAATAAGGTCCAGCCCTTCAAAGCAGCCTCCCGCAGCCAGACATGCGCACCTGTAAGTATCCCCGGTTACTGCCGTATCGGCATCCAGGTAAAAAATCTCCTTATTTTCCGACAGATCCATGATTTTTTGTATATAACTTTTATCATGGACCATCTCAATTTGCCTGCCTGAAGCAAATCCGGGTTCCTTAAAAACTATTTTATGTTTAAATTCCCAGCCGTCTAATGCCTGCTTTATGGCTGCCAGCCTACCCGCATTTTCGGGATGGGAAGGCCCATTGTAGTGATTTAAATAAAAATCATCATATATTACAAACATAAAGATTCTTGTTTCCCGTCATTATTTTATTCATTTAAATACCCCAGGGCAGATTCCGCTATATTTTCACTTATTTTCATCTGGTAGCCTGTTTTGTTTAATCTCTCTCTCTCATTATAATTAGAAATAAAAGCCGGTTCTACCAGTACCGAGGTCATTTTGGTCTCTTTTAGGATGGCATAGTTCGCACCATGGATCCTGCAATCCAGGACATTTAATCCCCTGACTATCTTATCCTGTATAATATTGGCCGCTCTGTGTCCGGGAATTGAGTAAGATTTAAGACCCTTAAAATAAAAACAGCTGCAGCCGTTAGCATTTTTATCTACCGAATAATTTAGATCTATACTGATCAAAAGATCCGTACGGCTCCTGTTGATATATTCAATTCTGTCATACAGAAAAATATTCTGCCTTTCATCTTCACCGCTGGAAAGAAGTACCTTAATGCCGTTTTTGGATAATATATCTCTGCAAAAATTTACTATACTGCGGCAAATATATATTTTTTCATTAAGATATTTCTCACCTGCTTCAGCATCTTCTATATTTTCACTGCAATCCAGTATGACTTTATTTTCCTTTAGTTTTTTCCCTTTTTGCGAATTCTTAATTATGGGGAAATTAGAAGTTTTTTTAGATATTATGATCCTTTTCAGGCTCTTGAGATGCTGCAGCGTTTCTTCTCCCGCTATCCCGTCATCGGTGATATCCATATTATTCTGAAACTCTATCAGGGCCTTATGGGTTCTCTCACAAAATATGCCGTTCTCATTATAGGGATAAAAACCAAGCGTTTTTAACCACAGCTGAAGGGTCCTTACATCATCACCCCTGAAAGGAGGATACTTCAGGTAAAGCATCCTTTCACCAATTTTATATCCTGCATCGACCAGTTCCTGCCAGGTGCCCTGATCCACGACACCGGTCACCAGAAGCCCCCTATCCTGCTGGAACTTTCTCACTGCATCTTCGGTACTTGCCCCAAAAATTCCGTCAATATCCTTTATCCCAAGGTTATAGCCCAGCAGTTTTAACCTCCTCTGAAGATCTGTAACCCTTTCCCCCCAGGAATTTTTTTTAATTATTTCCATTTCTTCATACAACTTTACTTTTTAATTTGCCTATCGCCCGTACCGGAAAAAATTTTTTATAAGCATTAAGATACCGGTTCGGCTTTACTTTCAACTATTTTTAAGGCTATACAAAAATCTATCGGCGTATATGGCGGCTACTGCCCCGTCCGCAACTGCAGTTATTATCTGCCGCAGGGGCGTATTTCTTACATCACCTACCGCAAATATGCCGAGCAGGGATGTTTCCATCCTGGAATTGGCGATAATAAAGCCCCTGTCATCAAGTTTTACCATATCCTTTACCATTCCGGAATTAGGTCTCCAGCCGACATATTCAAAAACCCCGCTTACTTTAAGGCTGGTAGTTTTATTTGTCTTTTTATTCCTTACCAGAATTTCCTTAAGCTTCTCACGGCCGATGAATTCTTCTATAACAGAGTCCCATAAGAATTTTATTTTTTTATTCTTAAATGCTCTGTCCTGCAGAATTTTCACTGCACGGAGCTGGTCCCTTCTATGGATTATGTACACTTTCTTTGCAAATTTTGTCAGGAAGATCCCTTCATCAATAGCAGTATCCCCGCCTCCGATGACAGCAACCTCTTTATCCCGGTACAGCGCACCATCGCAGGTGGCACAAAAAGAAATACCCTTTCCGATAAGCTTGCTCTCGCCCCTGACATTCAGCCTGCTGGGACTGGCCCCTGTAGCTATTATAAGTGCATTTGCCCATATCAGACTATCGCCACCCATGCATTTAAATTTATAGGATTCCTCCTTCTTTTTAGCATCAGCCGGTTTGACAGAGCTTATGGCTGTAAATTCTTTTACCTTAATATCAAATTTCCTGCAGTGCTCCACTATTTTCTGTGCAAGCTCATAACCCGATATATTATTTTTAAAGCCAGGGTAATTTTCAACAAGTTCCGTATTCATTATCTGTCCGCCTGCCGTTTTTTCCTCTATAATTTCAAAATCAAGTCCTGCTCTTCTGGCATATAATGCCGCCCCCAATCCACCGGGTCCGGCACCTATAATAAGCAGATCTGTTTTAATTTCCTGCATATCAGTTAATCTCCCGTCGTTTAAACTTTATAATATAGATACAGAAAGATGCCAAAATCAAATACTACATTTAATATTATAAATAATTAGAATTTAAAATAAATGAGTAATTAGCAGTCCCGGTAAAAAATCAGGTTAAAATTAATGATAATCAAGCACTGCAGCTGTAAAAACCTGCAGGATACCGGTATCATCACAAATTAAAATATCTGCTGCTGTGATAATATTTCCCTAATACTTTTTTGCAGCTTCTTTCATTCTGCTCTCAAGTTCTTCTTCGGATTTTATACCCGAAATATCCATATTCAAATCCATAAGAAGCTTAATTGCGCTTCTGACAATCATGGTATTGGCTATTTTATGGCCACCTGATTTTTTGCATTCAATACCCAGATTTTCCAGAAACGAAACCATACCCGATGGCATGGTTATAGGAACCCTAAAATAATCCTGTTTTCTTTCTACCATATTTTAGCCCTTTTTTAATAATTTTATTGCATTTTTATGTATATGAGTATATCTATTAAGAATCAAATTGTCAAATAACTAATTGCCGTAAGGAGAATTTGACTTTCCGCACTCAGCTTGCTAAAATTCAGTACAAAATGGGAGAAAAGAGATTACTAATAACACTTTTTAGTAACTTTACCGGATATTCCTAACCCATAATGCCGTCTTTAAACATTTCCGAAAAAATAAATTACATTAAATGATTAGATCAATTAACCTTACTAAAAAATTTAACAGTGCAGCCGCAGTAATAAACCTCAATCTGGAAATTGAAAAAACCGGTATCTTTGGTTTGATCGGACCTGATGGTGCAGGAAAAACAACTCTTATAAGACTGGTGTGCGGAATTATGGATCCCACCAGCGGAGATATTCTGATTGAGGACAGAAGCATTAAAAAATACCCGGAAGAAATAAGGTTAAAGATCGGTTATATGCCCCAGAAGTTCAGTCTCTACGGAGATCTGTCAGTTATGGAAAATTTAATTTTTTACGCGGACCTTTATCTTGTGCCCAAACGGGAAAGACAGAAAATTATCAGCAGGCTGCTCGGGTTTTCAAACCTTTTTCCGTTCAAGGACAGGCTTGCGGAAAACCTGTCCGGTGGGATGAAACAAAAACTGGGCCTTGCCTGTTCCCTTGTACACAAGCCAAAGATACTTTTTCTTGATGAACCGACCAACGGTGTGGATCCTGTTTCAAGAAGGGAATTCTGGGATATATTAAATGAGTTAAAAGATAAAGGAGTCCTTATAGTAATATCCACTCCCTATATGGACGAAGCTGAAAAATGCGACCGTATCGGACTCATGAACAGAGGCAGCCTTATCTATTCCGGGACACCGGCCGAATTCAAAAAAAAGCACAGCGGCAGGGTTATGGAGCTTATTGCTTCAGACAGTAAAAGTGCCTTTAAAATACTTAGCGGCATAGGTGAAATCATAGCCATAAATACTTACGGAGAAGTGCTTCATATTAATGCAAGGAAAGAATTTGACCAAAAATCAATGAAAAAACTGCTTGAAGGAAATGGCATTAAAATAATATCATTAAACAAAATCCCAGCCGGTATTGAAGATGTTTTTATATACCTGGTAAAAACTTAAGGGCCCTGGAATTTAAAATAACGCAGTAAAATATGGAGAATATAATAGAAGTTGAAAAATTAAAGAAAAATTTTGGCGGTTTCACTGCTGTCGATGGCATCACTTTTAAAATAAAAAAGGGTGAAATCTTTGGCTTTCTGGGACCTAACGGTGCGGGAAAGTCCACCACTATAAGAATGCTCTGCGGGCTTCTTATCCCTACTTCAGGAAAGGCTTCCGTAGGTGGTTTCGATGTGTACAGACAGAGCGAGGCAATAAAGCAAAACATCGGTTATATGTCACAAAAATTTTCCCTCTACCACGACCTGACCGTGGGAGAAAATATAAATTTTTACTCCGGTATATACAGGGTCGATAAAGCAGTAAGAAATAAAAGAAAGAGAGAAATAATGAAGATGGCCGATCTTTCCCATATAGAGAGAAATATTACCGCTTCCCTTCCCGTTGGATTCAAGCAAAGACTCGCACTTGGCTGTGCCATACTGCATGACCCTCCCATTATTTTTCTTGACGAACCGACAAGCGGTGTGGATCCCATTTCAAGAAATAATTTCTGGGAACTGATCAATAATCTTTCAGAATCGGGAAAAACTATATTTGTAACCACCCACTATCTCAGTGAAGCCGAATACTGCAATCGAATCGCATTGATCTACGACGGAAAAATAATAGCACTCGATAATCCCTATAAGCTAAAAAAAATATATGGTGCTAAATTTGGTATAAAATCTCCTGCACTCGAGGATATTTTCATTTCACTGATTGAAAGTTACCGCAAAGACAGCAGCCGCGAGGTCCGCGGGCAAGCAGAAAGTTAAAAATGAGTATAAAAAGAATTATTGCCATAGCCAAAAAAGAATCTATACATATCAGAAGGGACCGCCGTTCACTCATATTATCCTTTTTGATCCCTATTATACTTCTTATCCTGTTCGGCTATGCTCTTTCCCTGGATGTTAAAGACATACCCGTCACCCTTCTGGATTACGATAGCAGCAGCGGCAGCAGGGAGTTTATCAGAGGTTTCAGTGAATCGGGTTACTTTAATATAAATGAATATGTTTACAGTTACCAGGACCTTGAAGAAAACATAATTTCCGGCAGGAGCCTGGTGGCCATAGTAATTCCACCCAATTTCAGCGAAGACATAGCCGCAGGTAAAGATGTCCGGATTCAAACTATAATAGACGCCTCTTCAGCCAATAAAGCTTCCATTGCCAGTGGTTATATAAAAAGCATCACCCAATCATATTCCGCAAATATAATTGCCGGGGAAAATATAACCGGAAATATTAAAGCACCGCTGGATCCCGATATTAGAATCTGGTTCAATCCGGAGCTTGAAAGCAAAAATTTTATAGTTCCGGGAATCATAGCCATAATAATGATGATGATTGCCTCCCTGCTCACATCACAGGTTATATCAAGAGAATGGGAAAACGGGACCATGGAACAGCTGATCGCATCTCCGCTAAAGCCTTCCGAGCTGATTCTGGGAAAAATCATACCTTATTTCATTATAGGAATGCTGGATATGGCAATTATAGTGATTTCCGGAAGGCTCATGTTTGATGTACCGTTAAAAGGCAGTACCGTCCTTCTTTTTTTACTTTCAGGATTGTTCCTGGTGGGAGCATTAAGTCTGGGCATAGCCATATCTATAATGGCAAAATCCCAGGTTTTATCATACCAGATGGCCATGCTTGTCTCCTTTCTTCCCTCTTATATACTGTCGGGCCTGGTATTTCCCATATCCAGTATGCCCAGGGTAATACAGTATATATCCTATCTGGTGCCTGCAAAATATTTTATTACTATCCTTAGGGGAATTTTCCTTAAGGGTTCGGGGTTTATAATCCTTTCCATGGAGGCGCTTTATCTGGCTGTGTTTGCCATAATCGCATTTGCTCTGGCCAACTTTAGATTTATTAAAAAATTAACCTGATATGTTTTCAAGAATAAAAGAATTAATATTAAAAGAATTTATACAGATAAGCAGGGATAAGAGGATGCTGCTTCTGGTATTCATAGCCCCCATTATACAGCTTATACTTTTCGGATATGCCATAACTACAGACGTTGAAAATATTTCCACTGCCGTCTGGGACCTGGACAGGACTCGCGAGAGCAGGGATTTTATATCACACATTGAAAACAGCGGCAACTTTGACCTGAATTATTATGTAAGCTCAGAAAATGAAATTACAAATCTGCTTGACAGCGGAGACGTACAGGTCTCCATAAAAATAAATCCCGGCTTTGAACAAAATATAAAAAAGGGCAGCGAAGCTGCTGTTCAGGTTATAATAGACGGCTCCGATTCAAATTCGGCAGTTATTATCCTGGGCTATATAAATCAGATAAGCATGGATTACTCCGGGTCCATTCTTACGGAAATGATGGATAGACTTGAAATAACGAAGCAGAGCGGTACCGGCAGAAATATTGATTTCTTTTCCAATGAAATCAGATTCTGGTTCAATCCCACCCTCAGGAGCAGGATATCCAATGTCCCGGCAGTGATGGCTTTCATCTTGCTGATATCCACCATCATGCTTACTTCAATGTCAATAGTCAAAGAAAAAGAAGCCGGTACCATAGAGCAGCTAATAGTCACTCCTATAAAACCAATTGAGCTTGTGGCGGGGAAAACCCTGCCCTTTGCGATAATCGGTTTTGTGGATGTTTTGCTGGTCATCTCCGTATCCTACAGCTGGTTTGGGATCCCTATCCTGGGCAATCTGCTTATTTTATTTCTGGGTATGATCCTTTATCTGCTTACCACTCTGGGAGTGGGGATTTTTATATCTACTGTTTCAAAAACACAGCAGCAGGCAATGATGAGTACTTTCTTTTTTATGATGCCAGCAATATTACTGTCCGGATTTATGTTCCCAATCGAAAATATGCCCCGGATTATTCGGTATATAACTTACTTAAATCCTCTAAGATACTTCCTCGTAATCATTAAAGGAATTTTTCTAAAAGGAAGCGGCCTGGACATCCTGTGGCCCCAGATGCTGGGACTGGGAATTATTGGTATTGTTGTTCTTACCATATCCATATTCAGATTCGGGAAGAGACTGGAGTGACATTTAAAAAAAGCGGTTTTATAATATTTATAATTTAAAAAAAAATTATATACAAAACCTTCTAAAATATTTATAAAAATTGATATAATTTAAAAAGGACATGAACATGAAGAAAAAGATACTACCGATAATACTTGCAGTAACTGCACTGGCCATAATATCTTACTTTACCTATGATTATATCACAGATAGAATGGGCAGGAAGACAGATGTAATAGAAGCATCCGGAATAATAGAAGCTGATACCATAACTTTAAGCGCCCCTTCGGGCTCAAAACTGATCGAAGCCGGATATAATGAGGGTGACAGCGTCTGCGCCGGTGAGACGGTCGCCGGAATGGACGACAGTTTAATTGAAAAACAGATCCAAATAACCAGAGCCGGCATTGAAGCAGCTTTGACCCAGATTGAAGCTGCGGAAATTCAGTACAGGCAGAGTATAGAAACCGCAGAAGAAGCAGTGGAGCAGTCAAGAATAATAAAAGACTCTATTTCCACCTACCACCATTACATTTACTATGATGAGCCCGTAAGTATTACCAGATCAGAATCTTCAACTTACTCCACATCTACAACAGAATCAATGCTGCAGGGACAAACGGAAACCGAATCGGACAGCGATTCAACTTCTAATTCCATCAGCTATCCGGGTCCCTCGCAAAAAAAATCCGTGGGGGTACAGCTACAGGAAGCAATAAACCAATATAATATGGCCCTGCTGAAACTGGAGCAGATAAAAGAAAATGATATCCAGGTAAAACTTGCCAGGGATAATCTAAATATTGCCAGCGCACAGCTGGATCTCTATAGCCAACAGATTGAGTTGCTTAATATAATCTCCCCCATAGAAGGTGTGGTCCTGGATAAGCTTGCGGAAGAAGGTGAATACCTTCTTCCGGGTACACCAATTTACCAAATAGGTGATTTATATAATGTGGCCTGCAGTATCTATGTTCCTGAAGACGAATACGGTAAAATATTTTTAAACCAGGAGGTTACCTTGACTGTGGACTCGTATCCGGATTTAAAATTTACAGGATTGGTGAGCAAAATATCCGACAGGGCGGAGTTCACACCAAAAAATATTCAGACCAAACAGGAAAGGGTGACCACTGTCTACAAGATTACCATACATCTTGAAAATCCAGACCTGAAATTAAAGCCCGGTATGCCTGCAGATGTGGTCATCAATATAGAAACGGACTGATTAATAAAATAAACCCGACCCCGAAAGGCTTAAAATGGAAAAATATAAAATTAAAAAGAATACTATAAAAATCTCGGTTATAGGGGGAAGCAAGGTGGATAGTGATATATACAATCTCGCCTATGAAGTAGGCAGGGAGATAGCTAGAAATGGTGCGGTACTTATCTGCGGAGGCCTGACCGGGGTTATGGAAGCAGCATGCAGGGGAGCCAGAAAAGAAGGAGGGCTTACCATAGGCATACTGCCCACCATGGATGAAAATGACGCAAATAAATATGTGGACATCAGGATCCCCACCGGAATGGGTTATGCCAGGAATATACCGATTATACTTTCGTCACATGCAGTTATCGCTGTTGACGGCAGTTACGGAACCCTTTCCGAAATAGCTTATTCATTGACTTACAATAAACCTATTATCGGACTTAAAACCTGGGAAGCAAAACCGTATTACAGTGAGAATACACCTTTCATAATAAGAGCCGATACCGCAGAAGAAGCAGTAAAAAAAGCCATTAAGGAAGCGGTAAATTACATTAAAAACCCAAAAAAGGCAGAGTAAGTAAACTCTGATTATTTATTTTATTCTTTTTGCCAATGAACCGGTAAGTTCAAGCACCCTTCTTGCATCCGGCTGTGACATTGGACCCATGCCGCAGGCAGGAGTAAATATTATATTTTTAAATAATAAATCTTTACTTATACCTTTTTTCTCAAATTCTTCTAAAATTGAGATAAATTTACTGTAGAGTTCATCTTCAGAGGTGCCTTCCTTGTATTCGGAAGTCGGGACAATTCCGAAGGCAAGAAATCTGCCTCTTTGCAAGAAATTCTTTATTTCTTCCGGATAAAGTATTAATTTATCTCCAAAACCGTATGAGTCAAAGCTGACAATATCAGCCCCCGATTCAAGCATAATTTTCCAGTTGGTATTACCGCAGCAATGGAATCCCAACAGCAAATTCTCATTACGTTCTTTTATAAAATCAATTAAATTGCCGATAAGGGAAATTACTTTTTCATCGCTAATTGCAAGATAAGCTGAACCCAGCCCCCATAAGGACGGCTCATCAAAGAAAAGTATGGGTATTTTACCTGTTTTTATAATCTCTTGGGTCAGCCATAGACCTTTCATAGCGAGACCCATGGTTATGGCCTCGGTAATTTCATTATCAAAAATCATGGACTGTTTGTCTTTTTTTGTTAATGAAAGCAAATAGGTAATCGGCCCCGTAACCTGTACTTTAATGAAAGGATTGTTTTTGTCCCTGCATTTTTTAATCATAGGATAAAAACCTTTTAGATATTCGGGACTTATTTTAAAATATTCATAACAATCATGTATTACATAATCATAAAATTCAGCCAGGCTTTTTGCCCTATCCTTGGTCTCATCGAAAAAAACCTGCTTCTTTTTATAATCTTCTATCACGCAGGGTAAATTTTCGCTAAACTGCAAAAACATATTTTCCTTTATGTCTCTTTTTACAAGCTGGGGCACATAGGGAACAGCAGGGCAGTATTTTATAATAAGATCGCATGCTTCATCTTCGTTTTGAAATGGTACACTTCCGATTCCTGTTACTCTTAAACTTCTGTTAAGGTTCCTTAACAATTCGGATGCTTCTTTTTGCATAAAAATACCTTCTTTTAAAAAGTTTATTATTTAATAAAATAATTACCTTGCAGGGCAATAATGTACATTCTTGCCCTTTGCTCCAGGGTACTTGGTTTAACCATATATAATAAGAGCCGGTACCGCGGAAGGAACAGTAAAAAGCCCTTAAGGAAGCCGGTAACTACATTAAAAAACTACCAGAAGCCAGATGATAAACCACCAATACTGCAGAATTACCGGTTATTGCGGAAATGCCTTTACGAAATTTATCTGAAGATTTGATAGAGATGACTTTAAATTCTCTCTTTCCCCGGCACTTACATCATCCATTACAACTTTGAACAGCGCATCAAACCCGTCCACGGCAAGTTTGGCCTGCAGACGGTCCTTATATTTGTCATTTGTTCCAACCGGGAGCCCCATTTTTTTATAGGCAAGACTGGAAAGGGACATCATCATCTGGATCATAATATCCTTGGTGGTCAGCTTATCAATCTCTTCCTGCAGCTTTTTTATTATCTCATCATCGCTCTTCTTGGTTTCTTCTTCCTTTTTGCCCAGGTCCTCTTTTGAAAATTTATCCTTTAATTCTTTATCTTCTCCGTTCCCCTTACTGTTTTTTTTGCTCTTTTCTTTTTTGGCCATAAATAATCACCTTTCTCATTCCTATTTTTATTCAGATTCATACTTTATAAGTGAAAATATATCATAACCTTCAAGCATTTTTCTAGGATTTAGAAACTCCAGCTCGATCAAAAAACAAAATCCAACCACTTCGCCTTCCATTTTTTTGACAAGCTCCGCTTTGGCCTTTGCGGTACCTCCGGTTGCCACCAGGTCATCAACTATTAAAATTTTATCGCCTTTTTTTACAGCGTCAACATGCATTTGCAGGATATTTTTCCCGTACTCCAGATCATATGAAACCTGGCATGTTTTATAGGGCAGTTTGCCAGGCTTTCTGACCGGAATAAAGCCCACACCCAGCTTATAAGCCATAACCGCTCCGAATATAAAACCTCTTGCTTCGGCACCCAGTATCGCATCAATCTTTTTCCCCTTGTAGTATTCGACCATTTTGTCTACAGAATGCCCGAATGCTTCTCCGTCTCTGAGCAGAGTTGTAATGTCTCTGAATACTATCCCCTTTTTGGGAAAATCCGGAATGCTCCTTATCTTTTTTTTTAGATCCAATTGTTATCCTTTCCGCATAATTTTGCCATCAAATAATATTATTTAAAAGTATACCTTATCACATTATGATTTACGGGGGCAATATCTTAACCAGAAACGAACACCTGTCGGCACCCCCAAGAATCGAATTTTTAAGTTCAACTTCAATCTTTTTCCCAAGAGCGGTCTGGAAATTTGCCTTTAGGTTTGCCGCAGAACAATTGCAGAACAGCGGAGATTTTATAAATCCTTTAGAAACTATATCGCATCCGCACTTATTATATACTGCGCTTATGGTATCACCGGAAATCAGCCTGTACCTGGCAGCCGGAAATTTTTTTGACAGGTTTTTCAAGAATTCACCCAGGTTCGAGCTTTTAACCTTTGCCTGCCTGAATATATCCCTGGTATAAGAATCGGCACACGCCTCGCCGCAGCACTGCAATACCTTATTTCCGGAACCGCTGTCAATATTTTTCAGGCCCGATTCAAATCCCGAAAACCAGTATCTGAAGAACTTTTCTAATTGTTTGTCCATCTGCAGTAACCTTGAATAAAATCAGGTTTTTTTAAAATTTTTAATTTCATTTATAAGTGAATCTATCAGATAATCGATATCCAGCTTATCAAAACCCAGCTGTGATAAAATTTCCTCTACGGAATATTTCTGGCCGCAGCTCCACAGTTCCCTTATAAAAGAGCCTGCCTCTTTCTTTTTATACCAGTTATAGCCAAATTTCCTATGAATATATTCTTCAAGTTGAGACTGGAATATCCATGCTTTTATATAATTGGTGCAGTAAAAACCACCATCCACATCCTTTAAATAATTTTCCTCCGGGTATTCTATTAGATTTACGGAAGATAAGATCTGCCTGTAAACCGAATCTCTCCCCTTTATGGAGCTGCCGTCATGAAGGATCAGCTCATATTTTAACTTACCCGCATACCTCCTGCAGAACCACAGTTTTATCAAACTTGAAAAGTATACAAACTCACCGGCGTCTTCAGGGCTCATGTTCAGAAAATCAATCAGCCACTGACGATTTTTCATAAGCTGCTCCATATAAAAAGCATATCCTTCCGTTATGGTATTATCGCCTAAAAACCTGTATTCAAAATCAAGTTTGGAGCCGGTATTCCCAAAATGCAGCGCATGGCCCCCCTCATGGAACATGGCTTCAAAATCATCCTGTCCACCGCTGGGCATAATCACCAGATATATCTCTTCCGGCACCTTTAACGCACAGCAGAAGGCCCTGGGTGATTTGTTTTCCCTTTCTTCTATATCCAGATGAATATTCTTATACTTGTCTATATCCAATCCCATCGCGGATAATGTGCCTTTGAATACAGGGATAAGACTTTCTTTTTTAAAGAATCTGTCATATTTCTTTGCTCTTTTAATAAATGCAAAATCGCTTCTGGCAGAATCTTTCAGATGTATTCCCAGCTCTCTCATAAGCAAACTTTCAAAATGGCTTTCATATAAACTCTGGGTTTCATCCAGCAGCTTTTCCATCTCAGCTTCCAGGGCAGAGAAATCCTCCTGCTTTAAATATGAGAAGAGGTCACTGTAACTGGAAAATCCCAGTTCTGCGGCCTGGCTGTGAAGAGTTTCCCAGTATGTACGTAGAGTATCATTAAAAACTTCTGCTATTTTTTTATTTCTTCTGCTTTCAATTTCCATTCTCCTGGCTCTGTCCGGCTCATTTGCCAGCAAGATTTCCGAATAACGAAACGGCACATGCTTTCCCTCTATATCAATTTTTGCCTGCGCCTCCTGTTCCGCTATCCTATCAAGCAGATCCTTGGCCTGTCTCTCCATATAGCCTTCGGTACAGAATTTTAACAGGTACGCTGCTTTTCTCTTCTCCTCACCACTGCTTTTATGCTTTATTTCCCTGATGCTATCGATACTCTCCCTGCCAAATAAATGTCCATACCGGCTGTAGCTCCGGCTGATATTAAAGCTGCTTTTCTGCCCCGAGAAATGAAGGTAATATTCTTTATCTATGTCATATAAAAATGATTCTGCATCTTTTCTGTACTGTAATATGTTCATATCCTTTTAATTTTAAAAAATTAAATTGATAAAAAACGGCCCGCCGTCCGCAGGATCAAAACAATCCGTCTTGTTCCCTGTCTTTTTCGTAAATCTGTTTTTCTCCCGAATCAACCTTTCCAACCGATGCTTTTTTTTCATTCTCCCCTTCTTCATGGTCAGATAGCTCCACTTCCCTTAAAAAAACCGATCTTTCAAAATTTTTAACATAGTCCGACCAGTCGGCTCTGCCTTTATTTTCTTCCAGTATAATATTATATCCGCCTATATCTGCATCCAGGTAATCCACATGATAAACAATAAAAGCTTCCGGTATTTTAGGCTGTTTCGGAGAACCAAATTCCTTTTGACCATGGTGGCTCAGTATTATATGAAGGAGCCTGTTTCCCAGGTCGACGGGGAAACCTTTAATCTGTTTTATTTTTTCCAGAATAAGCCCGTATCCTATGATTATATGGCCTATGAGTTTTCCCTCGTCTGTCACTTTCGTATTTACTACTGTCCTGTACTCCTTCATTTTACCGATATCATGAAGAATGGCTCCGCTTATCAGCAGGTCATGGTTCAAATTATCATAAATTCCGGAAAGAGTATCACATATTCTGGTTACCGATAAAGTATGTTCAAGCAGTCCGCCCCTGAAAGCGTGATGATATTTAACCGCAGCAGTAGCGTTTTTAAAATCTTTAACGAATTTCTTATCACTAAAAAACATATCAATTAATTTTCTTAAATGGGGATTTTCGATACTCGAGATATATCCTGTAATTTCAGAAAACATTTCATCTATGTCCCTGCCGGTGGTCTTTACATAATCCGAAAAATTTAAATCTTCTTTGTTTTCAATCTTTTTTATGGAACTTATCACCAGCTGCCTGCTTCCCCTGTACTCCTTCACATCTCCCCTTACAGAGACGAAATCGCCCTGGTCAAAATTCCCCGCTGTATTATAGGTTTCCGTCCACAGCACACCTTCTACGCTTCCTTTCTTGTCCTGCAGGGTAACCGTACAATACTCTTCGCCATTTTTCTTTTTCCTGATCTGTTTTCTGGCTACTGCAAACACGGAATCCGTATTTTCACCAATTTTTAAATCCGATATAAATTGTTCTTTTTTAATTGTCATATCTGCAGTACCTTCGGAACTGGTTCATAAACTTATAAAAATATATCTGTATTATTTTTCAATATCCCAGCCTTTAAAATAATCCAGCCTCTTGTAATCGGTCATATCATAATGGATCGGAGTAATAGATATATAATTGTTCTTGACCGCATCATAATCAAAGTTGTTATCCTTTACCTCTCCTATGAATTCCCCATCCATCCAGTAGTAATCCCTGCCCCTGGGGTCAACTCTTTTTATAAAGTTATCCTTGAACTTGGCATCACTCTGCATGGTTACCTTAACACCTTTAATCTTCTCCCGGGGAACATCCGGAACATTGATATTAAGCAGTGTGCCCCCGGGGAGCCCGCCGCTTTCCATTATTTTACCGGCAATTTTTCTGGTGAAATCCGCTGCGTAATTGTAATCGGGGTCAATCAGATTATCTATTGAAACAGCTATTGAACATATGCCGTAAGCCGTTCCTTCAGTCGCAGCCGAGACAGTTCCTGAATAAATAATGTTTTCTCCCAGGTTTGCCCCTCTGTTTATACCGGATATAAGTAAATCGGGTGCCTTCTTTATGATGGATTTGAAAGCGATTTTTACACAGTCTGCAGGAGTGCCGTCAACAGCGTACCCGAAAAAACTGCCTTTTTTATATACCTTTCTTACTGAAATGGGACGGAACACAGTAATAGCATGCCCCACCGCACTCCTCTCCCTGTCAGGAGCCACGACGCTTAACTCGAACTTATCGTCTTTTTTTAAAATCTCGTAAAGTGTATTGATTCCCTCTGAATCTATTCCATCATCATTTGTCAGTAAAATCGTCTTTCTTTCCATATTCCTTACCTGTCCGGTAAATCGACTGTAAAATTCTACAATATTCTATAACTAAATAATTAATAATTCTATAACTCCAGTTTTCCACTATTAAAATTTATAACAGATATAGGAACATGATACAATATAAATATATTGCGGCGGAAGAAGCACAGCCACCATAGAGCTTAAGTAATTGCCGCTGCAGTTAAATAAGATTAAAGAAATAAAGCAGTGCAGCAGTTCCATGTACAGCAGCCAGTATAATCGTTGCTATGGCAAAATTCTGATGGAGCTTATAGAATGTCTTTTTTCTTCTTGACCTGAATAAAATCTGCATTACTAAAGTGGCCATAAGTAAAGCAAAAGTCACCGCTCCTAAAATTATAATCAGATTAATCATATTCTCCCTTTAAAAAATTATAATCTGCAAAAGTCTTAATCGGATCTGTCTTCGGGCCGGTCCCTTCCAGCATAATCCGACCAGCCCCTCTGCTCCCAGTAGCCTTTATAGTCATAATCAACCAGTTCCACAAAATTGATCCATTTCGGCCATTTCATCCCATATTTTCCCGGCACTACCATTCTGACCGGAAAACCGTGCTCCACGGTCAGGTCTTTTCCATTCATCTTATAAGCCAGCATTACTCCTTCTCCAAGTGCTTCATCAATGGTCAAGCTGGTAGAATATCCGTCATCGCAGTAAAAAACTACCTCCTGTGCATCTTCCTCCGGAACCACCTGCTCCAGAATGTAATCAAAAGGAACTCCTGTCCATACCGCATTTCCGATTAGATTTCCGCCCTGAGGATTGGATATGGTTTCCAGAGTGGCCAATACCGAAGACTGGGGCATATCTAAAATATCGGAATAACTCAGTTCCAAAGGATTTTCTATCAGGCCCCTTATCTTCAAGCTCCACCGGTCCATATCAATTTCCGGAGTATAACCCAGGGATAGAGTGAAGAAATTCTGTATTGAAACAAAATCAATTGCTTCTGCTTCCAGCCTGTCAGCCAGGGACACCAGATCATCAAATTCAGTTATGAAATCAAAAAGCACAGGATTCTTTACCCATTTATTGGTCGGGCCGTTATCCACCACTATTTTTAATATGCCGTCTGCGGTGGGATTTAAATACTGGCCCTCTTTTTTCCATACCAGATAAACGCTGCCGTCCTGCAGCGTTTTAATGTCAAGATCCGCTGCATACAGGTCCGTTGCGTAGATTATGACGTTTTCTATCCCATGTTTAAATTTCAGGTCATTTAAAATATGGTCCAGTTTGATGCCTGTAAATTCCAGATCGACCACTTCACCATCCGAACGTATCCCTGTTGCAGTAAATGTTTCTGTTCTGTCCATATATCTATCTAAAATCTCATAAAAAGAAATATCCAGTTCCTGCTCCAGAAGGCCGGTAAAGAGCATCCTGTATTCCGGTATTGCTTTGGCAAATTCCAGATCGTTTTCAATCCGGTCCACGTTAATATCCTCCGGAATGAAGAGTTCTTCCCCCGCAACTTTTCCGGCTTCGTTCTGATATATATAATAGATAAAGAAAGCCAGGGCAGCCACTACTGCCGCTGAGATTAAAATTATTATTAGTTTCTTTTTCACCTTGACTCCCGGAACTTATTCTAAAAAAAGGTAAAGTATGAAAACCCGCCTACAAATAAAATTCCCAGTACTATCAGGAGGACATCAATGTATATTCCCTTTACCCTGTTTCTTATAAGGGCACGCCTGATGGCGGTAAGAGCATGTATAGAAGCCACCAGCAGGAAGGCTACATTTAAATATACCTGATGAAGAGTATTTGCCATCCCCCTGGATATAAAAGTAAAATGCCCCGTTTGGCGGTAGCCGGTTATTATTATCAGAATTAAAAGGATTATAAGTATATATGCCGTTATCCTGCTTAATCTTAATAAAAATTTTTCCATAATAAAAAACTATTTCTATTATATGGAACAATTATATACCAGAATTAAATTAATTTTTATGTTTTTTATCAGTGTGGATATGAGATATGTTACTTTCAAGCTTTTTTAAGCTTTTTATTATTTCCTATCTTATCTGTATCCTTCTTTTTAAGAAGGGCAGCAGTATTACCAGTATAATAATCGATGAAACCAGCGTGATCCCGCAGCTCAGCCAGAAATCTCCGGTGCTTCCGGTACCTATAAAAATATTCTTAAGAATCCTGAACACCCAGTAATTAGGAAAAGGATAGAAAAAATATTGGTAGGGATCATGAACAAAAATAGCACCCAAAGGAACTAAAAAGATTACCAGGTTTAAAACTTTCATTATAGCTATTCCGCTTATCTGATTGCCGGCCAGCCCTCCGATTAGAAGGCCCACTACCATTGCCAGACTGCTTGAAAAAACAGCCCCTACAAGCAGCAGCATGTAGCTGACAGAGGTCCCCATTAGTATAAGGCTTGCAATAATTGATACCACTGTGCCGGTTATGGCTACCAAAAGCCATCTTGCAAAAATATACTCCCATAGCCTCAGGGGAGAAACGGCAATGGCATAGATTACCTTGCTCTCTTTTTCCTCTATAATATAGAATGCCATGAGCATCCCCTGTATAAATATTATCATAAGCACCGCCATGATTGCCGAATATTCCCTGAAAAGGGATTTCGAACTGCCTACCTGACGATGGATAATCTCTGCCGCCGGTTCTTCTCTTAAGATATCGTCTATTACTATTGCAGCAATTTCCTTTATCTCCTCTTTCTCATTGCCTTCAAGTATAATTACATACTGATCCCCGTCTCTGGTTATTCCGATGATATCATCGGTGCCGCCGACTCTCTCTTTTACCCTTTCCGGACTATCATACTCAACAATATTCCCGTAGTCCTCAAGCATGCTTGCAAACTCTTGCCCAACACTGTCATCTACCGCAAATGATATTGAGCTGGTTTCCACAGTAGGAATGAAAAATCTTATTATTATCACTATCAGGATAGGCATTAAAATCATAAGAATAAATATATTGTCCCTGAAAAAACCGCTTATATCCCTGAGGAAAAAATTTAATATTCTTTTAAACATTACAATCCACTCCTCATAAGTCTCTTTCTAACCGCAAAGTAGCATGCCGCAAATATTATTACGATCCCCGCTATCAGCGTTATCAGGTAAGGAAAAAGGTAATTCTGTTTACCTGTCGAAAAAAGGGCTTCCCTGAGGCCGAACAGTACAGGGTACATGGGGATCCATTTTATAAATCCGGGAGCAAATGTAGGATTTATATAAGAGATAGCCGGAAGCTGCATAATCAGGAGAACCCCGAAGGTCACAAATAAAAATTCCGATATATTCTTGAAAAAAATACTTACCAGAAGGCCCAGAAGAGTCATAAAAATACTGGCAAGAATCATAAGCAGCAGAAGTACGGCATAATCAATATTAAAGCCTGCTGTCGATACCGTGGTAATCACACCATACAATACGGCAATCAGAGTAAATATGGCAACCTTTGACAGGATATATATTGCGGTGCCGGAAGAACTGACCCTATAAGCATGTATGCTGCCCTCCGCTTTTTCCTGAAATATCATTACCGCAATAAGCAAAAATCCCAGCGCTACTACTTCATAGGTCAAAAAAACCGGAATCAGGTTCTTATTAAAGGGAATGGGAGGCGCTTCTTCCCTCAAATTTTCTACCCTGTAATTGGGCGGCCCTACGGTCCCCCTGATGTTTTCAAGGATGCTTTCCAGAACAGCTTCTTCCAGATTGATATTCTTAATTGATTCCGTATTCTGGGAAAATATAGTAAATCTGGCATTCTCCGCGCTGCCTTCCAGCTGAATACCTATACTGTCCCCGTTTTCTTCCAGGGCTCCTATAAAATCATCATAATTTGAGAATATGCTGTCAGTTTCCACTCCTCCTGCCAGAAGAAACGGCTCCAGGATCTTTCCCTGTGTGCCGTCATAGAAAAATTCATTACTTTTCACTTCCAGGCTTTCAGGAATAACAAAGTTAATCAATATAATAAACATCACGCTGACAAAGATTACAGCATAATGGAGCCCGCTCCGTATTATAACTCTGGTATCCTGCTTGAATAGATTTATAAACCTCTTCATGGCTATGCCAACTCTCTGCCGGTTAATTTTATAAATATCTGCTCCAATGTAGCTTCCTGTGAATGAATGGTCTGCACCTTCTTTCCGGTTACTATCTTATTAAAAGCATCAAGGTCGTTTTCCCTTTCCAGGAAAAATATTTCACTGACGAGTTTGCCGCCTGCTCTGTATTCCACCTTTACTGACTTATTGCCGTATTTAAGTTTTAAATTTCTGGGTGAATCAACGGCAATAATCTTACCTTCATTAATGAAAGCTACCCGGTCGCATAACTCATCTGCAATATACATATTATGGGTGGTCAGGAATATGGTCATGCCTTCCTTTTTAAGACCCATTATCATTTCCTTTATTCTTTTTGCCAGTGCAGGATCCAGGCTCCCGGTAGGTTCATCAAGAAACAATATCTGCGGATTATTTATAAGTGACCTTACAAATACCAGTCTTTGCTTCATTCCCTTGGAATAGGTCCCGCTTCTCTTATGGGCGGCTCCTTTAAGGCCCACTGATTCCAGCAGCAAAATGGGGTCCCTGGTGGGCACATTGAACAGCCCCGCATAATACCTCAAATTCTCAAATCCGGTCAGCTTTGAATAAAGATTGGACTGTTCAAAACAAACTCCTATTCTGTTATAGAAACCAGACTTCATTTCTCTTATTGATTTGCCTTCATATAATACCTCGCCTTTCTGCAGCCCAAGGATCCCTATCATTATATTCTGAACCGTTGTTTTCCCTGCTCCGCTGGGACCGAGAAAGCCGAAAATCTCTCCTTTATCAATACTAAAGGAGACTCCGCTGACCGCATATTTATCTTTTTTCTCGTATCTATGATATAAATCTTTTACCTCAATCATATCGTACTGTCCTTTCACCTCCCGGCTAGACCATTTTTTATAAAATCAATATATTTATCCAAATCACTCAGGTACGTGCCGTTATCAATACTTTTTTTACTTACCGTAAATATGCTGCTGAAATTTATAAGAAGATGGATAATTATTTTTGTTATTGTATTTTGGTCAAAGTCCTTTCTTAATTTTCCGTCTTTCATTGATTTTTCTACCATGGGGCCGATTGCCTGGTCAATATCTTTTCTAAATTTCTTTAAGACCATTTCCTGTCTGATGCTGTCCTCTTCTTTACTGAATCTCAGCCAGAGATTATAAAACTTCGGATATTTGGCTGAAAATTTTATTCCCAATCTTGACTGCAATTTGATCAGTTCGAATATGTCGCTGTCCGCAAAGTCCCTATCCATATCGGAATTTTTTTCAAAAAAAGCTATCTTGATTTTTGCCACAGTCTCAAACATATAAAGGTACAGGGATTTCTTATTCTTAAAATGAAAATAAAATGATCCTTTACTGATCTGTGCTTTCCTGATTATACGGTTAAGGGAAGCTTCTCTGTAGCTGTGACTGCCAAACTCATTCAGTGCAGCATCCATTAATTTTTTCCTGTTTTTAAATCCCTTGTCCCCCGCCGCCATGTAATCCTCCTTTAGGAAACCTTTAGACTGTACGGTCTATAGACTACGTGGTCTATAATAATATATATCCTGCTGCCTGTCAATGTTTTCCATCCGCCGAAAGCTGAAGCCGGCTCCTATCAATTATGTTGAAATGAGCGTCAGTTAATAGTATTCTTAGATCCTCCGGACTATTACCGTATTAAGACGGTTTAAATATAAAAACTGTTATCTTATTCTGCAAGGAGTAGTAATGGATGATAAAATAAACTCTGAAGAAAAGCTTATGTCCCTTATATGCCATCTGTCAATTGTAATTCCCAATATTGGGATAATTGCCCCTATAATAATATGGGTTACACAGAAAGAAAAATCCAGGTTCGTTAAATTTAATGCAATTCAGGCGATTTTTTTCCAGCTGGTATTTTTTGCCCTACTTATACTGTCTATATTTACCGGTATTATCCTTATGTTTGTTTCACTGCCTTTAATTATGGCCAGTTCGAGTACCGAACCCGGGACCCTGTTTTTTGTATCCATAGCCTGTATTTACCTTTTTATTCCCCTATGGTTCATCTTTGCCATCTTTGCCATAACGGCAGCAGTCAAGAGTTTTAAAGGAAAAATATTCAGGTATCTTATAATCGGCAGGATCGTACAAAAAAGAGTTTATAGATAAATATTTGCCGCACACAGGCACAACGGCCTGGTCTATAACAATATTATGGCCAAATTATCTCTTAAGGCAGTCCCTTTACCGCTTTTATAATATCATCTTTTTGGGGAATGGAGGCACGCTCCAGTGCAGAATTATAGGGAATGGGAGTATTTAATCCCGCTACTATTTTTACCGGTGCTTTAAGATATCCAAATGCTCTTTCGGTCACCTCGGCACTTATATCCGAAGCCACTGAACCCCTTCTGCAGGCCTCGCTTACCACTACCAGCCTGCGTGTTTTCTTTACCGAATTTATAAGCAAATCCATATCCAGCGGCACCAGTGTCCTGGGGTCAAAGACCTCGCAGCTAATCCCGTTCCTTTCCAGTTCCTCTGCGGCTTCGAGCGACTTCAGCACCATATTTGAGTATGCAAAGATTGTAACGTCGCTGCCCTTTTTCTTGATATCGGCTTTCCCAAAGGGAATCATATACTCTGCTTCCGGTACCGCGCCCTTAACCGGGTAAATCATTTTATGTTCTATAAACACCACCGGACCGCTGTCTCTGATGGCTGTCTTCAGCAGCCCTTTTACATCATAGGCGGTGGAAGGCACCACTACCTTGAGCCCGGGGATATGATAGAACCACCCCTCCAGGCTCTGCGAATGCTGTGCGGCAAGTCCTTTTCCAACTCCTCCCTGCGTCCTTATAACCAGGGGGACATCTACATCCCCGCCGGTCATAAAACCAATCTTTGCGGCCTGGTTTACAATCTGATCCATGGCCAGCGCGGTAAAATCCATAAACATAATTTCTGTCACGGGTCTATATCCTGTAATGGCCGCACCTATTCCCGCACCGATTATGACACTCTCCGAAATGGGGGTATTGATTACCCTCCGGGGACCATATCTGTCCAGAAGCCCCCTGTATGCCTTAAAGGCGCCGTTGTAAACACCTATATCTTCGCCAATTAAAAATACCCTGCTGTCCCTGTCCATCTCTTCTGTTATAGCTTCTGTTATGGCCTGCCTGTATTCAATTTCTCTCATTAATTTCCCTTTCTGTAAAAAACAACGGAGTTCCCCCGATATTAATTTTTCTCCGCTTCTTCCAGAAACTCCCCAAGCTCAGGCTGAGGACTTTTCCGTGCAAATGCGACCGCCTTATCTATCCTGCTGTTTATTTTATTTTCAATTTTCTTTATTTCACCCGGGGTTATTATTTTTTTTTCAAGCAGCCTGTTTTTAAAATTGGTAAGGGGGTCCTTTTTGTTTTTATGATACTCAACCTCTTCTTTTTCCCTGTACTCGGCGGGATCATTGGGATGATGGCCGTAAAACCGGTATGTCTTTGCCTCAATAAGGGACGGTCCATTGCCCTCCCTTGCATGCACCGCTGCCTCACAAACTGTTTCATATACACTGACAGGATCGCTACCGTCTATAATATATCCCGGAATATCGTAAGCGCAGCTCCTCTTCCCTATATCCCTGCAGGCTACGGAATCGTTGGAACACATTGAAATTGCATACATATTGTTCTCACAAACGTAGATTACCGGTAATTTAAATATGGCTGACATATTCAAAGCTTCGTGGAACACTCCGTTGTTTGCGGCCCCGTCGCCAAAGAAGCATACCACCACATTTCCTTTCCCTTCCATGCTGCAGGTCAGCCCTGCCCCTACGGAAATAGGTATTCCGCCGCCTACGATCCCATTTTCTCCCAGTATTTTAAGCTCTACATCAAAAATATGCATCGAACCGCCCCTGCCCCGGCAGTAACCCGTAGATTTTCCAAAAAGCTCGGCCATCATTTTATTCATATCAGCGCCCCTGGCTATACAGTGCCCATGGCCCCTGTGCGTGGAAATAATATAATCCTGCTTTCCCAGCGCCTGGCAGGCACCGACCGGTACAGCTTCCTGGCC